>NZ_JAMZFY010000001.1:962452-1283269 GCF_025457605.1 Haloarcula laminariae | reverse complement strand
TTTAGGCCGAGTACATTACTCTGTCCTGGCACTTGTGGAGATACCGGACGCCCCGGAACCGAACACATGAACTCCCACCACAGCCTCTCCGACCTCGACGAACCGACACGCCATCGCCTGCTCGCAGACGGACAGCGACGGCTCGTTATCGAGTCGCTGGACACGGCGACCGGCGGCGTCGATACGACACTCGAAGACATCGCGGTCCACCTCGAACGGGAGGCGGAACGGACCGGCGACGAGTCCGTCGGGTGCCCGGCGGCCCTCCGCTGTCGCCTCCATCACGTCCATCTCCCGATGCTGGACGACCTGGGACTGTTGGCGTACGACGCGGCGACGAAGCGTGTCTCCCCCGAACGCCGGGAAGTGGCCGCCGCCGGCAAGTCGGCCTGACGGTCACTCCCCTGCTTCGGCGCCCGCGATGGCCTGCGCCGAGACGTACGTCAGCAGCGCCAACAGGAGAAACGGGAACAGGGTCAGAAAGTGCATGAGCACGAACATCACCGGGTCCCACTCCCAGGGCTGAAACACGGTGTACAGCCCGACGAAGAACAGCAAAATCCCCATCGGGATGAGATTCACCATCACGTCCAGAAGCGTCTCCATGTCGGCCCAGTCCCGCTGTGTGCCGGCGTCCGAACGGACGGGTTCGTCGGCCATGTCCGATGTACGCGCCGGGCACCGAAAAGTATTATCAGTGACACTTATTCCCCGCCGATGAAATATCACTGGCACATACTTTTCGGCCGACCGGTCGACGTGTCGGTATGGCGGCCCCACCCGTAGCGACCGTCGAGGACACGTACTGGTACCTCATCGGTCTCATCCTCCTGCTCGCGCTCGTCGCGCTCCTGTACCTCCTCGCTGTCGTTCTGGGGTATCTCCCGGACCCGACCTCGCTCCTCTATCTGGGACCGACCGCCGGGCCCGGACTCGCCGGCGGAGGACCGGTCTGAGGTGGCGCTTACAGCGACTGGTCGCTCTCCGCCTCGCCGTCCTCGTCCGGGAGCGACCCCCCGCGGTCGCTGTAGTCGGTCCGGCCGACGGCGCGGTCCCCGACCATGTTGAGAACGGCCTGCCGGACCGCCTCGGGGGAGTCGTACTCAATGGTGTCCGTCTCCTCGGCGGACTCCTGCTCGGCGAGCACGCTCGCGAGCGTCACCTCGCCGTCGGCCAGGTCCAGGGTCTCCTCGCCGTGCTCCGCCAAGAGCTGCTCCTGTGTCGTCGGATACTCTACCTGCTCCAGCGCCGCGTTCAGCTCCCCGAATTCGACGCCCTGCTCCCGTGACTCCTCGGTCTCCGCGTCGGAACTGTCGTTCGACATACACTATCTACCGCCACCAGGTTCAAGGGCGTTATGCCGGCGGTTCCTCGCACACGATAAATTTAACACCAGTATCGATGTTACGAAGAACGCGACAGCGCGCGATGTTCTGCGCGCTCGAAAACCGGTCGTGCTGTCGGTCGCCGGCGAGTAAGCCGGTCCTATCGCCGGATGGGGACCGCAGTCGTACGCACCTGGGAACGACACAACGCATAAGTAGGGACTAGAGGCAACGTGGTGGTGTGATAGGATGTCCCGACGCGTACGACCGCGCCGCCGCGCTCGACCGATGAGCGACGGCGACCGCGTCTCGGGGGCCTGCTCGTGCAAGCTCGGTCGAACGGCCGGAAAGTACGGACTCGACGGCCTCGACGAGCGGTTGCGCGAGCGCCGGGCGGACGGCGCCAGCCTCCGCCGTCTGGAGACCGTCGTGAACGAGGCGGTCCTCCAGGCGGCCCTGGAGGGGGCCGACACCGACGTGCTCCGGGACGCCGCCTCCATCTACCGGAACCTCACCGGCGAGGACGTCAGCGCGGGCGTGCGGACGGAGACGGAGGCCTGGCTGTCGCGCGTCGGCGTCGACCCGGCCGAACTCGACCGCGACTTCGTCTCCTACCAGACGGTCCGCAGCCACTTCCGGGAGTGTCTCGGCGTCGACACCGCCCGGGAGCGCTCGCTGTCCGTCGACGACGCCGAGGGGACCATCGAGTGGGCCCGCTCCCGGAGCCAGGGTATCGTCGGCCGGACCATCGAGCGACTGGACGGCACCGACGGGTTCCACTGTGGCTCCGTCGACGTGACCACCGTCGTCCGCGTCTCCTGTGCGGACTGCGGGGGGAGCTACCCCGTCGAGCGGTTCCTCGACCGGGGCGGCTGTGACTGCGAGACGGACGCCCAGACCCAGTGAGGCCATCGACAGTGAACTCCCAACACAGCGGACACGGTGAACGATGACGGACAGAGAGACGACAGTGACCGTCGAGAACCTGGGCGGTATCGAGTCGGCGACGGTGCGCCTGTCCCCGGGCGTGACCGTTCTCGCCGGCCGGAACGCGACCAACCGGACCTCGCTCCTGCGGGCCATCGGCGCCGCGCTGGGCGGCTCTACGGGGGCGCTGAAAGCCGACGCCGACCGGGGCTCGGTGACGCTGGAACTCGACGGCACCGACTACACCCGGACCTTCGAGCGGGACGGCGAGACCGTCCGCGTGGGCGGGGACCCCTATTCCGACGAGGCGATGCTCGTCGACCAGTACGGCTGCCTGCTGGCCGACAACCCGGCCCGCAGAGCGGTCGCGCGGGGCGACACCGAGGCGCTCCGGTCGTTCATCATGGCGCCCGTCGACACGGACGAACTGGAGGCGACCATACGGCGGACCCGGCGGGACATCGAGTCACTCCGGGAGGACCGGGCGGCGGCCGAGCGAACGGCCGAACGCCGCTCGCCACTCGAACGGCAGCTGGCCGACCACCGCGAGGCCCTCGCCGACACCACCGAGGAGCTCGACGCCGTCCGGGCGGCCGTAGAAGACGCCGAGACCGACGCCGGGGCCGTCGAACGGGCCGAGGACGCCGCCGACGAGCTCACGGACGTCCGAGGGAGCTACGAGCGCGTCCGGGACCGGCTGGAGACACAGCGGGACGCCGTCGCCTCGCTGCGCGAGGAACGCGACGAGGTGCGCGCCGAACTGGACGAGCTGTCGGTCCCGGACGTGGACCCCGACCGCGCCGAAGCCGAGATCGAGCGCCTGCAGCGCCGCGTTCGGGACCTCGAAACCACGATATCGAGCCTCCTCTCCATCGTGGAGTTCAACGAACAGGTGACCGGGGACGGGGAGCTGCCGGGCGTCGAGGACAGCACAACCGAGACAGTCGAGTGCTGGACCTGCGGGACGACCGTCGGCCGGGGGGCGATAGACGACCAGCTCGATGACCTCCGGGCGGTCGTCGACGAGAAGCGGGCCGAACGCAACGAGCTCCGTTCGACGCTCGAATCCAGGCGCGCAGACCTCTCAGACCGTCGGGAGGCGACCGACCGGCGCGAGGCGCTGGAGGACGAACTGGACGACATCGAAGCCGAGATAGCCGACCGCGAGGGGACGGTCGCGGAGCTTTCGACCCGGGCCGAGGAGCTGCACGACCGCATCGAGGAGCTGGAGGAAAGCGCCGAGGGGCTTCGGGGGAGCGACCTGCTCGAACAGTACCGCCGCCGGTCGGAGCTGGAGTACGAGCGCGGACAGCTCGAAGAGCAGATAGCGTCCGTCGAGGCCGAACTGGAGACGGTCCGGGAGGCGGAGTCACGACTGACGGACATCGAGTCGCGGCTCGACGAGCGCGAGAGCGAACTCGAACGCGCCCGCACCCGCGTCGAATCGCTCGAACGGTCGGCGGTCGAGACGTTCAACGACCACATGGAGACGGTCCGGGCCGCGCTCGGGTACGAGAACATCGAGCGGGTGTGGATCGAGCGCACGGTGGCGGACGACGAAAGCGAGTTCGCCCTCCACGTGGTCCGGGCGACGGCCGATGACGTCGTCTACGAGGACACCCTGAGCCACCTCTCGGAGTCGGAACGCGAGGTCATCGGCCTCGTCGTCGCGCTGGCGGGCTATCTCGTTCACGACGTCCACGAGACGGTGCCGGTGATGGTGCTCGACTCGCTGGAGGCCATCGACGCCGACCGCATCGCCGCGCTGGTCGAGTACTTCGCGGACTTCCCCGACCACCTCGTCGTCGCGCTTCTGCCGGAGGACGCTCAGGCGGTGACCGGCGAGTACGACCGCGTCGAGATGGGCGGCGCCCGGCCTTGACTGTCGCGGGCCGCCCGACCGCCGGGCCGTCGTATCGGAACTCGAACTAATATGCAAATCTGATACTACCTGTCGCCCAATCCTCCATAGTCGCCCCCGCATGGCCCGAGCGCAACCGTGGCATCGCCCGTTACTCACGGCGCTCGGCTGGCGTCTCAGCCTGCAGGTGACTCCCCGTATTTGTGCGTCTGCGGGTGTCTACACCGGTGGACCACAGGTTGAAATGGATGGCCGGAAAAGTGTGGGTGTGAATACCGAGCAGATAACTGCCGCCGATATCATCGACTGGAACTCGCTCGGCGACATCGTGGCGTCGTTCGAGAAACGGGGACTGGAGCCACGGCCGAGCATGGGCGCCCAGAACGAGCGGTTGCTCGGTATCGGCAACGACGAGTACATCGTGATAATCGAGGCCAAGCCCGACGAATCCGCCGACGACTACCAGCCCGAGAGCACGTCCCGCCACACCCACATCGTCGCGTCGGAGGGGTACGACAGGTTCACGTTCGTCTCGCGCATCCGCAGCTGGGAGGAACAGAAGCGCGGAAACGTCAAGTACCAGCAGATGTCCTTCGAGAAGGATGCGCTCCGACAGGGCCTCGAAAACGAGGCCGAGGTCCTCCGGAACATAAACGCCATCCAGTACCAGTCGTCGACGCCGCCGTTCGAACGGGTCCGGCAAGGGTCGAAGCGCGCGCTCACGTACGTCCGAAATCTGATTTAGATGGTACGGTAACTGATACGACGCGAGTTACCCTTCTATCCTGATAGAAACTATCGCCGGTCGTTGGGAGAGGACTCTCGTGTCCGGCGGTCGGGACGACCACCCGGAGTGGAGTCAGACCTGTGGCTGGTCGACCACGGGGTCCCCACAGCTGGGACACAGCAGGCGGCGCCTGGCCGTCCGGTCGTCGCCGATCCAGTCGCCGTCGAGCGGGCTCTCGTGGCCGCAGGCCGGGCAGAACAGCCGGGTCTTGGCGGGACGTTGCTCGGTTCTGTGTTCGAGTGTCATCTGGTGGGAGTGTAGGAGTGGCCGATGGCGGCACAGCAGACGTTCAGGACGACGAGTGCAACGAGGACGAGTGGGGCGGCCGTGGCGACGCCCGAGAGCAGGGCGGCGAGGATGACGAGCGGGAGCGGGATGCTCGCCCAGAAGGCCGCGCCGCTGACAGCGGTCCGGGCCTTGCCGACCAGGGCGTCGACGTCGGCGGCGCGGGCGGGTAGTCGGGTGGTGGAGGGTTCGTGCGTGGACATTGGTTCGTCGCGTATCCGTTCCATCACCCCGTATCCACATATAAATGCCAGACCCCTAGCACGGATTCAGGACTGTTCACCGAAACGCCCGCGTTTCAACCGATTTTACGCCTCGAATCCAGACCATATTGCGGGTTCAGGTAGACGGAGACCTTTTATTGGCGGCTCTGAGGCCTTCGTTTCGATTCCTGACTTTCGGCGTGTATTCCGCACTGTTCCCGTGGTGAGTCCGGCCGTCGTGTATCGAATGGCTTTATTTCGGGTGCCACGGAACAGGTCTCCATGCCCTGGCGACAGACGCGGCGACGGTATCTCGCGACGCTCGGCGCGGCCGGGGCGGCCGCGCTGGCCGGCTGTTCCAACGATTCCGAAAACCGGACCCCGACCGGCGACCCCTCCATCCCCGCGGACATCGGCCACTGGCCGATGTTCGGACACAACGCCGCCAACACCGGCGTGGCGGCCGAGGAGACCGGTCCGACGACGAACGTCATCAGCCAGTGGGGGTATTCGACAGGGGCACAGGTCTTCAGCTCCCCGGCAGTCGTCGACGGCAGCGTCTACGTCGGGAGCAACGACAACGCGGTCCACGCCCTCTCAGCCGTCGACGGTGCCCGGCAGTGGCGCTTCGAAACCGACGGCCTGGTCCGCTCGTCGCCGGCGGTGGCGGACGGGACCGTCTACGTCGGCAGTTTCGACGGCTACCTGTACGCCCTCTCGGCCGGGACCGGCAGCGAGGAGTGGCGCTTCGAGGCGGGCGGCTCGGACAACCCGCTGGTCGACCGCCTGCCGGTCCGGGCCTCGCCGACGGTCGCGGACGGGACCGTCTACGTCGGCAGCGACAGCGGCACCGTCAGCGCCGTCGCGACCGACGGGACCGAGCAGTGGTCCGCGGACACCGGCGGGGCGGTAGTGACGACGCCGGCAGTGGCGGACGGGACCGTCTACGTCGGCGACGACGGGGGGACGGTCACCGCGCTGGCGGCGGGCGACGGGACCGAGCAGTGGACCGCCGACCTCGGCGGCGCGGTCATCGGCTCGCCGGCGGTGGCTGACGGGACCGTCTACGTCGGGACCGACGGGGGCGATGTCGTCGCCCTGTCGACGTCTGACGGGACCGAGCGGTGGCGCTACGGGACGGACGCGCCGGTCCACACCTCGCCCGCCGTCGACGGCGACACGGTGTACGTCGGCGACGGGACCGACGTCACCGCACTCGCTGCGGGCGACGGGGCCCACCAGTGGTCGACCGGTACCGGCGACACCGTGCGCTCTTCGCCGTCGGTCGCCGGCGGCAACGTCTACGTCGGCAGCAACGACAACAAGCTGTATATCCTCTCGGCTGGCGACGGCACCGTCCAGTGGGAGCTGCCGGCTGGCGGCCCGATAGCCGCGTCGCCGGCCGTGGTGGACAACGTCGTCTTCGTCGCCGGCGACAGCGATATCCACGGGATGACCGCTCCCTGAAAATCGGATCTCAGACCGGTTCGACGCCGCTCGCGTTCGGTTCGGGCAACTCCGGGATGGCCGTTCCCGGCGTCGACACTGCGGCGCTGGCGGCGACGACGCCAGTGTGCAGGGCGGTCGCCTCGTCCGCGCCAGCGTCGATGGCCGCCAGGACCCCGGAGAGCAGCGCGTCGCCCGCGCCCACGGTGTCGACGACCTCGCAGTCGATAGCCGGCTCGTGGACGACGCCGTTCTCGCTCACGAGGACGGCCCCGTCGGCGCCCAGCGACGCGACGACGCGGTCGAACCCCTGTTTTCGAAGCGCCTGTGCGGCGTCGATGGCCGAATCGACGTCGGTGACCGACAGGCCCGTCGCCGCCTCCAGCTCCGGCGCGTTCGGTTTACAGAGGGCGTATTCGGCGTCTAGCTCGGCCAGCAGCGGCCCGTCGACGTCGACGACGGTCTCCCAGGGGCCGGCCTCGGCGAGCCGGTCGATGGCGTCGGTGTCCAGTCCCGGTGGGAGGCTCCCGGCGACGACGACCGTCTCGGGCGACAGCGACGACAGCCGCTCGACGATGGCCCCGACCTCGGCCGCCGAGACCGTCGGGCCGCGCTGGTTGAGCTTGTACTCCCCGTCGGTCGCGAGGACGGTCGAGTTGAGCCGTGTCGTCCCGTCGATGTCGACGAAGCGCGCGTCGATGCCGTCCGACGCGAGCCGCTCGGTGACGAACTGGCCGAGGAATCCGCCGAGCACGCCGGTCGCGACCGTCTCGGTCCCCATCGCGGTGAGGTACTTCGAGACGTTGATGCCCTTCCCGCCGGCGTCGAACTGGGCGTCGTCGACCCGGATGACCTCGTCGGGCGTGAGCGGCTGGTCGGTCCTGACCGTCTGGTCGACGGCCGGGTTGAGTGTGACAGTAGCTATCATAGCGTTCGCACCCGCTTCGTTCGCGTCAGACGACTGATTGCGGCCCTGGCGGCTTCGGCGTCGAGTCCGACGCGTCGGGTCCCCCCGTCGTCGGCGCCGGACCCGTAAATCTCGATGAGCCCCGCATCGACGGCGTCGGCCACGTCCATCGCAAGGCTGTGGCGGTCGGTGAACACGCGTGCGAGACCGACCGGCCCGGTCTCGGTCACCAGGCGGAGCGCCGTGGCCGTCGACCCGAACGGCGTCACCGGAACGACCGGCCCGGCGACCGGCTCGCGCCGCAGCGACGACTCCCGCGGCACGTCCGCGAGCACGGTCGGCTGGCAGACGCGGCCGTCGACCTCGCCGCCGCGGACCAGTCTGGCTCCGGCGGCGACGGCGTCGTCGACCTGCCGCTCGAACTGCCGGGCCGTGGCGCCGTCGGCCAGCGGGCCGACGACTGTCGACTCATCGAAGGGGTCGCCTGCCACCCAGTCGGCCATGCGCTCGTCGATGCGCTCGACGAGGGCGTCCTGCACCGATTCGTGGGCGATGACACAGTCCGCGCCGGCGAGTCGGCTGTCGACCGCACTCGGACCGCCCTCGGTGAGCGCGGTCGCGGCCGCGTCGAGGTCCGCGTCGGGGAAGACGAGCGTCGCCGTCCCGCCGCCGAGCCACTGCTCGAACCGCGTGACGCCGTCGGGCTCCCCGGCGAGGACCGCGTCGGCCGTCCGCGCTTCGGGGGCGTCGGCGTCGGCCGTCGTGGGGACGAAACCCACGCCCCCGGTCGGGACCGTCGCCCGGACCGCCTCGGCGAACAGCGAGACGGTCACGGCGGCCGTCGGCGGCGGCGTGAGGACGACGGCGTTGCCGGCACCGAGCGCGGGGGCCACCTGCAGCGCCGCCTTCGCGAGCGGCGCGCGGCCGCTCGGTCGGCAGCGGACGACCCCCAGCGGGGCCGCCGCCACCAGCGAGTTGTCCCCCTCGCGGGTCGAGGTCGTCCAGGTGCGGTACTTGCCGGTGAGCGACCTGAGGGTGTCGGCGACCCGGTCGAACTGCTCGGCCGCCGCAGCGACCTCCGCCCGGGCGCTCGTCACCGGCACGCCGGACTCCCGGACCAGCGCGTCCGCAAGCGCCGGCTTTCGGTCGCGGAGGTCGGCCGCGATGCGCTCACACCAGCCCGCACGGCCCGCGACGGCCGTCTCCCGGACGGACCGCCGGGCGGCATCCGCGCCCGCCAGCGCGCCGGTCACGGTCCCCTCGTCGCCGACCTCGACCGTGGCGAAGGCGTCCCCGGTCGCGCTGTCTCTGATGTCCACTGTTTCGCCCACGGCGAGGGGTTCCCCCTCGACGACGGGCCGGACGTGATGCTCCGTCTGTGCGGCGCTCATCCGTTACCCCTCCAGGACGTCGTCGGCCGTCGCCTCCTCGAAGACGACCCCTTCGAGTTTATCGAGGATGGCGTAGGGGTCCTCGCGCTGCCAGACGTTGCGGCCGACCGCGAGCCCGGAGACGCCGACGTCCATGCAGTCCTCGACGAGTTCGAGGAAGTCGCGGTCGGATGTCTTCGACCCGCCCGACAGGAGGACGCGGTTGTCGGCGGCCGACTCGACGGCGTGGGCCATCGCCTCCTTGCTCCGGGGGTATTTGACCTTCGTGAAGTCCGCCCCCAGTTCCAGGCCCAGGCGGGCCGCGTAGGCGATGATGGACTCGCTGCGATGTGACTTGACGGCCTGGCCGCGCGGGTACGACCACATGGCGATGGGGAGGTCGTGGTCACGGGCGGCCTCTTGGACCGGACGGAAGTCCTCGAACATCTCCGGCTCCTTGTTGACGCCGGGGTAGATGGTGTAGCCGATGGCGTCGGCGCCGAGTTCAGCGGCGTAATCGACGGACCAGTTCTGGGGCGAGTAGGGGTCGCCCATCCAGAGGTCCGAACTGCCGTTGAGCTTCGCCAGCAGGTTCACGTCGTCCTCGTAGCTGGGGTAGTAGGTCTCGGCGAGCCCCTTCCCAACTGCGAGGGCCGTGACGGCGTCGTGGGTCGCCATCTCGAACACCTCTCGGGGGTCGAGGCGCTCCTCGACGCCGCTGAACTGCTTCGGGCCGTGTTCGAGCCCGTGGTCGTGAGCGAGCACTAGCGTCTTGTCGTTGCGGACGAGCGATGAGTCGGTGAAATCGTACATGTGTGTCTGTTGGGTTGTCTGCGTGGTTTGCGGTCGGTGTCTCGGACAACGGCTCGGCGGCCGGGCCAACGGGTCGGCGGGTTCAGCTCAGCAGTCGCTTCAGCCGGGCGACGAGGCCCTTCGAGCGGTCGCCGCCGCGGCGCACGTCCGGCGAGCCGCTGTCGTGGTCGTCGTCCGTGTCGTCGGTCGCGTCGGCTTCGACGGTCACTTCCGTGTCGGCGTCGGCCCCGGCGGCCTCCTCGGCCTGGTCCATGAGCCCCTCGACGTCGTTGACGGCGGCCTTGATGGTGCCCTTGACGAGCGGCAGGTCCTCGAACCGGTCCCGGCTTACCGACGTGTCGGCGGCGATGATGGCGGCGTCGGCCTCGGCGATGTCCTCGGCCGTGAGCTCGTTTTCGGCGCCCATCGCGCCCTGGATCTCGACTTTGATGTCGTGACCGCGTCTCTCTGCTTCCTGTTCTAGATTTTCGGCGCCCATCTGACTGTGTGCGATACCGGTCGGACAGGCGGTGACGGCGACGAATTTCATTGGTCTATTGTCTCGTGAACCTCACTGCGCGTTGCGACACGGAGCGCGCTCTCGGCGCGCTCGCGTGCGGCACTGTACTCGGTCTCGCTGACGGCGGCTTTCACGTCGGGGATGGTGACGGCGCTCATGCTGAGTTCGTCCAGCCCGAGGCCGACGAGCAGCTCGGTCACGTCGGGGTTGCCGGCCATCTCCCCGCACATCCCGACCCAGGCGTCCTGGGCGTGGGCCCGCTCGACGGTGTCGGCTATCGCGCGCACCACGCCGGGGTGGGTCGGGTCGTGGAGGTGGCCGACGCGCTCGTTCTCGCGGTCGGCGGCCATCACGTACTGCGTGAGGTCGTTCGTCCCGATGGAGAGGAAGTCGACCCGCTTTGCGAACTCGTCGGCCATGAAGACGGCGCTTGGCGTCTCGACCATCACGCCCAGCGAGGGCCGCTCGTAGTCGACGCCGCGGTCGTCGAGTTCGCTGGCGGCGTCGTTGACCGCCTCGATGCTCGCCTCCAGCTCCTCGACGGTCGCGACCAGGGGGAACATCACGTTCAGCTCCCCGGCGCCGTCGGCGGCCGCGCGAAGCAGCGCCCGCAGCTGCGTGCGGAACAGCTCCGAGTCGGGGTCGAGCGAGCGCCGGATGCCCCGCTCGCCCAGGAACGGGTTCTCCTCCTCGGGGAGGTCCAGGTAGGGTATCTGCTTGTCCCCGCCGATGTCCAGCGTCCGGACGACGACGCGGCCGTCCGGGAAGGTGTCGAGCGCGTCCCTGACGGCCTCGTACTGCTCGTCCTCCTCGGGCGGGGACTGCCGGTCGAGGAAGAGGAACTCGGTCCGGTAGAGCCCGACGCCGTCCGCGCCGCGGGCGGCGGCCGGCTCCAGTTCCTCGGGCCGGCCGACGTTGGCGGCCACCTCTATCTCGCGGCCGTCGCCGGTCTCGACCATCGCTTCGACCACGTCCGCGCCCTCGTCGGCGCGTGCGGCCGCGCGCTCGTCGTCGTCGGGCTCGACGAGCACCTCGCCGGCGTCGCCGTCGACGATGACTTCGGTGTCGTTCGCGATGTCGTTCAGCGCCTCGCCCACGCCGACGACGGCCGGCAGCGCCAGCGACCGGGCGAAGATGGCCGCGTGGGAGGTCCGGCCGCCGGTGACCGTGGCGAAGCCGGCCACCGTCTCGGGGTCTAACTGGGCGGTGTCGCTGGGCGTGAGCCGCTCGGCCAGCACGACGCTGCCCTCGGGCAGGTCGGCCAGGTTCACCCGCTCGCCGCCGGTCAGCAGGCGCAGCAGGCGGTCGCGCACGTCCCGGAGGTCGTCGGCGCGCTCGGCCATGCGCCCCTCCATCCCCTCGAACTGCTCGATGTGCTCGCCGAAGGCGTCGTCGACGGCCAGCGCCGCGGGTTGCCCGTCCTCGATGCTGGTCTCGACCGCGTCGGCGATGGTCGGGTCCTCCAGGAACTGGATGTGGGCCTCGAAGATAGCGGCCTCCTCCTCGCCCACCCGCTCGGCCGTCGCGTCCCGCTCGTGTTCCAGCTCGGCGCGTGCGGTTTCGACAGCGTCCTCGAAGCGGTCGCGTTCGGCGTCGACGCCCTCCGATTCGTCGGCGTCGGGGAGTGTGATTTCGGGGTCGTACCAGACGACGGTCCCCAGTCCCGAGCGGGGCGTCGCGCCGGTGCCGGTGAGTGTGCGAGATGCCATGGTTACGCCTCTAGTTCGTCCTCGGGGGTTGTCAGTATTCGCTCTAGCTCGTCGAGGACCGCGCCGGCGTCGGGGCCGTCGGCGACGAGTCGGAGTTCGTCGCCGTGACCGACGCCGAGGCTGGTGACGGCAATCATCGACTGGGCCGGGACGAGGTCCCCGTCGGGGGGACCGGCCTCGACCTCGGCCTCGTGGTCGTTGACCGCCTCGACGAACAGCGCCGCCGGGCGGGCGTGCAGGCCCGCTTCCGGGACGATTTCGACGGTGCGCTCCTGGCTCATGCGATGGCCTCCCGGAGCGTGTCCTGGACCTCGCTCTCGTCTTCGGCCTCGTGTAAGCGCTCGCGCACGTCGTCGTGCATCAGCGCCCGCGAGAGCGAGCTGAGGATGGTGAGGTGGTCCTCGCCGCCCTCCTTGGGGACGAGTATCATGAAGATGAGCGTCGCGGGCTCGCCGTCCATCGAACCGAAGTCGATGCCCTCGTCAGAGCGGGCGAAGGCGAGCGACGGGCGATTGACGGCCTCGGTCTTGGCGTGGGGGATACCGATGCCCATGCCGACGCCGGTGCTCGTCTCCTCTTCGCGGGCCAGCAGCGCGTCCAGGGCCGCCTGTCGGTCGTCGACGCGGCCCGACTCGACCACTAAGTCGAGCAGGAACTCGATGGTCGCCTCCTTCTCGGCCGGCGGCTCGGACAGCGAGATGTGGCTCGCCGGAATCAGCTCGTCGATGTCGTCGGGTATCTGGTCTGTCATTGTGAGTTAGTCGTCGCTCGGCGAGGCGCCCGTCGACGCGGACTCGGTGCCGGCGTCGACGCGGTCCTCGAAGTCGGGTTTCAGTACGAGTGCGACGGCCGCCGTGACGAACGACCCCAGCACGATGCAGGCGAGGAACATGAACGGCTTGTTCGACAGCGGGATGACGAAGATGCCGCCGTGGGGCGCGGGCATCGTGACGTTCATCGCCATCGAGGCGGCGCCGCCGACGGCGCTGCCGGCCACGACCGCGGGGATGACACGCAGCGGGTCGGCCGCCGCGTACGGAATCGCGCCCTCAGTGATGAACGAGAAACCCAGCACGACGCCGCTCTTCGCGTTCTCGTACATCTCGGCCGCGTACTTGTGCGGGGAGATGAAGTTCGACAGCGCCAGGCCGATAGGCGGGACCATCCCGCCGATCATCACGGCCGCCATCGGCGCGTAGATGCCCTCGGTGATGAGCCCCGTCGAGAAGACGTAGGCCACCTTGTTGACCGGACCGCCCATGTCGAAGGCCATCATCCCGCCCAGAATCGTTCCGACGAGAATCGCCTGCCCGCCCTGCATTCCCTCCAGGAAGCCGGTGAGGCCCGCGTTAGCGAGCGCGACCGGGACGCCCAGCACGAACAGCATGATGGGCGTCAGCACGGCCATCGTGGCGACCGGAATGATGAGCACGGGCATCATGGGGGCGAGGAACTCCGGCACGTCGAGGCCCTTGAACCAGCGGGCCACGTACCCGGCCAGCAGCCCGGCGACGATGGCGCCGAGGTAGCCGGCGCCGGCCTCGCCGCCGGAGATGCCGATGACCTTCGCCGCCTCCGCGACGACGGCCCCGTCCTGGATGAGGTACGAGAGCAGGAAGCCGGGCGCGAGGCCCGGCCGGTCAGCGATGGCGTAGGCGATGTAGGCCCCCAGGATGGGGACCATGATTGTGAGGCCGGCGGTACCGACCTGGGCGAGGAACCAGCCGGCCGAGCCGGTGTTCGAGAACACTGCTTCGGTATCGCCCACCGCGTACGCGAGGGCGAGGAAGATACCACCGATGGTGACGAACGGAATCATGAACGACACGCCGGTCATCAGGTCCTCCTTGACGGAGGTCAGGTGCGACCGGAGCATGCGTTCGGTTTTGTTGCTCTCTGACATTGTTGCGACACCAATAGCTACATCCACTATCTACCATAAACGTTAGCGTTTATGCACGGAACAGATTGTTTTTGCTCGTTATGCGGACTAAGGTGATTGAAAGTGTGCGGAATGATGGGGGCGCTCACGAATAGCTAACAAACATATGCCTGTTATTCTGTTGTCCTGAGAACGGCGGAACACTGAAATGCCGGGCTCGCCCGCGCCCTAGCGCTTAACATCGGGACCGGCGGAGATAGAGCCATGCACCCGGCGATGACGGCCGACGGGGAGGCGACCGTGACCGTCGAGAACATCGGCGGCATCGAGTCTGCGACGGTGTGCCTGTCGCCGGGCGTGACCGTCCTCGCCGGTCGGAACGCGACCAACCGGACCTCGTTCCTGACGGCGATGATGGCCGCGCTCGGTAGCGACTGGACCACAGTCAAAGGCGACGCGAAGCGGGGGCGCGTCTCGCTGTCGCTCGGTGAGGAGACGTACACGCGTCGGATTACGCGGACGGAAGACGGGGTCGTCAGCTCCGGCGACGGGCTGCTCGCCGACCCGACGCTTGCCAACCTCTTTGCCTTTCTCCTGGCTGACAACGAGGCGCGCCGGGCCGTCGTCCGGGGCGACGAGCTCCGCGACATCATCATGCGGCCGGTGGACACGTCGGAGCTGCGCCGCGAGATTCAGGACGCGGAACAGCGCAAGGCCGAAATCGACGAGGAGCTGGACGCCATCGCCTCGCTCAAACAGCGGCTCCCGGAACTGGAACGGCGACGCACCGAAACGCAGTCGGAGATAACGGCGACGCGCGAGGAGCTGGCCGAGGTCGAGGACCGCCTCGACGGGCGCGACCTCACGGTCGAGCTGACACAGCCGAACTCGGACGACCTCGAGACCCGACTCGACGAGCTGCGGGCGACCCGCGAGGAGCTCCGGCGGGTCCGGGCCGACATCTCCGACGAACAGGAGAGCCTCTCGGCCCTGCGGGAGGAACGCGGGCGGCTCGCCGCCGAACTGGCCGGCCTCCCCGACGCGCCGGCAGACCGGCTCGCGGAGCTGGAATCGGACCTCTCGGCCCGCCGCGAGCGCAAGCGCGAACTCTCGACGTACGCCTCCCGCCTCCAGACCATCATCGGGCTCAACGAGGAGTTCGCCGACGGCGCACACGACCGCGTCGCCACCGCCCTGGGCGGGACGCCCGACAGCGTCGGCGATATCACCGACAAGCTCTATCGCGGGTCGAAGACGACCTGCTGGACCTGCGGCTCGACGGTCCGGCCCGAACGCTTCGAGTCGACCCTGGAGACCCTGCGCGAGCACCGGCAGGAGACGTTCGCGGAGATAGACGAACTGACGGCCAAAATCGAGACGCTGGCCGAGGAGCAGACCCGCCTCACCGAGATGGTGGACCGACGCGAGGAGCTCACCGACACAATCGACGACGTCGACGCCGAGATAGAGCGCCGCCAGGAGGCCCTCTCGGACCTGCGGGAGCAACGGGACAACCTCTCGGACAGCGTCCGGGCACTCGAAGGCGAGGTGGCGGCGCTGCGCTCGGTCGAGGTCGACGAACTGCTCGACCTCCACAGCGAAGCCAACGAACTGGAGTTTACGCTCGAATCGCTGGAATCGACGCTCGAAGACATCGAAGCGGAGATTGCCGAGGCCGAAGCGGAGATTCGCCGCGACGAGGCGCTTGTCAGCCGCCGCGAGTCCGTCGTCCAGGAGCTCATCGACCTGCGGACCCGCATCGACACCCTGGAGACGGAGGCGACGACGGCGTTCAACGACCGCATGGCCGACCTGCTCGACATACTGGACTACGAGAACGTCGAGCGCATCTGGCTCGAACGGCTCGACGGCCCGGGCGATTCGGTGGCTACCGTCGACGCCGACTCGGTCATCGAGGGCTCGGAGTTCGCGCTCCACGTGGTCCGCAGCTCCGTCGGCGGGACCGTCTACGAGGACACTGTGGCCCACCTCTCGGAGTCGGAGCGGGCGGTCACCGGGCTCGTCTTCGCGCTGGCCGGCTATCTCGTCCACGACGTCGCCGAGCAGGTCCCGTTCATGCTGCTCGACTCCCTGGAGGCCATCGACGCCGACCGCATCGCCGCCCTGGTCGAGTACTTCAGCGACGAGGTGCCCTACCTGGTCGTCGCACTGCTGCCCGAGGACGCCGCGGCGCTGCCCGACAGCTACGACCGGGTGCGAAACATCGGTCAGTCGCAGTCGCAGTGACCCCGGTCGAGCAACTCCCCGACGGTGTACTGGCCGCCACAGTCCTCACAGAGCACGTCCACGCTGACGAACACGCGGTAGTCGCCGACGGCGAGCCGGCCGTCGCCGGCGAGCCGGTCGACGGTGTCGCGGACGACCCGCTCGACGCGGCTCTGGAGCCGGTCGATGACCGACCGCTCGCGGTCGACACCGGCGCGGTCGTCGCGCTCGTAGCTCGCGCCGCGGACCTCGGTCAGGTAGTGGCGTATCGCCTGGTAGGTGACGAAGTCCTCGACTAGCCCGTCGACGTCGAGGCCCGACCCGTCGAGCCGGTTCTCGGCCTCGACCCGCCTGCCAGCGCTCACGTCCTCAGCGGTCAGCAGCCGGTAGTAGTTCCGGATTTCTCCGTCGACGACGTCCATGCCGGCGTCCCGAACCGCCGAGCGCAGGAGCGCCCGGTTGAACCGGTCGGCGAGGTCCCGCAGGCTCTGTCGCTCGCCCGACTCCCCCAGCCACGCGGCCTCCAGGTCGGCGCCGATGGGCGCGAGGTCGTAGGCGTCGATGAGCCGTGCGACTTTCGAGCGGGTGTCCGAACTCATTGCCCGGTCCAGGGCCGGGGATTCAAAAGGCGTTGCGTCGCGTGGCCGCCGGCCGGCCCGGCGTGGCCCGGCTCAGTCCTCGGTCCAGGTGGCGGTGAGTTCGTACCGTTCGGCCTCGCTCACGCTGGTGCTGAGCGCAAACTCGAACGCCGACGTGGCGCCGACGCCGATAGGGTCCCGGGGCTTAAGGCCCGACCGGTAGAGCTGTTCGCCGTCGTCGTCCAGAAACGTGCAGGCGAGCTCCGGGACCCGCCCCTCGGTCGTGATGCGGTCCGTCCCGTCGTTCTCGGCCGTCACGTCGACGACCAGCCGCGTCCCGGAGGGGGTCCCCTGGACAGCGTACTCGTGGGTCAGGGACAGCGGCGTCTCGTTGGCGACGACCTCGCCGGTGACTGCCGAGCCGCCACAGCCGGCCAGAGCCGACCCGCAGCCGGCCGCAAGCGTCCCGAGAAGTGTGCGACGATGCATACGCGGACCCCCACCCGGCCACACCTCAATGTATCGTCCGTAGAGTCCGGACTCGGTCGGAAACGGCACCGAGAGCTCAGTTCTCGGCGCCGGACCGACTCGCCGCCTGCATCCAGTGAGGCCGCCCTCAGCGGCCGTTCGGGATTCGGTCGAACAGCTCGTGCAGGTCGGCCGCCTCGAAGGTCGGCTCGGCGGACAGCTCGACGTGGTCGACGTGGCTCCGGCGGAGAAACGCCGAGTCGATACCGGCACGCCGGGCCGCGACGATGTCCTTCTCCGAATCGCCGACGTACAGCGCGTTGCCGGTCCCGACCGCGTCGAGGGCGCGCTCGATGAGATGGGGCTCGGGCTTCCGCTTCGCTGCGCCGGCCAGCGTGGGCGCGCGACCGCGGGCCGACACGAACAGGTCCCCGAGGTCGTGGTAGGCAAGCAGGAACTCGACGGTGGCGTGTTGGTTGTTGCTGACGAGCGCGAGCGGGACGTCGAGGTCGCCCAGCGCGACCACGTCGTCGTACACCGGCTTCCCGCCGTCGCGGACGTGGGACTGCTGGGCCAGGCTGGCGGTCAGCTCCCGGTGGTGCCAGAACGGCTCCGGCGCGACGCCGTGTTCCCTGACAGTCTCGGCCGGGACGGCGTCGTTGGCGACGGTCCGTTCGGCGAACGCCCGGCCGACGTCGAGGTCGAACGCCTCGAGGCTCTCGACGACGGCGTCAACGAGGACGGCCCGGTCGGTCGGTTCGACGATGACGCCGTCGTTGTCGAAGACGATGGCGTCGTAGTCGCTCTCAGACATCGCTCGTCAGCTCCGTGTCGGGGGTGAGCGGTTCGGCGCCGACCGAGCGGGCCACGTCGGGAACGGACTTCGTCTCGAAGACGAAGTAGTCGGCCGGCACGTGCTCGACGACCGACTCGTGGTCGACGAGGGGCTCGTGTTGGTCGGCGGTGCCGTCGTTGTCGTGGAGGTGACAGACGCGGATGCGGTCGCCGAAGCGGTCGACGAACGCGCCCCAGTCCACGCCGTTGACCTTCGCGTGGCCCACGTCCAGCGTCACCCCGAAGTACTCCGGCGTGACGTCGACTTCGGCGAGGACGGCCGCGAGTTCATCGGGCGTCTCCGTGTACCGCCGCTTCGAGGCGTTTCTGGGCTGGTTCTCCAGGCACATCGGGACGCCGACGAGCTGGGCGTACTCGGCACACTCCGCGAGCGAGCGGAGCGCGTTCTCGCGGGCCTGCTCGCGGACCCACTCCGGGTAGCGGCGGGGGACCGACCCCCCGTGGACGACGACGGCGCCCGCGCCGGCGGTGGCCGCGTCGTCGATGGTCGCTTTCACCTGTGCGGCCGAGGCCCGGCGCGAGGCGTCGTTGAAACTGCCAAGGTTCCAGTCCCGGAACGGCGCGTGGTAGGTGACCGAGACGCCGTAGTCGTCGGCCAGCTCGCCCATGCGCTCGGGCGACGGCGCTTCCGGGTGGCCCTGGAGGTACTCCCGCTTCAGCTCGACGTGGTCGAGCCCGAGGTCGGTGATGTACTCAAGGAACTCGGGGACGCTGGCGCCGAAACGGATGTCCATGGCCGCCCCCAGCCCGGCGTCGGTCATCGCTCGCCTCCTGCTGTCCCGTCGGCGCGATAGGCCGGCTTCCCACCGACGATAGCCCGGGTGACGGTCGGCGTCGGCTCGCTGTCGACGACGACGACGTCGGCGCGGCAACCGGCCGCGAGCCGGCCCCGGTCGCCGAACCCGACCGCGTCGGCGGCGTTCGCCGTGACCCGTGCGACCCGCTTGGGGAGCGGCTCGCCGGTGTCGACGAACGCCGCCGCCAGCAGCGACGGCGGGTGGTAGTCGGCGACCAGCACGTCCACGACGCCGGCGTCGATGGCGTCGCCGGAGGCGAGGTTCCCCCACTGGCTCTCCCCGCGGACGAGGTTCGGCGCGCCCATCGCCGTCGTCAGCCCGCGCTCGGCGGCGCGCCGGGCCGTCTCCAGCGTGATGGGGTACTCCGTGATGTCGACGCCCGTGTCGGCCAGGCGGTCGACCTCCTCGGGGGCCTCGTCGTCGTGGGAGGCGGTGACGACGCCGGCGTCGTGTGCGCGGTCGACGACGCGCTCGACGCGGTCGCGGACCGTGGACATCGGCACGTCACAGCGCTCGGCGATCATCTCCTCGGCCTCCTCGGCGGTGTGGTTGGCCGACTCCTCGTAGTACTCGCGGAACGCATCGATGTCCCGGAACTGCCCCTTGCCGGGGATGTGGGTCATCACCGAGACGAGGTCGGCGTCGCCGTTGGCGAGGACTTCGAGGACGGCGTCGACACACTCCTCCTGGGTGACCTCACAGCGGGCGTGGAGGCGGTGGTCGGCGAGCAGGCTGTCGGCGCCGGTGATGGCGTCGGTCAGCTCGCCGGCCAGCTCCGGCGAGCGGTTCTGTGACTCGTCGAGCTCGAAGGAGATGGCGTGGAACTTCGTCGTGATGCCGGCGGCGACGTTTGCCCGGTCGGACGAGGACAGCGCCATCGGCGTCGAAACCCGAGCGCCCGAGCGCGGGTAGAGGTGGTTCTCGATGTCGTCGCCGTGGAGGTCGATTAGCCCCGGCATGACGTACTGGCCGTCGGCGTCGATGACGGTCTCGGCGTCGCCGTCGACGTCGCCCACGGCGACGATGCGGTCGCCCTCGATGCGGACGCCGCCTTCGACGACGCTGTCGGGCGTTATCACGCGGCCGTTGAGCACCGCGAGCGAGCGCTCGGCGGCGGTGTCGGCCGGCGCGTTCCCCGTGCCGATGGTGTCGGTCCCATCGGCGACCGACTCCGTCATCCGACCACCGCCCCCTCGAAGTCGGCGACCGGAACGATTCGGTCGACCCGGCCGTCGTCGAGGACGACCACGCGGTCGGCGACGGCCTCGATGACCGCCGTGTTGTGGAAGACGCCGACGACGGTGGTGTCCGAGTCCAGATACGCCCGGAGGAGGTCGATGGCCGCCTGGCGGGTCTCCGGGTCGAGCGCGCTCGTGGGCTCGTCGAGCAACAGCAGGTCCGGTCGGGGCGCCAGCGCCTGTGCGAGGTTCACTCGCTGGCGCTCCCCGCCGGAGAAGGTCGCCGGATAGGCCTCCCACAGCTCCTCCGGCAGATTGAGCCGAGAGAGGAGGTCGCGGGCACGTTCGCGCGCGTCCGCGGTCGGGACGCCCTGTTCGCGAAGCGGCCGGGCGACCACGTCGACGGCCGGCACGCGCGGTATCTCGTCGAGGAACTGCGAGGTGTAGCCGATTGCGTCACCCCGCAGCCCGATGATCGTGCGGTCGTCGCAGGCGGCGAGGTCGACAGAATCGACCGAGTCGGTGGCGTTGGCGTCGGCGACATCGGCCGGGCCTTCGGCGGTTTCCGCGTCTTCAGACCCGGCGTTTCGGTGGTAGACGATGCGGCCCCCGGTCGGGTCGTAGGTCCGGTAGAGACACTTCAGCAGCGAGGACTTGCCGCTGCCGGATTCCCCGACGACCGCGAGGAACTCCCCCTCGCGGACGTCGAACGAGACGTCGTCCAGCCCGACGACCCGCGTGTCGCCGAGCACGTGCATGTCGAAGGTCTTCGATAACCCGTCGACGGTGAGTACTGTCATATGACTGAATTGATTAGCGTCTGCGTGTATTCGTGGTGCGGGTCCTCCATGACCCGGTCAGTGAGCCCCGACTCGACGATGCGGCCGTGGCGCATCACCAGCGTCCGGTCGGCCAGCAGGCGGACGACGCCGAGGTCGTGGGAGACGACGACGGCGGCGACGCCCTCTTCGCGCTGGACCCGCCGGAACATGTCCAGCACCCGGGCCTGGACGCTGACGTCGAGCCCCGTGGTGGGTTCGTCGAGGACGACGAGTTCGGGGTCGTTGGCCAGCGCACGGGCAATCTGGACGCGCCGCTGCATCCCGCCGGAGTAGGTGCTGGTGGGGTCGTCCATGCGGCCGACCGGAATCTCGGTCGCCTCGAACAGCTCCTCGACCCGGTCCCGGACGTCCTCGAAGGAGCGCCAGCCGGCCGACAGCAGCTTCTCCGCGACGTTGCCGCCCCCGGAGAACTCGGGGTTGAGCCCGTCCCGGATGTGCTGGTGGACCAGGGCGATGTCGCCCGTCCGAAGCTCGTGGCGGCGCTCGTAGTCCACGTCGAGCAGGTTGCCGTCGTGGCCCGCGTAGTCGACGCGGCCGGCGGTACTGGCGTCCTCGTCCCGCTCTAAGGCCAGCAGTTCGGCCAGGCTGGACTTCCCGGAGCCGGACTCACCGACGATGCCGAGCACCTCGCCCCGTCGCACCGAGAGGTCGGCCTCGGCGCAGGCGACGACGCTGCCACAGTGTGGACACTGGTTCGTCCCGGCGCCGTCGCCGGTCGATTCGACGCACTCCGAACAGCCCTCGCCGTAGACCGTCCGCAGGCCCTCGGCTTCGAGCAGCGTCACCGGTCGTCACCTCCCGGGTCGGCGGCTCCCCCGTCAGGCACAGGCTCGTTCGATTCGTTCCCTCCGTCCTCCTCCCCGACTTCGCTGTCCGGCGTCCCGGGCCCCCAGTCGACCCCCTCGCGGTCGAGGTGGTGGTCCTTCGGCAGGTCGGGGTTCTCGCGGCGTTTCGCACAGAAGCTCGAGTCGTTGCAGGCGTAGCGGGTCTCGAACGAGTCGTCCTCGCTCCCCTCTTCCGAGACCTCCACGAGATACGTGTCCGTCGACCCGCAGGCGTGACAGGACTGCCCGTCGAAGCGCTCGACGGTGAACTCGCGGTCCTCGAACGCCAGCGGCTCGACCTCGGTGTGGGGCGGCACCGCGTAGATGCGCGCCTCGCGGCCGGCCGCGAACACGAAGAGGTTGTCCGCGTCGTCGAGTTTCGGCACGTCCCACCGCGGGATGGGCGACGGGTCCATCAGGTAGCGGCCGGCGACCATCGTCGGGTAGCGAGAGCTGATCTGTATCTCGCCCCACTCGACGACGTTCTCGTAGAGGTGGACCCACATCTTCCCGTAGTTCCGGTGGGCGTGCCGGCGCCGGTTGGCGGCGTCCGAGGGGTCGACCTTCCGGAGCGCGTCGGTGATAGGCACCTGCAGGACGAGCACCTGCTCGTCGGTCAGGACCTCCTCGGGGATGCGGTGGCGGGTCTGTATCAGGTCGGCCTCGGTCGCGTCGGTCGTCGTCTCGACGTCGGCGGTGTTCTCGGCCAGCCGGCGGATGTTGGCCGCGTTGACGCTCTCGTCGGCGCCCTGGTCGATGACCTTGAACGCATCGTCGGGGCCCAGCAGCGAGAGCGAGGCCTGTATCCCGCCGGTCCCCCAGCCCCGCGCCAGCGGCATCGGCCGGGAAGCGTAGGGCACCTGGTGGCCCGGCAGCGCGACGGCTTTCAGCGTCGCCCGCCGGACCTCCCGTTTGGTGTGTTCGTCCAGGTAGGCGTAGTTGTACCCCGAGAGCCCCTCGCCGTCCAGCGAGTCCAGGACCGCCGACACCGAATCGGTCGCGACCGCGGTCCCGCCGTCCGGCTGTCGGTCGTCGGCCGCCCGGTCGTCAGTCATCGTCGCTCACCTCCGCGGCCGGCGGCTCCCCGTCCCCGGCCGGCCGGTCCGGCGCGTCCGTCGACGCGTCGGCGTCGGGGCCAGTGTCCAGCCCTTCGCGCTCCCGGATGGCGCGGATGCGGTCGAGCGTGGACTGGAAGGTGACGTAGTGGGGGAGCTTCAGGTGTTCTATGAAGCCAAACGAGTCCATCCCGTCGACGACGTCCAGCACGAACTCGGCGTCTTCGGCGGCCTCCGCCGCCCCCTCCAGCTGGATAGAGGCGTCGAGGATGGTCATGCCGATGGCCTTGCGCTCGTTGCGACCGAAGGTCAGCCCGTAGCCGAAGGCGAACTGCGGGTCGTCGCGCTTGGCGTAGACGGGGACGATTGCCTCGGACTCGCTGACCTCGGTGTGACAGACGGTCACCTCGTCGCCGGTGAACGGATGCTCGATGCGCACCGGGAGCCGGCCGACGCGGACCTCGCCCAGCGTCGGGTGGACCTGGCCGTACCCCCGCAGCGCCGAGTAGCCCAGCGCGGTGACCGCGCCGGTCTCGCCGCGGGCGAGTTCCTGCAGGACGGCGTCGCGGTCGGGCGGGTGGCTCACCGGCTCGCGGGTGGTGTCGGTCGGTTCGTCGACATCGGGCGCGTCGGGTTCGGCGACCAGCCCCTCGTCGCGCAACAGCTCCATCACGTTCGTCAGCCGCTCGGGGTCGCCCGCGTCCTCGGTGTCCCACCCCGCAGTCGGGTCCTCGGGCTCGCCCTCGATGAGGTCGAAGTCCAGCAGCCGCTGGGTGTAGTCCTTCGTCGGGCCGAGAATCTGGCCCCCGGGCACGTCCTTGTAGGCCGGGGAGACCCGGCGGCTCGCGACCATCTCCGACGGTTCGACAGGGACGGTCTCGTCGAACCGCTCCAGCGTCGAGCGGTAGGCCCGCAGCAGGAACGCCGCCTCGACGGTGTCGCCCTGTGCCTGCTTGACCGCGAGGGCGGCGAGCCGCGGGGCGTACAGCCCGCCTTCGCTCATCGCCTGCGCGGTGAGCCGGCCGAGCTGGCCCGCGACCTGGTCGAGGCCGATATCTTCCCCCTCGCCTTCGACGCGCTGTTTCTCGAACAGCTCCTCGGCCCGCTCGATTATCTCCTCGCCGGCGGTGACGGCGACGTACCCCATCAGGCCACCTCCAGGGACTCGACCGTCGCCGACCGGGGCACCGCCGCCACGGCGTCGTCGGTCGCGAAGACGGCGTCGACCCCGCGCGGGAACGACGACCCGGCCTCGGCGACGGCTTCGAGCTCGACCGCCGGCAGGTCGACCGACAGCGACGCCGTCCCGTCGACGCCGGGACCCGACAGCGTGACAGTCGCCAGGCCGTCGGTCGCGCCGTCCGCGAGCGCGTCGACGCGGTAGACGACCGTCGCGCCGTCGCTGGGCTCGACCAGCGACCCCCGCTTGCACTCCGCCAGGTCGACGAAGGCGGGGTCGGTGGCGTGGACGATGTCCGCGGTGGCGGGCTCGCTCGCTTCGAGACGCCCCTCCGTCGCGAGCGCCTCGCGCAGGCGCTCGTCGTCGGTGGCGAACGCGACCTCGTGGTCGACGAGCGCCGCGGCGACGGCGTGGTCCGCCCGTTCGGGCGCGGACTCGACGGTGCCCGGGCGGCTCATCGCCGACAGGAGCGCTTGGAACGCCGTCCGCGTCCCGTGGACTGGGTCGATTCCGAGCGCCCTCACGTCTCGTCCTCCATCGTCTGGAAGTCGACGGTGGTGTGTTTGCTCTCCGCCCAGGCCTGTGCCCGCTCGGCCTCGCGCTCGGCCGCCGCCCGCTCCAGGGCCGTCGTCATCGACTCGCTCAGCCGGTGGCCCCCGGCGACGGCGGCGTCGACGATAGCACCGGAGAGGGCGGCCCGCTCGGCCTTTCCCGGGACCATCGCGAACCCCCGATGGCCGTCGAGCTCCACCGCGGCCGGCGTGACGACGACCTCCCCGAGGTTGAACGGCCGATGCTCGACCGGCTCGGTCACCTGCTGCATCAGCAGCTGCGGGTGGGGGTCTTGCTGGACGGACAGCGGCGGGTCGTCTTCGAGTACCTCGTTGGCGAACCGGGCGAGCGTCTCGCCGTCGCAGCCCGCGATGAGCTCGAACCGGTCCGAACGGTCGTGTGGGTCAACCATACAGTCAGTGGGACCCAACCACAACACTCGGATAAGGGTTCACTGGGGACTCTCTATTGCTCCCCAGCGGCGGATGTTCAATCCGGCTCCCGGCACAGCGGGTACGGACTAGTCCGTACCTAACTCGACAGTAGCTGGCTGTGTACTGTTCCCGCGCCGCGACACGGGTTAGGGACCGGACTCTACGCAGATAACCGTTATTCCAACCCTTTGTTACGTTTCAGGTGATGACAGACAGCCAGTCTGAGACTACGGGAACGGGGACAGGAACGAGCCGACGCGGCTTCATCGCCAAATCCGCCGTCGCAGCCGGGGCGGTCACCGGACTCGCGGGCTGTTCCGGTGTTCTCGGCGGGGGCGGCGACAATCAGAACACCGTGACGATGCTGCTGACACCGGGCACGCCGGCGGACGCCCGCCGACGGTACAAGCCCGTCCAGAACCTCCTCAACGACGAGATAGACGGTGCGACCTTCGAGATGGAGGTTCCGACGGACTACTCGGCGATTCTCCCGGCGCTCAAGAGCGAACAGGCCGAAATCGGGATGGACGACGTGACGGTCCTCTCGGAGCCGGACCTCATGGACATCTTCGGGACGACCGTGACCGGCGGCTCGGCGTTCTACTTCTCGATGATGGTCGTCCCGCCGGAATCGAACATCAGTGGGCCGGCGGACGTCGAGGGGAAGACGTGGGCCTTCGCCGACCGCCTCTCGACCAGCGGCTCTATCTTCGCGCTGTACACGCTTCAAGAGGCCGGCCTCGACATCGGTGGCGCGCCAAAGGAAGACCCCGTCGACTTCGACGGGAGTTGGACCGACCACGACCAGGCGCTCCAACGAGTCGGTGAGGGGCAGGCCGACGGCGCGACTACCTGGGGCGGTAACGGTATTCCCCACCTGCCGGAGGGGCACGAGGTTCCCGACCGCGTCGACGAGAAGAGTTCGTTCCTCGATACGATGGGCACGGAGACGCCTGAGTTCAAGGCCGTCTGGTGGTCGTTCCCGATCCCGAAACAGCCGATGTACGCCCGCAAGAGCTGGGAATCCGACATCAAAGCGGAGGTCGGCGAGGTACTCCGGAGCTCCGACCAAGACACAATCGAACAGCACTACCCCACGGACTACAACGAGGACGAACTGCCCTTTACGACGCTGCAGGAGACGTCGATCGACGACTACCAGCCGATCATCGAGCGGATGAACGCCGTGGGTATCGACCCCGGCGCGTAATCACTCAGCTTCAATATTTCACAATGAGTTCCCTCAAAGTCCAGAACCTGTCGAAACAGTACGGTGACGTGACCGCACTCGACGGTGTCTCCTTCGAGATAGAGGACGAGTTCGTCGTCCTGCTCGGGGAGTCCGGCGCGGGCAAGTCGACGCTGTTGCGCTGTGTGAACGGGCTGACTGAACCGACGGGCGGGTCGATTACCCTCGATGGCGAGCCAGTCTCCGGCTCGCAGACGGACATCGGGATGATTTTCCAGCAGCACAACCTCGTCGAGGGCGTCTCGGCGTACCTCAACGCGCTCACGGGATCGCTGGACCGCGTCTCGCTGGCCAAGAGCATGCTCCAGTGGCAGTCCCGGGAGGACAAGGTCCGGGCGCTGGAAGCGCTGGAAACGGTCGGCCTGCTCGACGAGAGCCACCAGAAAGTCTCGCGAATGTCCGGCGGCCAGCAACAGCGCGTCGGCATCGCGCGGGCGCTCGTTCAGGACCCGAGGCTGTTGCTCGCCGACGAACCGGTCGCGAGTCTGGACCCGTCCAGCGCCGAGTCGGTGATGGGCTACCTCCGCAAGGCCGCCACCGAACACGACGTGACCGCGCTCGTGAGCCTCCACCAGGTGAACGTCGCCGCGCACTTCGGCGACCGGTTCATCGGCCTCCGCGAGGGGGAGAAACTGTTCGACGTCGAGCGCGGCGAACTCACGCCCGAGCTTATCGACGACCTCTACGGGAGCGTCGAGACGGTCAGCCTCGCAGAACAGGAAGGGGCCGTCGAGTCGATACCCGACGACACGCCGAGCGGGGAGATCGAAGTATGAGCATGCCCCCGTCGGAGGATAACTCGATTGCGGCGTACTTCGGCTACGGCGACGCCGGCGACTCGCCGGCCGAACGGAAGCTCCAGGACATGAAACGCCGCAAGACCAAGCGGCGGCTCTGGACGCTCATCGGTCTGATCGGCACCTACGCGGCGTTCTACGCCAGTCTCGTCCTCATCGAATTCAGTCTCGCCGAGCTGGTCGGCCAACTGGACCAGTTCTACGAGGCACTGCTCGAATACTTCCCGCCGACGACGTACTTCGGCATCCCGTTCGTCGACATCGGCGCGTACGCCGACTTCATCGTCGCGGAGAACCTCATTCTCACGGTAGAGGGCGGACAGATCGTCTGGGGCGCGATGTTCGTCACGATGGCCGTCGCCTTCGCCGGGACAGTGCTCGGGCTTCCGCTTGCGCTGTTCTTCGGTGTCATGTCCAGCGAGCGGGTCGTTCCCTATCCGTTCAACTTCTTCTTCCGCGGGACGATGAGCCTCATCCGCGCCATCCCGGGGATCGTGTGGTTCCTCATCCTGATTCCGCTGGCCGGTGTCACGCCCTTTACCGGCGCGCTTGCGATCATGGTCGACACCACGGGGTATCTCGGCCGGCTGTTCACCGACGAACTCGAAGAGATAGAGGACGGGCCGATAGAGGGAATTCGCTCGACCGGCGCGAGTTCCTCACAGATCGTCTCGTTCGGGATGTTGAGCCAGGTGTTCCGGCAGTTCATCGCCTGGATCGCGTTCGACCTCGAACACAACGTCCGGGCGGCGATCGGGCTGGGCATCATCGGTGCCGGCGGTCTCGGCCTGGAACTGTACGTCCAGCGCCAGACGTTCCACTACACGGAGATGATGGCCTGCATCATCCTCATCTTCCTGCTGGCGGGGTCGGTCGAACTGGTCAGCCAGCGGGTCCGGTCCGCGCTCCGCGAGGGCGACGACGTGGAGAAATCGGGGGTCATCGAAGCGTTCGTCAACGCTCCCGGGAAAATCCTCGAATCCACCGCGGGGCGCCGGTAGATGGTGTACATCGACTCGTACGGGCCGGACCAGTCGCGGACGCTCGGACCGGAACCGACGCTGCACGACCCGGTCAGCGTCACCGAGAGCGAGCTCGGGGCCTGGACGGAGGTCCGGGCGGGGGCTCGGCTCAACGAGTCGGCCATCGGTGACTACACGTACCTGATGGAGCGGGTCCAGCTCGACTACACGACGGTCGGGCGGTTCGCCAGCGTGGCGACGGACGTCCGTCTGGGGCCGACGAACCACCCAATCGACCGGCCGACGGCCCACCACCTCACCTACCGCGCGCAGCGGTACGAACTGGGCGACGACGACGAGTCCGTCTTCGAGTGGCGCGCCGACCAGCCAGTCGAGGTCGGCCACGACGTCTGGCTCGGACACGGCGCTATCGTCCTCCCGGGCGTCACTATCGGCAAGGGCGCGGTCGTGGGAGCGGGTGCGGTCGTCACCGAGGACATCCCCGCCTACACCGTGGTCGCCGGCGTCCCGGCCGCGCCGGTTCGACGCCGGTTCAGCCCCGAGGTCGCCGAGCGAATCGAGGCGACCGAGTGGTGGACCTGGGACCACGACACCCTCGCAGAGCGGCTCCCGGCGTTTCGCGACCTGGAGACCTTTCTGGACGAGTACGCGCCGGCGCCGGTCGAAAAGCACGACTGAAGCCGAGGCTGTCACAGTACGTGAGCGTTCACGGTAGTGATTCTCACCGCTGACCCTCAGAACGTGGGACTGATTTCCGCGACCGTATTGACCGACGATACGGCTTTTCTTCGGCTACGTGACCGACGCCGTCACCAGGTCAACGCGTGGTCCGGGCCGACCCCCGTCTGTAACTGGACCGCCAGCTCGGCGGCGTCGGCCCAGTAGTAGATGGCCCGTTCGAGCGCCCGTGTCACCGTGACGAGATAGCCAAAGAGGTCCATGTCGTAGGCGGTCACCAGCTCGAACAGCTCGTCTAAGTCGCGGTGGACGGTCGCCTCCTCGGAGCGCAGCTCCGGATAGGCCGACGTGTCGGCGTCGAACAGGACGGCGCTGAAGAGGTCGTTGATGCGGTCCCCGGCCGCGAATATCTCCTCCAGCCGGTCCGTGATGACCCCCGCCCCGGGGGCGGGCCGCTCGGCGACCACGTCCGCGATGAAGCAGGCGCGGTCGCCGACGATTTCCAGGTTGGTCGCTATCGTCGCCAGGTCCGCGGCCACGCGGTTCCCCGGCCAGTCCGTGGTCAGCGTGTACGACTTCAGCTCCGAGATGACCGCCGAGTACCGCTCGTTGGCAAGCGATTCGAGCGTGTCGGCCGACTGCTCCGGCTCGCCGCCCTCGAAGGCCGTGCGCGCGGCCTCGTACTGGGACGTGGTGACGGCTTCCAGCCGCTCCAGTAACGCCAGGACCGCGGGCCCGCGGTCGGCCGCCTCTTCCCCGATCTCCTCGCCATGTAGCCGGGAGATACCCGGCGTCTCCGTGTACACCGCCGCGTCGTTGACGACGTACCCTTTCCGGACGATGTCCTCGGACTTGAGTTCCTGTAGCAGCTCCGAGAGGTACTGTTTGGAGATACCCACTGTCTCGGCCAGTTCCCCTTTCGTCTCCGGGGCCGTCCGGTCGATGGCCTCGACGACTTGCGCTCGCGTCGCGTCGCGGCCCTGCTGTGTCGACGCCAGCGGCCGCTGCCACGGTTGTCGGGACATACTCGCAACTCGATGTTGTCGTGTATAGCGGTGTCCCACAGATTGTCCGGACGCCTATTGAGCCGTTCCGTCCCTATTGAGACACACGGACGACGTGGCGCTGTCACGGGGTCTGGCCGTTGAGTGTAATTTGACAATAGCTATATACTGGTCTGTAGCAGGACGTTCCCCTCATATAAACAATAAGTACTGTACTACTACGTGCATGACACATGGAAACACGGAAAGTCCAGCTTTCCGGGGGGACGACGTTCACAGTTTCGCTGCCGAAGCAGTGGGCACAGGAACACGGTATCGAGGCGGGGTCCGTACTCTCGCTGCACGCGAACGGCGACGGGAGCCTGCTGGTCGAGGCCAGCGCGAACCCGGCGGGGACCGAACACGAGACGACCGTCGACGTGGCGACGGACTCGGACACGGCGTTGCGACAGCGCATCAGGGCCCTGCACGCCGTGGGGTTCGACACGGTGACGCTCCTGGACCCGACGGGACACTCCGACCACCGCCGGGCGGTCGTCGAGGAGGCGGTCGCCGAGCTGTCGGGGTTCGAGCTGCTCTCTGCCTCCGACTCGCGGATTCAACTGACCAACCTCATCGACGCCGAGAACGTCGACGTCCGCAAGTCGGCGCTCCGGCTCCGGCTACTGATGCTCGCGATGCATCGCGACGCCGTGGACGCGGTCCTCGAAGACGACGCCGACCTCGCCGACCGGGTCGTCAGGCGCGACAGCGAGGCGGACAAGCTGTTCGCGATGGTGACCCGTCACTTCCGGCGCGCGCTGACGAACCTCCACGAGGTGGAGAAGCTGGCTTACAGCCGCGCCGAACTGTTCGAGTACTACTACGCCAGCCGGCAGTTCGAGCGGGTCGCCGACCACGCGGTCAAGATAGCACAGTTCGTTTCCGACCCTGACGCAGCCGTCCCCGGCGCGTTCGCCGACCGGCTCGACGACATCGGCGCCGACGCCAGGAAGGTGGTCGACACGGCCGCAGACGTCATCCTGAGCGACGCCGGTATCGAGGCCGCCCACTCGGCGCTCGACCGGTACGACGCTCTCGACGAGGAGATATCGGCCCTCGACCGGGAGCTGTACGCCCACGAGGACCCCGCCGAGGCCTACGTCGTCGGCCTCCTGCTCGACAGCCTTCGGCGAACCGGCGAGTACGGCGTCAACATCGCGTCCATCGCCGTCCAGCAGACGGTGAGAGAGGGGTTAGACCCCTGACGCTCGTCCGGCCAGCGGTGCGTGCGGGGTCCCTGTAGGTCCGGCTCGTCCTCGGCTGGACCAACTGTTTTGGTCAGAATGCTTCGCGTAACGCCGCGTGATTACTCGGCGGCGTCGAGCACTTCGTAGCCGATGTTGGCCCCGGCCAGGGCGTCGGTGTGGGTCGAGAGCCGGTCGGCGCTCGACAGCAGGAGCACGTCCTGGCCCTTCGTGGCGGCCTCCTCGACGGCGGCGACGCTCCCGTAGCGGATGTCGACCGGCACGTCGGCGGCCCGGGCGGCGGCCAGCGCCTCGACGCCGGCGACGGCGACGAGGTCGTGGTCGCTCGCCAACTGCGCGATGCGGTCGGCGTCGACGGCCGCGCTCCCGTCGTTTTGCACCCGGGGAATCGACACCGCGGTCACGTCGCCGAGGTCGTACTCGACGACGCCCTCGACGTTGGTGATGCCCAGGTCCCCACCGGCGTCGGCGTCGGTCACCGCGACCGCGGTCGCGTTCCCGGCGTCGCCCGCGATGGCCCGCAACACGCCGTCGCGCATCGTCACCGACACCGTCTCCCCCTCCTCGATGTCGCTCGTGGCCAGCACCGTCTCGATGTCGACCTGCCCGATGATGTCCTCGGAGACGTGGCTCACGAAGCTCCGCAGCGCGTCGGTCTGGGAGATGAGCCAGTCGACGCCCTCCTTCGTCACCTCGTAGCGACCGCGGCCGTGTTTGGTGACGTGGCCCTCGTCGGCGAGCCCGCGGAGGTAGTCGCTGACGGCCTGGGAGGTGATACCGATGGCGTCCGCTATCTCCTGCTGGCTGACCGCCGGCTGGCGCTCCGCGACCTCGACCAGTATCTGGTACCGTGTCGCGGTCCGCTTGCTCCGGAGGACGCCGAACTCCTCGCTCCCGTCCGAACGCTGTCCCATACGGCTCTCTCGGGTCTACGAGCTAAAGTAGCTTTTCGTTATCGAAGGCTGGCTTGGCCGAAATCGGGGAGAAATCGCCGATAAGACAACGAGGGTTGGTGTAGTACAAGCACAATTGATTTATGCCCCACGTGAGTTTATACTGCGCATGGCACACGTCTCGTTGCCCCACGACGCGAAAGCCGGGCCGACGAAGCCGGAGGTCCGGGCGGTCCTCGCGAGCAAGCTCGCGCTCGGCCCGTCGGACCACTTCGTCGAGGTCGGCTCCTGTACCGGCGCCGTCACCGTCGAGGCGGCCCGACGCGCGGGCGAGGTCACCGCGCTCGAACGGAAACCGGAGCGGCTCGAAGTGACGGAGAAGAACCTGGCCGCGAACGACACCGAGGCCGACGTTACCCTGCGGGAGGCCGAGGCGCCCGAGGGGCTCCCGGCCGACGCCGACGCGCTCTTCCTGGGCGGCAGCCGCAACTACGAGGCCGTCCTCGACCACGCCGCCGAGACCGGTATCGACCGCGTCGTGATGAACGTCTCCCGGCTGGAGGTCGCCGGCGCGGCGACCCAGGCCTTCCGTGACCGGGACCTGCTGGAGGAGGTCCTCCAGTTCCAGGTGAGCCACGGTTACGAGCTGGCCGGGGCGACGAGCTTCGATTCGGAGAACCCCGTCTACATGCTCGTCGGCAGTGCGAGCGAGGCGGTCGCGGCCGACGGCGGGAGGCCGGCCGAGTCACAGGGGGGCGACCGATGACTCTCTACGGCGTCGGCCTCGGGCCCGGCCAGGCGGACCTAGTGACGGTTCGGGGCAAGCGCGCCCTCGAAAACGCCGACGTGGTCTACTCGCCGGGTCGGCTCTCGCGGACTGTCGCGACCAAACACGTCCCCGAGGAGCGCATCGGCGACCTCGACTTCCCGATGACGCGCGACGAGGAGAAACTGCGCTCGGCCTGGAAAGAGGCCGCGGCCGAAATCGCCCCGCGGGCCCGCGAGGGCGACGCCGCGTTCGTCACGCTGGGGGACCCGAACGTCTACTCGACCTTCGGTCACCTCCGGCGGACGCTGGCCGCGTTCCACCCCGAGGTCGACCTGGAGGTCGTCCCCGGCGTGAGCGCGGTGACGGCATTCGCGACGGCGCTGGGCGTCGAGGTCACCGCGGGGTCGAGCCTGGCGCTGCGGGAGGCCGACGGCGGCGTCGCGCCGACGGGGCCCGACCGGATGATTCTGTTCAAGGTGACCGACGCGCCCGCGACCCACGCGGGGCTGGTCGAGGCGGGCTACGACGTGACCTACGGCCGACGGCTGTTCATGGAGCAGGGCGAGACCGTAGTGACCGACGACCCCGCCGAGATAGGCGAGCGGGACTACTACACGCTGGCCTACGCCGAGAAGCCAGACGCCCGGGTCGAGCAGGCCACCGACGCCTTCCTCGAAGGGGTCGATAGCGCGGGGGTCATCTCCGACGGCGGGGCGGCGAGCATCGCCCGACAGGAGCGCTCCGAGGCCGCCCTCTGTGGCGACGAGGTGCGAGAATGACCGACGAGCGCACCCAGGAGACCGACCCGCAGGACGCTATCGACGCCGTCGCGACCGACCGCGACGACCGCGTCTACGACCACAGCGCGGGCGACGAGCAGGAGGGCATCCCCTTCGTGGGTGCCGGCCCGGGCGACCCCCGGCTCCTGACGGTCGCGGGCCGCGACCTGCTGGCCGACGCCGACCTCGTGGTCCACGCCGGCTCGCTGGTCAACAGCGAACTGCTGGAGGAGTACTGCGCCGACGCCGAGACCGTCTCCTCCATCGGGAAGGACCTGGAGGAGCTGATTCCACTGATGCGGGACGCCTACGAGGCCGGCGACACCGTCGTCCGGCTCCACAGCGGCGACCCAGCTATCTACGGCGCCGCGCTGGAACAGATGGACGCTCTGGAACACGAGGGCGTCCCGACCTACATCGTTCCCGGCGTCACCAGCGCCTTCGCCGCCAGCGCGACGATGCGGACCCAGCTGACGCTGAACGAGGTCGCCAACCACGTCGCCTTCACCCGCCCGCAGGGCAAGACGCTGACCGAGGAGGAGGACCACATCTCCGACTTCGTCGGGATGGGCGACGTGACGACGTGTATCTACCTCGGGACCCACGCCGTCAGCGAGACGATGGAGCGCCTCGTCGCGGACGGCCACGACCCCGAGACGCCCGTCGCGGCGGTGTACCACGCCTCCTGGCCCGACGAGGAGGTCATCGAGGGGACCATCGAGACCATCGGTGCGAAAGTCGAGGACGCGGGGTATCGGGCCTCGGCGATGGTCATCATCGGCGATGCGGTGGGCGGGGAGGACTACGAGCGCTCGTTCCTGTATGGCGAGTGGGCCAGTGGTGGTAGCGGGGACGACACATCGCAGGAGGCAGACGATTAATGAGCACTGACAGCGACTCCGACTCCGGTTCGAACAGTTGCAAAGCGCCCGACTCCGACGGGGAGGTCGCGGAGGATATAGCTATCGTCGCCTTCGAGCGCAAGATGGACACCGCCGAGGACATCGTCGACGGTATCGGCGACCGCTACGAGTCCATCGACATCGTCGAGTACCACGGCGACGTGTTCGAGGAACACTGGGGCGAGTACGACTGCTTCGTCGGCCTGATGGCAAGCGGCATCGCGATGCGCAAGACGGCCCACCTGCTCGACGACAAGTGGGACGACCCGGCCATCTGCGTCGTCGACGAGGAGCTCACCTGGGCCATCCCCATCACCGGCGGCCACCACGGCGCGAACCAGGTCGCCGACGACCTCGCGAGCATGGGCGCGGTGCCGGCGATGACGACCGCGAGCGAGGCCGCGGGCAAGCAGGGCGTCGAGAAGCAGGCCAAAGCCCTCGACGCCCACGTCGTCAACGGCGACTCGACGGTCGCGACGAACCTCGCCGTGCTCGACGACGAACTCGGGCCGGTCGAGCGCCTCGACGGGCCGAAGGCGGTCCTGGTCGACGACGACGTGAGCGTCCTCAAGCGAAACGGCGACGACGGCGTCGTCCTGGGCTGTGGCTCCGTCGCCGGCGCCGACGTCGAGCAGTTCCACGCCGCGTGGGACGCCGCGCTGGACGAGGCGGGCCTCGACCGCTCGGACGTGGAGTTCGTGGCGACGGGCACCCGCAAGGCCGACGAGGACGGCATGCTCGCCGCCGCCGAGGCCTGGGACCTGGGCGTCGTCGCCTTCGAGAAGGGGACTCTGGAGGAGTTCGAGGGGCCGACCCCCTCCCGCTCGAAGGAGCTCATCGGCTGGCCCGGCATCGCCGAGGCCAGCGCCATCGCCGGCGGCCGCGAGCACGACCTGCTGGCCGAGAAGACCCGCTACGACGAAGCGGTGACGGTCGCTATCGGTCGGTGACCGGTTCGTCCTCGATGTAGACGACCCGCTCCCTGGGTATCAGCCGTTCGACCTCGCGGCCACCGTCGGTGAGCCGGAGCGACCACATCTCCGTCTCCCCGTCGTAGCTGTACTGGGCCGGCTGGTAGGTCGTGATTCCGCCGGTGCGCTGTGGGTCCTCGACGACGATTTCCATACCCACCCCACCCGTCACGGCCGGAAACCAGTTTCCTCTGTCACCACAGAAGGCTAGCTTGCAGTAAAACAAGCAAAATTGTTTTATGCGAAAGCTACGTTGCATTCGCTATGTCCCACAGTACGACTGTCGGAGCGGTGGCGGTAGCCGATGAGTAGCGACCACGGCGGTGTCGCCGAGTCCGCGGCCGACGGGACGGCGGAACGGCCCGACGACTACGGTACGCTCTACGTCGTCGGTATCGGTCCCGGACTCCCCCATCACATGACCCAGCGGGCGAGCGACGTCATCCGGACCGCAGATACGGTCGTCGCCTCGAACCTCTACCAGGAGTTCCTCCGCAAAGACGGGACGCTCCCGCCGGAATCGGCCGCCATCGAGGATGTCTCGGACGACAGCGAGGTGGCCGACGAGGAAGGGACCGTCCTGGAGCGGCCCGACGGGAGCCGCCAGACCCTCATCCGCTCGTCGATGGGCAAACAGGTCGAACTCGCCCGGGCGGCCTTCGAGCGGGTCCGGGCCGGCGAGGACGTGGCCCACGTCTCCGGCGGCGACCCGAACGTCTACGGGAAGTCCGACCTGCTGTTCAAGATGGCCGAGGCGGACGAGGCCGACGACGTGCCCATCGAAATCGTTCCCGGCGTGACAGCCGCCCTCTCCGGGGCCGCGAATCTCGGCGCGCCGCTGTCGAACGACTTCTGTACGATTTCGCTGTCGGACAAGTGGCGCGGCTGGGACGAGATAGCGGAGAAGCTCCGCGCGGCGGCCATCAGCGGCTTCGTCGTCGTGCTGTACAACTGCTGGCGCGACTACGAGCGGGCCGTTGAGGTCCTCCGCGAGGAGCGGGCCGACGACGTGCCCGCGGCCATCGTCAACGACGCCGGACGGGGCAGCGCCGGCCGGAATCTCGACGACGAGGTCGAGACCATCACCACGCTGGGCGAACTGCCGGACCACAGCGAGGAGGTCGGCGGGATGGGGTCGTCCATCGTCGTCGGCACCCACGAGACCGAGGTCTGGGATAACGACTACCGCGAGTTCCTCGTCACCCCGCGGGGCGGGCGTGACGTGGAGGATTTCTGAACCATGAGCACCGACAACACCGAGTCCACCGAATCGAAATGTGGCGCATCGACCGACGGGACAACCACCGACGCGGCGGCCGACACCGGCTCGAAGTGCGGCGCGAGCGACTCCGACTCCTCCGGGAGCTCCTGTGGGGCCTCCAGCGACGAGGAGGAGGTCGGCGCGACCGTCGACGACTTCGAGGCCGACCCCGGGCGGTTCGTCGCCGTCGGCCTCGGTCCCGGCCAGCCCGACGGCATGACCGCGAGAGCGCGCTCGGCCCTGCTCGATGCCGAGCACATCGTCGGTTATACAACCTACGTTGAACTGCTCCCCGACGAGGTCGTCGAGGGGGCCGAGGATATCTACAACACGCCGATGTGCGGCGAGGTCTCCCGAACGGAGGAGGCTATCGACCGGGCCCTCGCGGGCAACGACGTGGCCATCATCGGGAGCGGCGACCCGAACGTCTATGCGCTGGCCGGGCTCGCGCTCGAAATCATTGAGTCCAAGGGCGCGACGGCGTCGATGCTCGACTTCGACGTGGTGCCCGGCGTCCCCGCGGCCCAGTCCTGTGCCGCGCGGGTCGGCGCGCCCCTGGTCAACGATACGGTCTCGATTTCGCTGTCGGACCACCTCACGGACATGCCGACCATCGAGTCGCGGCTCCACGCGACCGCCAAGGAGGGCTTCACCATCAGCATCTACAACCCGTGGAGCCGAAAGCGACGCGAGAACTACCAGAAGTGCTGTGAGATACTGCTCGAACACCGGGACCCCGAGACCCCTGTCGGCGTCGTCCACGCCGCCGGCCGCGAGGACGAGCAGGTCGAGATCGTCGAGCTGCAGGAGCTCCCCGAGCTGGGCGAGACCGACCTCGTGGACATGACGACCACGCTGTTGGTCGGCAACGAGGACACCTACGTCTGGGACGACCGGATGGTCACGCCCCGTGGCTACGAGACGAAATACGATTACTGACAATGTATACAGTCACTATCGACCGCGAGGCCTGCGACGGCGTCTTCGCCTGTCTGGTCCGGGACGACCGCTTCGTCGAGGCGTCCGACGGGCTGGCGGCCATCGAGGTTGACGACGCCCACGCCATCGCCGGGACCTTCGACGACGACCGCCGCGACGACGCCGAGCAGGCGGCCGCCGCCTGCCCGCTGGACGCCATCACCGTCGAGGACGCCGGGACCGACGCCCCGCGGAGCCAGCCGCTGGGGGAGGCCGAGCCGTGAGCATCGAGACCGGCCCGCCCGGCGACATGCTGGCGGCCCACCCGGAGACGGCGTACTTCTGGGGCCGCGTGGCTGGCGACGGCGACTGCGACGAGAACTGCGTCACCGTTCGGACGGCCGACGAGACGGCGGCCCGGCGGCTGGCGACCATCGCCGGCGCCGAGCGGACCGACCAGCGCATCGTCGAGCGCCCCTACGCCCACGACACCTCGATTACCCGCCGGGAGGAGGAGTACACGGTCCAGGTTGTCGGGCCGCTCGGCGAGCGGGCCAGCGGCGCGCTCGGGCTCCCCTTCGAGGGCGAGTCCGGGGGCTACCGGCTGGACACCCTGGCCGACTACGACCGCCAGCTGCTCCGCGGACTCGTCGAGGGCTGTGGCACGGTCTGCTTCAAGTCCGACGACGACGCGGTGGGGCTGTCCTTCGTCCACGAGAGCCGCGAGCTCCTCCGGACCGTCCAGTCGCTGCTGGACGAGGTCCCGGTCGTGGCGCCGTACGACGACCCCAGCGAGGCCTCCTCGGGGTACTGGTTCGGCGTCGACGACGACGCCGTCCCCGCCGTCGGCGAGTGGCTCTACGAGGGCAGCGAATCGTCCGGGCTCTTCGCCCCGAGCCGTCGCCGCAAGCTCCGCCGGAGCATCGAGCGAGTCAGATGAGCGAAGCCACCACCGCCCCCGAGGGCCTCGACGACGAGGCTATCCTGCTCGCGGGACACGGCTCCCGCCGGGAGAAGTCAAACGAGCAGGTCCGCGAGCTGGCCGCGTCCCTCGAAGGCCGGCTCGGCATCCCCGTCGACGCCGCCTTCCTCGAACTCGCCGAGCCGGCCATCGACGAGGCCATCTCGGGGCTGGCGGCGACCGTCTCGCAGGTGTCGGTCGTCCACCTCTCGCTCTTTGCCGCGAGCCACGTCAAAAACGACGTGCCTCTCGCCGTCACGCAGGCCCGGGAACGGCACCCGGAGCTCACCATCAACAACGGCGCGCACCTGGGGGTCCACCCCGCCCTGCTCTCGCTGCTCGACGACCGCGCGGCCGCCGTCGAGGCCGAGCTGGGCGTCGACCGGGAGGACGACGACGTGGCGGTGGTCGTCTGCGCGCGGGGCTCGTCTGACCCCGACGCCAACGCCGACGTTCACAAGCTCGCCCGCCTGCTGTACGAGGGCCGTGAGTTCTCTCGCGTCGACGCCTCCTTCATCGGCGTCACCGAGCCGCTCCTTTCCGAGACGCTCCACGACGTGGCAAAGACCCGCCCCGACGCCGTCGTCGTTTTGCCGTACATGCTCGGCGACGGCGTGCTGACGGGCCGCATCAAGGACGGCGCCCGCGAGTTCGACGACGAGTACCCCTACGTCGACGCCGGCTTCGGCGAGCCCCTCGGGACCGACCCGCGGCTGCTCGACGTGCTGGGGGACCGCTGGCAGGAGGCCCGGACCGGCAGCGTCGAGATGTCCTGTGACACCTGCAAGTACAAGGTCGAACTCGACGGCTACGAGGACGACACCGGCGGCGCCCGCGCGATGTTGCGGGCGCTGACCCACCAGGCCGAACACGAGGACCGCGAGGATGTCGCCGACGATCCACACGTCCACGACGCACCCGAGAAACACGTCGCGGTCTGTACCAACCAGACGTGTGCCGCCGACGGCGCGCCGGCGGTCCTGGAGCGCCTGCGCCAGGCCGTCCGCGACAGCGACCACTGCGACGCCCGCATCACGCGGTCGTCCTGCCTGGGCCGCTGTGGCGAGGGGCCGATGGTCGCGGTCTACCCCGACGGCGTCTGGTACGGCGGCGTCGGCGCGGACGACGCCGACGACATCGTCGGCGACCACCTGGACCGCGACCGCATCGTGAGCGAACTGGTCGACCAGACGCTGTAAGTACGACGAGGAACACTGACACATATGAGCTGCTACGAAATCGAGGCCCTCCGACTGGGCCTCATGAACGTTCTCGGTACCGAAGACGACCACGCGCGCCAGCACGCGGAAGCCGAGCTGGAGGGGCACCTGTCCGGTCCCATCGAGGCGCTGGCGAACGCGGAGACGCTGTCCGCCATAGAGCGCCACCTCGACGCCGCGCTGGTGGACCTCGAAGAGGAAATCGCCCGCACCGACGAGGAGACGGACGAGTACGACTACATGCGCGGCCGACTCGTCGCCGTGCGGGACGCCGAACGGGCCGTGAGCCGCATCACCGCCCAGGGCGAGGACGTCCTCTCGGGCCTGGGCGAGGCCCACGACGTGCTTCACGAGGCGTTCCCGGTCGAGGAGTGAGCGCCGCCGACAACTGTTGTAGGGCCGAACGTGCGGCCACAGGCCCGCAGTGTCGACCCACGTAGCGCTGTCGACGGGGTCTGGCAAGTTTTGACACGACTGGTGGGGTATTCAGCCGGCGGCCGGAAGGCTGTCACATGCGTCTCGCGCTGCTGAACGCGGCCCAGGCGGCCGACGAGACACGGGAGAACTTCCGCCGCGAACTCGATGCGGACCTGGACGTGTTCCACTGCCCGTCCGGCGAGGTGCCGCCCGACTTCCGCTACGACGGGTTCGTGGTGACCGGCTCGTGGGCGTCGGTGTACTGGGACCGGGAGTGGATCGGCCGGCTGAAGACCTGGGTGGGCGAGGCCGTCGAGGCGGGGTTGCCGGCGCTTGGGGTCTGTTACGGCCACCAGCTGCTCGCCGATGTCATGGGCGGGCGCGTCCGGAGCATGGGCGAGTACGAAATCGGCTACCGCACGGTCGAACAGGACGGGGACAACAGGCTGCTCGACGGGCTCGACGACCGGCTGACCGTCTTCACGACCCACTCCGACCACGTCGCCGAGGCACCGCCCGGCGCAACCGTCTTCGCCAGGAACGACTACGGCATCCACGGCTTCCGCAAGGACCGCGTCTTCGCGGTGCAGTTCCACCCCGAGTACGACATGGCCACCGCCCGGTCGGTCACACGGGGAAAAGACGAACTCTCCGACCAGCGAATCGAGTCCGTCCTGGCGGACATTACGGACGACAACTACGAGGCCGCCCGCGAGGCCAAACGGCTGTTCGACAACTTCCTGGCGTTCGTCGAGGAGGTCCGGAACTGCCAGGCCGGCGCGAGCTGACGGTCGCCTACTCGACCGTGACGCTGCCTGTCATCCCCGCCGCCTCGTGGGGGATACAGCAGTACTGGTGGGTCCCGGTCGTCTCGAAGGTGTGAGTGTAGTACTGACCGGACTGCACCGCGCCCTCGCCGTTCTCCCAGCCGCTCCGGGCGGCGTCCTCGGAATCGAACCCGCCCGACGCCCAGTACGTCGCCCCGTCCGGAATCTCCTCGCCGTAAGCGGTCACCGAGTGAGGCTCCCCGGCGCTGTGGACCCAGGCGACGGTGTCGCCCTGCGAGACGGTGAGGTCGGCGGGCTCGAAGGCGACCGCGTTCATGTCGACGACGTGGTCGGCGTCGCTCGGGCTCCCGTCGGCGACGTTCGGGCCGCCCGTCAGGTCGGACTCGCCGCCACTCTCGCCGCCCTCGCTCGCCCCCCCGGCCCCGCCCGCGAGGTCGAGGTCGAGCGGCAGCGATTCGACGCTGTCGACGAGCGCGAACTCCGCGTACTGGGCGCCGTCGGCGAACGTGTCCGCGGCCGCCTCGACGTCGCCCCCGTCCTCCAGTGCGGTGATGTAGGCGTCGAGCCCGCCCTCGAAGGTCTCGTAGGCGTTGTGGTCGGCGTCCTCGATGAGTTCGTGGACGCGCGCCGCCTCGAAGTGGGCGAACACGTCCTGCATCACCGCGGCCGCCGCGCCCTGAGTGCCGCCGCCGGCGCCGACGACCGCGTAGATGGCCGACAGCGCCTCTGCGTTGAACGACTTCGCGGCGGGGTAGACGGCGTCGCCGTCGCCGGCCGCGGTGCCGATTGCCCCGAGTTCGGTCTCGAAGGACTCGTACACCGACTCGTCGGCGTCTTCCAGCGCCTCGTGGAAGCCGCCGGCGCCGCCCTCGAAGTGCTGGAACGCGCTCTGTGCGATGGCCTGTGCGCGGCTGTCCTCTCCGAGCGCGTCGACCGCCGCGGCGTCGGAGCCGCGGGCGGCCATGTAGGCCCCCTCGGCCCCGCTGACCGTCGCCGCGGTCCCGGCCTCCGTCTCGAACGAGAGCAGCGTCGAGTTGACGCCCTCGTAGTGGGTCTCGACGTCGCCGTCGTTCGCGTTCTCGAAGGCGTCGATGAGGCCGCTGAGGTGCTCCTCCTCGAAGCTGGTGTAGAGCTGTTCGCTGGTGTCCTCGACGGTCTCGTGGAAGTCCAGTTCGTTCTGCTCGAAGCGCTGGAACAGCGACTCCGCGACGGTCGCGGCGACGTCGCTCTCCCCGAACTGGTACAGCTCGTAGGCGTCGGCGAAGCGCGCCCGGAAGAAGGCCGCTTCCAGCAGGGGGGCGTCGGCGCCGGCCAGCGCCTCGACGCCAGTCACGAGGCTCGAATCGACGGTTTCGACCGCGCTGTCGACGGCCGAACTGTTCCCGTTCTCGATTGCGGTCTTGAGCTCCGACAGCCCGGTCTCGAAGGACTCGTACGCCGCTTCGTCGGCCGATTCGAGCGCTTCGTGTGCGTTCGCGCCCTCGAAGTGGGCGAAGATGTCGCCGGCCATCGTCGCCGCCTGCTCGCTCTCGCCGCGGGCGGCGAGCCAGTGGCAGTCGTAGGCCCGCGCCCGGTATATCGTCAGCGCGGCCGCGTGGGCGTAGTCGGTCGAGGGGCCGCCCATCGACCCGACCGTGGCGGCGTCCCGCCCTCGGGCCTGGAGCGTGGCCATGTGGCCGGTCCCGGCGACGATTTCGTCACCGGCGAGGGCGTAGCTCCCGTCGATGGCCGCACTGAAGGCGTCGTCGGCGGCCGACTGGACCGCCGCCGCGTCGCCGCTGTCGGCGGCTGAACTGGCCGACGAGAGGGCGCTCTCGAAGCGGTCGTAGGCGTCGCCCTCGGCCGATTCGAGGCTGTCGTACACCGGCGACGACTCGAACCGGCTCGCGACGTTCGACGCGACGGTGCCCGCCGCGTCTAGGTTGCCCGACGCCGCCAGGAAGCCGGCGTTCTGCGCCGTGGCGCCGAGCAACTGCAGTTCGAACAGCTCCGCGGCCGCCCCGCTCAGCAGGGACCACTGGGCGTTGGACAGATGCGTGCTCGCCGAGTTCGCCGCCTCGCCGGCCGCTTCCATGTCGCCCGCTTCGAGCCCCTCGCGCAGCGCCCCGAGCGCCTCCTCGAAGCCCTCGTAGCTCTGCTCGCTCGTCGACTCCAGCATCTCGTGGGCCCCGTACTCGCCCCCGGCGTTCTCGAAGCGGGCAAAGGTCGACTGGGCGACGGTCGCGCCAGAGTCGGTCGCACCCGCGAGCCCCGCCGCGTGGGCGTCCCAGATGCGGGCCCGCATCGCGTTCCACTCGGCCGCGACGGCTGTCTCGACGGACGCGCTCATCGAGGCGCCGTCCTGTGTCTGCCCGCCGGTCGGCGTCCCGGTGGCCGTCCCCGTCGCGGTGGTCTCTTCGTCGCCGCTACTACACCCGGCGACGGCGCCGGTGAGCGCCGCCCCGGCCGCCGTCAGCAGCTTCCGTCTGGTTGGTCGCATGTGTTTTAGGCCAGCCTAATACAATAAAAACCCGTCGAACTTTAGGCGGCCCTAAATCTAGCTGTGGCGACCCTTTCAGCCGTCCCAGGGGCGGTTCTGACTGAACCGACGGCGGCCCGACAGCCGCAGTCGCGGCTCAGGTATCACCCGATACCTGTCCGCGAGCGGCTCTCACGCCCGTTCAGTAGCATAGACCGGCGGCTATCAGCTGGAAAAGAGGTGCGTCACCGCGAATCCCGACGGTTCGGTACGCCGGGTCAGTCGGCCGTCGCCGCGAACTCCGTCCCGTCGGTGACGAGCGCGGGGTCGCCCAGCCGGGCGTGGACGGCGGCGACAGTCGCCCACAGTCCCATCTGGCCGACGACGACGGTCCACCGGTACGCCGTCGCCAGCGCCGCCGGCACGGGGCCGGTGACGGGGTTCGCCGGAGCGAGGGCGACCGGGACGGCGAGCAGAGCGAGCGGCAGTGCCGTTGCGACGGCCGTTATCGCCGGATGTCGGTCCCCGGTTCGTCGATATGAGGACACGCACAGGCCGGCGACGAGCGCGCCAAGCGCCATCAGGCCGCCGTACCAGAGCATGCGCGTCTCGGTCGGGAGCGCCTGCTCGACCCCCGGGGGCTGGGGCGGGAGGACGAGCCACGGCGCGCCCGAGACGGTGAGAAAGCCGGCGGCCGCGAGCGCCAGCCGCTTCGTCGCGCCCGTCCCCGGGAGCGCGGGTTCGAGGAAGTAGTAGCCCACCCCGAACACCGCGATGCCGAACAGCAGCCCCCAGAGGACGCCGCCGCCGACGCTGACCGCCGCCGTCGTGACGCCGTCGACGGCCGGGCCGGCGCCGTGGCCGTGTCCCGACTCGAACGTCTCCAGCCCGGCGACGAAGCTGTTACCGACGGTCGCCTGGAACAGGCCGTACACCAGCCCGCCGGCCGCGCCCGAGAGCGCCCCGCGGGTGAGGTAGTCGGTCGCCATCAGTGGCAGGTGATGCCGGCGCCGTGCCTGAAGTTGTGGAGCGAGTCGTGGACCATCGGGTCCTGGACGAACAGGAGCGTGAACGCGAGAGCGGCCAGGAGGCCCAGTCCGAGGGCCATCTGGGTGCCCGAGAGGGTGCTGGTGGCGATGTCGACGCGTCGACGGACGGTGTCAGTCTCGGCCTGCATTGAAATTCTACTTGTCTATTGAACAAGTTAGATTGTAAAACTTGCGACCCACAGCGCTTGGTCGGGGGCGCTTACTGCCCCGCGGCGGCGTCGATTCGCTCGGCGCTGAGCGCCGACAGGGGGACGACAGACCCGTCGGTGGCCTCGGCGACGGCTCCGGTGAGGGCGGCCCGTTCCTCCGTCCCGGCGTCGACGACCACGGTCCGGTCGGCGACCGCGCCGAGCCGCCGAGCCGCCTCGCGGGTTCCGTCGACCGGGCTCCCGTCAGCCGCGTTCGCCCGGCCGTCGGTGACGACGACGGCGACGGCGGCGTCGGGGTCCGCCTGTGTCACCACCTCGGCCGCGGTCGTCAGTCCCGCGGGCAGGGGCGTCCGGTCCCCGGTCGGGAGCTCCTTGAGGTGTCGCGCCGCGAGCGAGACGCTGTTCGTCGGCGGGAGCACCACGTCGGCGCCGTCGCCCGCGAACGTGACGACCGCCACCTCGTCGCGGGCCTGGTAGGCGTCTTTCAGCAGCTCCAGCACGCAGCCTTTCGCCGTTCGCATCGCCGGGCGCATCGACGCGCTGGCGTCGACGGCGAAGACGACGAGCGTGCCGGCGTCGCCGGCCCGCACGGACTGGCGGAGGTCCCGTGAGCCGACCTCGTCGGCCCCCCGCTGTGCGGCGGCTCTGACCGAGGCCGCCGCGTCCACGTCGTCGTCGGGGCCCGCCCGCTCGGTCCGGACCGAGGCCCCGCGAGTGGTGCCGGTGGCCGTCGCGCGGCCGCTCGATGGGCCGCCGTCGGCGTCGACCGCCGGAGGCTCGACTTCCGGGCTCGCGCTGTCACCGACACCGGCCCGCGACTGGCCAGGGAGCAGGGGTGTCGCGTCCTCGTTGCCATCCTCACTGTCGCCGTCGTCGCTTTCCCCGTCGCTGTCCTCCCCGCCGCTGTTACCGGTCTCCCCGTCGCCCGCCTCGGCCGGCTCCGGTGCCGGACCGTTTCCCGCGTCGCCGTCCTCGGCGGCGTCGGGCGCTTCTCCCTCACTCTCGGGCGACTGGTCGCGCTCGGCGTCGCCCTCTCCAGGCTCGGCCTCTCCGTCCCCGTCTGCGCCGGTCTCGTTTCCCTCACCCTCGGCCGACCCGTCATCGCCGTCCGCCTCGTCTCCCTCCTCTCCGCTCTCCGCATCCGACTCGTCCGTCTCGTCGCTGTCGTCCTCGAAGTGGTCGTCCAGCACGTCGTCGAGCTCCGGGGGCGACTCGAAGGGCTCGGACTGGAGCCGGTGGGGCAACGCGAACTCAGCGGCGCGCTCGACGTCCGACTGGAGGACGGTGGTCCGGTCGTCGAGCGCGGCGAAGGCGCGGGCTGCCCGGGCGGTCGCGATGTCGCCGCGGTGGCCGTCGAGTCCGGCGTCCCGGCAGAGCTCCGCTATCTCCTCGCGGAACTCCCGGGCCAGCGTCACCTCGGGGAGCCGCTCCCTGGCCGTGGCGAGTCGCTCCTCCGCCGGGCGACCCGCGGACGCTTCAGACTCCCGGCCGCCGTCGTCGCGCCCGTCGAGCGCGCCGTCGATGATGGCGACGCGGTCCTCGATGTCGTCACACGCCGTGACCTCGGTCTGGAGGGCGAAGCGGTCACGGAGCTGTGGCCGGAGGTCCCCCTCCTCGGGGTTCATCGTGCCGACGAGCGTGAACTCGGCGGGGTGGGAGACGGTGACCCCGTCGCGCTCGACGCGGTTGACGCCGCCGGCCGCGGCGTCGAGCAACACGTCGACGAGGTGGTCGTCGAGCAGGTTCACCTCGTCGACGTACAGTATCCCGCGATTGGCGCGGGCGAGCAAGCCGGGGTCGAACGTCGCCTCGCCGTCCATCGCGTCCGAAACCGAGAGGGTCCCGACGACGCGGTCCCGGGTGGCGCCCAGGGGCAGTGTCACGAGCGGCGCGGCGCGCGTCTCGACGGGCGGGTCCGCCCGCCCCCGGCAGTCCGAACACTGCGCGTCGGGGTCGTCGGGCGGACAGCCGTAGGGGCAGTCCGCGACGGCCCGCTGGTCGGGCAGCATTTCGGCCAGCCCGCGCACCGCCGTGGACTTTGCGGTCCCCTTCTCGCCGCGAATCAGCAGGCCGTCGAGGTCGTCGTCGGCCGCGACGGCGAGCAGCCCCTGCTTGAGGTCGCGCTGGCCGACCACCCCCCGGAAGCCCGAAGCCTTTTTGTCCGCAGCGAAATCAACCATAGTTGTACTAGCCACAACGGAGTTTTAATAACCTTATGCCACAGCTCGGACTCTACACCGCGACGGAGAACGAACTCGGGGCCGTCCAGCGGGCGGCGGGCGAGGTCGACGCCGACCTCGTCGTCCGCTCGGAGAGCGACCTCGACGACGAACCCGCAGTCGAGTCGTTCGTCGAGGAACTGACGGACGCGACCGCCGTTGTCCTCTGGCTCCACGGGGCCGAGGACAGCATGCCCGGCTACGAGCGGGCCGTCGAACGCCTGCGCGAGGCCGGCGTCCCGCTCGTGGTCAAAGCCACCGGCGACGCCTTCGCCTACGAGGACACGTCGGTCCCCGAGGAACACCGGGAGACCGTCTACGACTACCTGGAGAAGGGGGGCGCGAGCAACGTGGCGAACTGCCTGCGCTATCTCGTCGGCGAGTACGGCGACGCCGACCCGGGCTACGACGACCCCGTCGCGCTCCCGACCGAAGGGGTCTACCACCCCGACCACCCCGGCGCGAGCTACGAGGAGCTGCGTTCGACGTTCGACCCCGCCAAACCGACCGTCGCGGTGTGGTTCTACGAGTCCCACTGGACACACGAGAACACCCGCTACGTCGACGCGCAGGTCCGGGCCATCGAGGCCCAGGGGGCAAACGCCCTACCTATCTTCTGCGAGCCGGCGACCGACGCCGAGGGCCAGTGGAACGCCGAGCAAGTGACCGAGGAGTGGCTTATCGACGCCGACGGCAACCCGACCGTGGACGCCGTCTGCTCATCGTTCATGTTCTCGCTGTCGATGGACGAGCGCGGCCGCGACGCCGACGACGAGGGCCAGAGCGCCGAGGACGTGTTCCTGGATAAGCTGGGCGTCCCGGTCATCCAGACCGTGACGACGATGCGCTCGCGCTCGCGGTACGATTCGAGTGACACCGGCGTAATGGGGTTCGAACTCGCCTTGTCGGTCGCTCTGCCGGAGTTCGACGGCAACGTCATCACCCATCCGATTTCTGGGAAGGAACGCACCGAGGACGCCGCCGACATCGGGAGCGCCCCCAAACAGCACTTCCCCATCGACGACCGGGTCGACCACGCGGCCCGTCTGGCGGTCAACTGGGCCGAACTGAGACACACGCCCAACGAGGACAAGCAGGTGGCCGTCGTCCTCCACAACTACCCGCCAAGCGACGACGGCATCGGCACCGCCTTCGGGCTGGACTCGCCCGAGAGCACGGTGAACCTGCTGGAGGAACTGGACGCCCGCGGCTACAGCACCGGCCCGACGATGCCCGACAGCGGGCAGTCCCTCGTCGAGCGCCTGACCGCACAGCTCACCCTTGAGGACCGCTGGGTCGCCCCCGAGGACGTGCGCGAGCTGAGCGTCGACACCGTCTCGCCGGCGCAGTACGGCGAGTGGTTCGACGCGCTCGATGCGGGCTTCCGGGAGAACGTCGTCGAGGAGTGGGGCGACCCGCCCGAGCGCCCCTTCGCCATCCCGGGCGTCGAGTTCGGGAACGTGCTCGTCACGGTCCAACCGCCCCGGGGCTTCGGGATGGACCCCTCGAAGGTGTACCACGACTCTGACCTCCAGCCGCCCCACGACTACGTCGCCTTCTACCGCTGGCTCCGCAACGGCTACGAGGCCGACGCGGTGGTCCACCTGGGCACCCACGGCAGCCTGGAGTGGCTGCCGGGCAAGACCGTCGGGCTGGACGGCGAGAGCGCGCCCGACCAGCTCATCGACGACATCCCGAACGTCTACCCCTACATCGTCAACAACCCCGGCGAGGGGACCCAGGCCAAGCGTCGGTCCTACGCCGCTATCGTCGACTACCTGACGCCGGTGATGGCCAACGCCGGCACCTACGACGACCTGGCCGACCTGGAGGAACTCGCGGACCGCTACCGCGAGGCCGGCATGGAGGACGCCCGGACCGACGACGGCGAGCACCTCGCGGAGCGAATCCGCAAGGTCGTCGACGAGATGGACCTGGCCGTCGAACTCGGCGTCGCCGGCGACATCGACGAGAAAGCGGACGTGCGCGGCCCGGACGAAGCCGGCTCGACGCTGGCGGAGGGCGAGGTCGACGGCGACGACGTGGACATCGACACGCTCGTAGAGCGCGTCCACGAGTACCTCACGGACGTGAAGACCACCCAGATTCGCAAGGGGCTCCACACGATGGGCGAGCCGCCCGCAGAGGACCGCCTGGTCGACTATCTGGTCGCGCTCACCCGGCTGGAGAACCCCGGCGCGCCCTCACTGCGGGAGAGCGTCGCCGGCGTGCTCGGCGTCGACTACGACAAACTCCGGAACGCCCCCGGCGAGTACGACGAGGCGCTCGGGATGACCTACGCCGAGGCCGCCGACCGCGTCCACGAGACGAGCCTCGACCTGGTCGAGACGCTCGCCGAGTACGACTTCGACGTGCCCGAGAGCGAACTCGAAGACAGCAGTAGCGAAGTCAACATGAACCTGCTCGTGGTCGATATCGACCCGCTCGGGGACGCCCGCGCGGCCTCGGGCGCCCACGACCGGCTACGCGAGGCGCTCGCGTACATCTGCGAGGAGGCCGCGCCGCGAGTCGCGGGCGCGGCGGACGAGATACCGCGCACCGCCGAGGCGCTCAACGGCGAGTACGTCCCACCGGGCGGCTCCGGCGCTCCCACCAGAGGGGGCGTCGACCTGCTGCCGACGGCCCGGAACTTCTACACGCTGGACCCGCGGAAGGTGCCGGCCAAGACCGCCTGGGACGTGGGCAGCGAGGTGGCCGAGGGCGTGCTTGAACGCCACGAGACTGACGAAGGGGACTACCCGGAGGAAATCGGCGTCGTCGTCTGGGGGACCCCTACCGTTCGCACGCGCGGGGAGACCATCGCACAGGTGCTGGCGCTGATGGGCGTCGAACCGGTGTGGAGCGACGCCGGCCGCGTCGAGGACGTGGAGCCGATTCCGCTCGACGAACTCGGCCGGCCGCGCATCGACGTGACGACGCGGGTCTCCGGGCTCTTCCGTGACGCCTTCCCCGCCGCGGCGAGCGTCGTCCACGACGCCGTCGACGCCGTGGTCGACCTCGACGAGCCCCACGAGATGAACTACGTCAAGAAACACGTCGAAGAGGAGACCGAGGACCTCGTCGCCGACGGCATGGACGAGGGCGACGCCGAGAGCGCGGCGAAAGCCCGCGTGTTCACCACGCGCCCCGGCGGCTACGGCGCGGGGACGAACAAGGCCGTCGACGAGGGCAACTGGGACGACCGCTCGGATCTCGCCGACGTGTACGTCCAGTGGGGCGGTTACGCCATGGGCTCCCGCGGGAAAGTCAGCGAGGCCCACGAGGCCTTCGAGCGCCGGCTCGGGAGCGTGGAGGCGACGGTCAAAATCGAGGACACGGCCGAACAGGACGAGTTCGACTCTTCGGACTGGTACGCGTTCCACGGCGGCTTCATCAGCGCCGTCTCGGAGATATCGGGCACCGAACCGGCCTCCTACGTCGGCGACTCCTCGGACCCCGACAACGTCGACGTCTACACCAACGAGGAGAAGGTCCGGAAGGCGATGCGGGCCCGCGTGCTCAACCCCGAGTGGCTCGACTCGATGGAGGAACACGACTACAAGGGCGCCGGCGACCTCTCGACGACGGTCGACGTGGTGCTCGGGTGGGACGCGACCACGGGCGTCGTCAGCGACCGGCTCTGGGAGGACGTGGCCGAGCGGTACGCGCTGGACGAGGACCGCCAGGAGTGGCTCACGGACGTGAACCCGTGGGCCCTGGAGAGCATCACCGACACGCTGCTGGAGGCCATCGACCGCGGGCTCTGGGACGCCAGCGACGAGATGCGGGACGCCATCCGCGACGTGAACCTCTCCGTCGACGGCGACCTGGAGGCGCGTGCCGGCGCCGCCGACCCGCAGGGGGTGTCCAGCGATGACGACTGACGGTGAAGCCGCGTCGGCGACTGACGATGATTTCGAGGAGTACGCCGACCTCGGCGCGACCACGAGCGACGCGATGGACATCGCGGAGACGAGCATGGACCGCGTGCGCGAACTCGTCCCCGACGAGACGCTGGCCGACCGCATCCGCCAGAAGTCGGTCCACGCCACCGGGGACCCGGAGTTCCAACATCTGGTGCGGTTCTCGGGAACCGAGCCGTCGGCCGTCGTCCGGGCCGGCGCCCGCGCCGTGCGCGACGAACAGCCTATCGTCACCGACATTACGATGGTCAAGGCGGGTATCACCGGCCGGGGACACGACTGCGAGGTGCGCAAGGCTATCGGCAACGGGGCCGAGCTGGCCGCGGAGACGGGGATGACACGCACCGCCGCCTCGGTGCTGGAACTCGACAAGATGGGCGTCTACGACGGGGCCATCGCGGTCGTCGGCAACGCGCCGACCGCCGCGCTCGCGCTCGCTGACTGCATCGAGGACGGCACCCGGCCCGCCGCCGTCGTCGCCACGCCAGTGGGCTTCGTGAAGGCCGCCGAGAGCCGCGAGCGCGTCCGTGAAGTCACCGACGAGTACGGCGTCCCCGCCGTCACGACCGTCGGCCGCCGCGGCGGCAGCGGGCTCGCGGCGGGGCTGACGAACGAACTCGTCCACGTCGCGAGCGACGCCCGCGACGGCGCGGTCGCCCTCGGAACCGACGGGACAGCCGCGGCCACCGACCCATGAGCGACGACTACGATCTCGACGAGGGGCCAGACCCCGCGACCCTCGCCGCAGCGGCGCCTGAACCGCCGGACGCCACCGACCCGGTCTACGCCGTCGGCATCGGCCCCGGGAACGTCGAGTACCTGACCGGATGCGGGCGCCGTGCCATCGCCGAGGCCGACGTCGTCGTCGGCTTCGAGACCGTCGTCGAGTTCGTCCGTGACGAGACCGACGCAGACCTGCTCACCTGCGGCTACCGCGACGAGGGCGAGACGCTTGCGGCCTTCGGCGAGCGGGTCGCCGACGGCGAGCGAGGGACGGCGGTGCTGATGGGCGACCCGAACCACTCGGGCTATCAGTTCCTCGGGAAGGTAGAGCGGGCCGTCGACGGACCGGTTCGGGTGATTCCGGGCATCTCCTCGCTGCAGGTGGCGGCGAGTCGCGCGCGGACGCCGATGGAGGCCACCGAGTTCGTGACGCTGCACAAGAGCGGCCCCGTCGAGTCGGACCTCGCTCGCCTCCGCGAGCACGCCGGCAAGCGGAATCTGCTCGTGCTTCCGCGACCGTTCGACTGGATGCCTGGCGATATCGCGGCCGACCTGGTCGACTCCGGCGCGGACCCGTCGCTCTCGGCACTCGTCCTCGAACGCCTCACCCACGACGACGAGTCGATAACCCGCACGACGCTGGGGGACCTCGCGGCGTCGGCCGGTGGCGACGGTCGGGACGACACGCCCTACTCGGACCTGTCGGTACTCGCCGTACGTACCGACGGTCCGGACTGACCGCGCTCTCCGTCTCCGTCTGTCCGGGCATAGTCCTGTCGGGGGTGACCCACCGCAACCTATTTGACGGACCCCACCATCGTCTAGCCCAAGAGTAGTTGGGGTAAACCAAATGAAGTTGTACAACGGGACGACGGCATGACGACCGAATCGATACTCCTCGTGGGTCGGCACGCGGCCGGTTCCGACGACCTACTGGAGACACACGCGGCGAGACTGCGCGCGCGTACCGACGTCGACTCCGTGGCAGTAGCGACCTACGAGGACGAGCCGGTACGCGAGCTCACCCCCCAGCTCGAATCACTGACGGCCGAGACGGTGTACGCCGTCCCGATGGTCGCCGCGCACACGCGGGACACGACAAACGAGATTCCGGCCGCGCTCTCTGCCGTCGCGGGCACCGTCCACTACTGCGAGCCGCCGGGCCAGAGCCCGGCGATAACCGACGTACTCGCACAGCGGGCCGGAGCGGAGGTCGAGCCCGACGGCGACGCGTCGCTCGTGCTGGTGAGCTTCGGCAGTAGCTCCGACCCCTACCAGCGACAGACGACCGACTACCACGCGAGCCGGCTGGAAGCCCAGTCCGACTACGAGGCGGTGGTGACCTGTTACCTCCTCCAGAACCCGGCCGTCGAGTGCGCCCGCTACACCGTCCCGACCGACTCCGCGGTCGCGGTCCCGCTGTTCCTGGGCCGTAGCGAGGCGACCGAGCGGCGGATTCCCGAAGCGCTCGAACTCGACCGGGGCGGTATGGCCTACGCCGACCCCCTGCTCGACCACCCGGGCGTCACCGACGCCATCGCGGCCGAGATAGAGAAACAGCGCGCCCTCGACGGGGCGTCCGCATCGGTCGCCTCGTTCGAGGCGACGCTGGCTGAGACTCAGCGACCGGTCGCGACCGACGGCGACGGCCGGCCCCGGTGAGGCGAGCAGCCGTCCGCCGCTGGGCGGCTTCGTCTGTTCTACCGTTCAATCCGGAGCCGAGCGAACTCGACACCCCCACCGACCGCTCTCGGTCGTCACTCGTGATTGGGAGGCTCCATACCGCCGTACCCGCCAGATGTGTCAGGACATCCGCTACAGGGGATGTCCGTTGCTGCAGTGCGGGCAATACAGCGTCTCGTCCTTGACGAGCAACAGCGACTTCTCGCAGTGGCCGCACTGACTGGAGAGGGAGACCCCGTCTATCTCGTCGGTCACGGCCGTCAGCGTCGTCTCGAGACAGTCGAGCCGTTCCTCCAGTTTGACGACTCGCTGTGCGAGTTCCTGTTTCGAGAGTGACTCCGCCATAGTTTGTCCATCCATGCCTTCCTGTTGACTGTCCGAACGGATAGTGATGTCACCTTATATTTATACGTGGTAACAAAGCGGTCCGGACTGGGGAGTACCCGCCGCCGCCGTCGCCGAAAAATCAGGGTGGTACTCGACTCGTCGTCCGGCCGCCGCGGCGGTAGCCGACCGGACTCACGGCGCCGCCTACGCCAGTTTCTGTTCGGCCTCGGCCACCGTCGATGCGGTCTTGCCCGCGTAGCCGCCCGGGACCGACGCTGGAAGGCGTTCTCGGTGACGGCGTTCGTCCCCTCGGCCACGACGCGGACCACGTCGTCGAAGCCAATCTCCCGCAAGGCGACCTGTGCCTCCTCGATCGGCGCGGCGGCGTCGGGGGACGGCGGCGTGAACTCCGAGATGTCGTTGATGACGCCGAATCCGTCGTCGAGACGCTCCGCCGCCGCGACGGTCCCGTCGGCGGCAGCCTTCACGGTGAACAACAACGGAACCTGCGGAGTCACCGGGACAGCTACGTCCCGGCGGAAAGAATCAGCCGCTGAGCGTCGTGTACACGTCGTTGGTGACGTAGAACAACAGCACCAGGCCGAACACCGGACCGGCGAGGCCGAGGCTGAGGTCGAGGCCGAGATACACCCACAGACCGACTGCCAGAAACACGCCTGCGACGCTCACTAGGACGCCCAGTTTCGCTACTCGCGTGGCCGTTTCGTCCATCGGGCTCATCTCCCGCCGGTCGGGTAAAAAATGTATGCTTCCCGATGCGGGAACAAACCGATTGGACGCCGCCGACGCGCGGTATCAGCGGGTGCGGGGTCCCGTCCCGTGAAGTCCCGTCAGGGGAGAGCAGGCATCCCTCGGTCTGGCTGGTCGGTAGGTGTAGTATCACCGACGTTACTGGGATGTTTATCCGTCCCTGGCCCCGAAAGTCGCTGCCGTACACGGGCTGTCAGAGGCACCGAACTCGGCTGGCCCTTCGCGCCAGTCACTTCGTCTCTAGAGGTCTATCTCCGGTTAGGACCACGTCTCCACGGCCGCTGGTGTCTCCGGGTTGGTCTGGACAGTACGGATGCAAAACTCACCTGCGTCGCCGCAGTTCGTTCGTGTACACAGCGAACGTCAAAAGCGGGCCAACAGCGAGAAGGAGAACCAACTCGTCGACGGCCGCTCCGAGCACAGTGAGCTGCAGCCCGATAATCATACGCATAATATCGTTCTTCCGGGCGGCAGCATCGTCCATGCTGTGTGACTTTTCCCATCTGCTACATGTGTCTTGGCCTGAGGTACCGCCGCTCAATCCGCGGGTGAACCTATCGCTGTGACCGCCCGGTACATCTCGACTCGGCGCTACTCGCTGGCTTCCCGCGTCTGCCAGTTGACCTCGCCGTCGGTGCCGGGGATATGGAGCCGGGCGTACTGCGGTGGCGTCGCAGTCTCAGTGCCGCCCCCGCTCGGCAGGAACGTGAAGGAGAGCCACTCTTCGGCGAACGACTCGACACGCGCTTTCAGCGTGACGCTGGTGCCGGCGGGCGCTGAGACGAACGCTTCCCGAATCTCGGTATCCCCCGATGGAACCACTTTCTGGAGGGTTGCTGACGGGGAGTAATCGACCGTTTTGACCGTCACCGCGAGGTCCGATTTGGCCGTGTTGTATATCCACAGCGTTCCGCCCGGATACTCCGGACCGGGTACGCTGTCGTCGTCCGACGAGAATAACCCGGCACAGCCGGCCGTCGCAACTGCTGTACTTCCACCAATCGTGGTTAGGACCTGTCGTCTGGAGGGCATCAGGGGACACTGTCGTCTGTCGCGTATAATACTGTAGGGGCTGTTCTGCCGCCACGGACTCGCCCGTTTGGGCTCTCGGGGCCGGTGCCGGTACTTGCTCAGGATTCGGCCTGGCAGGGAGTTCCAAAGCAGAATCTTCTTCCGATTTACTACCGGGCATGGCGTATGGTTGGGACGGGCACACTCATCATCGCAGTCAGCTTTACCGTCGTACTGCTGCTGACTCTGGCTATCTTAATCCGGACGTTCCGGGGCGCTGAGTGACTATCATCGTGGCTACTGTTGTGTGTCGGCTTTCCGTCTAGTAGCCGAGGGTGCTGCCGGCCAGGGACTCCCTCCGAATGTCTGTCTGCCGAAGTCGTCTACGGCCCGGTATCCTGACTGGCCTCAGCTTCGGCGGGCTCGCTGGTCATTTCGGAACCCCAGCCCATACCGACGCTGTGGAGCGTTACACTGTCACCGACCGAGATCGTGACGGTGGCCGGACTCTCGATAGCCGCAGCTTCCCCGGAAGCGGGCTGTTCGGATGTCAAGACAAGCGACCCGTCGCTCGCCGTGAAGTAGGCGTAGCGGGTCTCCCCGGATTCGAGTGCGGCGTCGAACGTGACGGTGCCAGCGGTGTTGTTTGCCGAGAAGGAGAGCGTCGCGTTCCGCGGCACTGCGTCACCGCCGCGGTGGTCGATGCGAAGGAACGAGTCGTTTTCTACCGTCGTGGAGAGGTCGGGGTGTAGACTCGCGCTCGGCGGAACGTCGGCAATCCACGCTGGTGGGGACGCACGTTCTACGGACGACTCTCGGAGTTCATAGGTGTAGGCCACCGCTTCACCGTTCTCGTCCCCGGTTACCGTGAGGTTCTGTATCTGACCGTTCCGGTCGAGGACGAGTCGGCCGTCCAGTGCCATTGCGTCGCCGAGAACGCCGTGAGTCCCCTCCGTGTGGAACTCGTCGGCGGTTAACACGACCCTTTCCGAGTCGCTCGAATCGGTAGCAACGGTGAACGTTCCGGCGGCGAGGACGGTTTCGAGGGACGAACTGAAGCCAGCCCAGGTGTTGTCCCCCTGCTCGACGACGCGGTAGCTCGTTCCGTTTTCGGATTGCACCCGAACGTAGGTCGCTGAGCCGTTGCTGTAGTAGGCCGACGACCCGGATTGGCCGCTACTGGCGGTGGCTGTCATCGTACGTTCGAACGTCCCGTCTGCCCCGACCGTCAACTGCGATTCCCGCTTCGTTTCGGGCCCGGCCTGGTCGATACTGATTCTCGCTCCGTGTTCTGTGATGGCCGCTTCGTTAGACGCGATAAGCGCCGAGGCGTTCGTCAGCGTTTCGTTCGAGACACCGGCGACAGCGCTGGTCTCAGGACCGGTCGGGCTTGGAGTCGGCGTTTCTGCCGTTGGCGTCTCCGCTGTCGGCGTCTCGGCCCCTTGAAAACCGGCACATCCCGCTACCAGTACCGAGGAGAGTACAACTAAGACGAGTAATCTGTGTGTCATCGGACTAGACGTTACCCGGATATACCCTATCAGTTGGGATGACTCAAACTGGGATTTGAGTGTATTCGGGTGGGTACTGGCTGGATTCGAACGACTACCGCCCGAGAGTCCCGTGTAGATACTGACCGCCGACGGTATGTGTCTCAGCTGTAGGTGGACGCGGCTGGCGATTGCCCCGTGGCAACCGATGATGGACACAAACCGACCGCCATGGGTGGGTCCCTACTGTGTTCTTCTACGGGCGCTTATTATTTGGTAATAGACAGCAGTATATCTTAGTTGGATTGAATACGCCCCGGGGTCACGGACACATGTGTCGCGCGGACCCGATCCAGCGGTTAGCCGCGAACGCGTCCTCGAAGAGTTCGTCGTCTCTCCGGACCCCGCATTCATCACCAAAGAGATAGCTGAAAAGTTCGACGTAGAAGGCGAGACAGCGAGAAATTGGCTCAACGGGATGGTCGAGGCAGGTCTCCTGGACCGAAAAAAGCCCGGTGAGAGAACTGTCATCTACTGGATTACTGACGAGGGTCGGGCACATTATGCGGACCACCGCGACGAGCTGTAGGTCGTCGATAGCCCTATCCAGTTCTCACCGAGGAGACCTCCATATTCTGTGCTGGTCACTAAGCCGTCTCCGCATTTTCACCGCCAGTCCGGCGTTTTCTCGACCGCTACGTCGTAAACGGTGATTGGACGCTTGTTCACCGAAATCCAATCTTTTCACGTGACACGGTCTGTATTGATTGTACTACGCCTCTCTATACCATTTGCAATTAGCAATGGTAATGGCGTTTCCTAAACTTTTACCAGCGAACTCAGCCGGACGCTTGCGAGCCGGTGTTCAGACACGTGCGAACATAAACTGGGGAATCGCTCGGATTTGATGGCAGAAACCACCCGTCTCGCCTGAGTCGCGGTCGAACATCTGGGCTCCCGGAGCGACAGCGGACTCCCGAGAGGAGGGTGGGTTCTCTGGCACCGCAAAAAACCATCAATTTCAAATACAACTCATATTTCTGATATTTTGGGCCCTATAATCTTGGAACGCCCTTCACGATTAGACTCAGAAGGCCAGGTTACAGCCTGTCAGCGATAACCAACTGAATCGTATCGCAATCGACGAGCCCTGCTTCACGCTCTGGTATGTCGCTCTGGCTGCACACCGTGATGAATCAGCCGGCCGGTCATACTCTTCGAATGCGAGTACTCCCGACTATACCACCGAGCTCTCCGAAATCGTTCTCGAGAAACTGTGGCAACGTATGCTCTCGGCCCTCAGTGCCTTCCAAACACGGAACTTATTTTGATACGTGTCCTATCTGAGTGTATCTCTGGCTGTATCTTTCTTGAACAGCTTTGTGGAGTGTATAGAACGAGCCGGCGAGAGCTCATTTAATATCTTTATATTGAGTATTCAGCATTATGGTGTGGAATCTGTCATATTTGTTGGTGAGTCTGAGTTACAAAGCCCAAAACGAGAGAGCCAACGGGGTGGCAGATACCTATTGTTCACCGTCGTCCGACTCCTGGCACTCACAGCGCCGCTGCTCAAGGAGGTCCTGGACAGTGTATTCCCGGAAGCAGTCCTCACAGGTTACCGTCACGGAGACGTGTACGTTGAACTCACCGATATCGAGGATTCCATCGCGGTCAAGTTTCTCGACCGTATCCGTGGTCACTGCTACCGTCCTGCTTTGGAGCGCACCCAACTTCTCCTCGCTCTTCTCGAGTATTTCCTCATCGCTAGGGGGCTTGATCGACGCTTCGAGGCACTTAGTCAGGTGATTGTACACCGTCTGATGGGAGACGAAGTCGGATTCGACGGCGTCGATCGGGACGCCGTCTTGTTCGAGTTCGTTCCGCGTCTCCGTTCGCGTGCCGCTCGTTACGTCGTCGCTCGTGAGCAGTCGATACGTGTTTTCGATTTCCCCCTCCTTGTGCGAGATACCGGCGTTCGTAACTGCCGCCTCCAGTGTTCGCTGGTTCACGTACGTCGCGAGTTCCCGCGTACTGCGTTGTTCATCGCCGTCGTGAGTCCAGTACTCGACTAACTTCTCGTCGATATCTCGTAGGTCGTATTTCGCGGCGACTCGGCCGAGTTTACAGCCACAGGCCGGTTCCTGGCTCTCGGATTTTTGTTCAGCCATTGAGAATACATAGTAATACGAGTTTGAAATGCATTTCTATAACGGAACGCCGGTTGTCCCGTCTATTCCGAGGCGGGTCGTCTTTTACGGGGGTACATGCGTAATCAAATGCTATCCGTCCGCTACTGCCCGTCGGTTCAGATAGCCCGATAGGACGCCGTACAATCGCGGGATACGGCCCCGATAACGCCTTTCAGATTGAGGTAACTCTGTCGAACGAGTCGTCCAGCGCCTGGGCGTCTTCAGGCAGGAGCGCCACGACGAGATACTCGACGTAGTCGGAGAAGTAATCGGTCAGCGTCGCGATTCGGTCGCTATCAATCGCCTCGAGTGAGTCCAACAGCATGAACGGAACGCCCCGGTGGAGATCGTGAACGAGATAGCCGGCCAGCGCGAAGATGAGGCCCGTCACCTCCCGCTCACTCTCGCTCAGGTGGTCGATGGTGTCCTCATAAGCGGCCCCGTTCTCGGTGGTCCGAACGATATGCAGTTCGAACTTCGTTCTCTCGACTTTCTTTCGCCCTTCTCGGACGGATTTCTCGACCCGCTCGATCCAGATCCGTTCTAAATTGCCATATTCCAGAATTTCGAGGATAGCGTCCATGTGCTCGTTGAACTCCTCGACCGAATCCGCCTCTATCTGGTCGATTTTCGTCCGCTTGTCGGCGAGTTCATCTTCGACCTGCTCGCGCTGGTCGCGGAGTGTATCCTCCTGTGCGACCAGCTCTTCTATCTCTTCGATCTCCTGGGTCACGCTTTCGAGGTCCGATTCGAGACTGTCGATCTCGAATTCGAGTTGATTGGCCTCCTTGTGTAGCGATAGAATGCCCTCGAAGTCTTCGGATTCGAGCTCTTTGACTTCCGTCTCGAGCGTCTCGACCGTTTCTGTCAACTCCTTTCGCTCCTGCTTGAGAGCCGTGATCTTACTATCGCGCTCGTCTAATTCGGCCTCTACCTTCTCCAGTCTCCGGGTGGCCTGTTGACGCCGGTTTCGCTTCTCCTCGATTGCTCGCTTCTCGGACTTTATATCGTCTATCTTCGACTTCAGCTCGCTTCTTTTCTGCGCTTTGTCTCTGCGGAGATCCTGGAGGCGGGAAACGGTGTCTTCGATCTGTTTCCGGTCGACGTTCGACCCACACGTCCAACAGACAATACCCTCGTCGTCATCCAGTAGCTGGTCAGTGACGGTGTCTGACGGGCCCCCTTCTGTATCTTCCGCAAGTGTCTGGGCGATCTCGTAGTCCTCCTCCTCGAGCCGCTGTTCGTTGTACTGGATGAGGCTTTGCAGGTTAGAGATCTCCGAATTCAGCGCCTGTCGTTCGCTTCGCAACTGATCGATTTCCGCGTCAATTTGATCGCGATCTCCCGCTGGGACTTCCGGCAGCTCGTCGATCTCGTTCTGTATCTGATTCCGTTCCTGTTTCAGCGAACTGATGCTCGCTTCCTGTGACTCGATCTTGTTCCGTATGGACTCTAGACTCGACCGTGTTGATTGGAGCTCTTTGAGTTTCTGCTCGAACTGCTCCTGTTCCTTCCGGCCCTCCTCTATATCACGACTACTCTGATCGATTTCCTCCTCTTTGGCGGCGAGTTCCTCCCGCTTTTCACCGATTTCCTCCCGCAGTGAGTTCCGTCGCTGTTCGAGGTCGGTGAGGTCGCGCTGCCGGGACTCAATCGTCGAGAGCTCCGCATCGATATCGTCTTTCCTCTCCTCTAGACGCCGGATTTCGCGTTTAATCGAGTCAGTATCGACCGGCCGCATGATGATCTCCCGGAGGTCGTCGCCGCGGGCTACAGCCTGTCGGGCCTCGTTTGTCTCCAACAGAAACGCGAACAGATCAGCGACTTCCGGGTCGTCGAGGTAGGGGTCGCCCTCGGCTCTGACCGTGTCTCCGGCCTGCGTGAGCGTCCGTGTGTACGTCTCGTCGCCGAGGTCCAATTTGACGTGTCCCTCGTCCGCGTCAGCCTTGAGTGACGCACGGTCGCTACCCATAACCGCCATAATCGCCTGGAGAAAAGAGGTTCGATTTGTCGCGTTCTTGCCAGTAAGGACAGTCACGCCGGGTGAAATCGAGATCTCAGTACTGTTTATCCCACCGATATTTTTTACGCCGAACGTAGCAGTTTTTGAAGTTTCTTTGGATGTCGGCATTTGACGATTGTTATTCCGAGAGATATATAAGAGTTAATATGATACCCACGGGGCCACAAAACTGAAACGGACGGTTGGTAATCAACGCACTTGATATTGGACTATCTTTCATCTGTATTGACGTATTTACTGTACGCCATAGACGGGCTCGAATGTGAGTGTCTGGAGTCCGAATAGCTATGCCGATATTATAATATTCTATGTTATGTGCTTTTCTAATAGAATTTCCTTCAGAAAGCTCCAGAAGAGGTCACGACGAATATTGCAAACCGACCCCCGGCTACGTAGGGATTGGTCGCAGACGCAAATCAACAAATAAAGAAACAGGCTTCTGACTATGACCGATACAGGGTAGTACCGAGCGCCTATTCGAACAAAAAGCGAAATAATCCGTATAAGCTACAATTATCGCGGCTTATAGGTGGTGATATTGGGAAATTCTGAAATCAGTCTACCGAGTCGTTTTCCGGGGAGGAGAGCTCCCTCCTAGATTTGCTTCAGTCAAATACTCCCGATTCAGGAGAGGAGTGGAATATCTCGAAATCATATCAAATTCTAAAGGTGATGATGTTTTTGTATTTCTAGGATTACTTTGGGCCTGTTGGGCCGAGCCCGGCTGAGCAGCCGCCCCGGAGACACATTTACTGACCCATTCCAGAATATGCACGGCCGAGAGCTGCAGTACTTGAAGAGCGAGAAACCCGTGGTGGTTTCGCCCTTACAGTGGTGGACTTCCGGGTGAAATAAAATTCGGTAATCGCGTTGTAGGCCTTCGCTTGCGGGTGTTCGCGTCGGTTTTTTATTCGCCCGCCGCGGTAAAACATCCATGCGCTTCTACGAGGATATCTCGGTGGGCGACACGCACCACTCGGACGGATATCAACTCTCCAAGGAGGATATCATCGAGTTCGGCGAAAAGTACGACCCACAGCCGTTCCATACGGACGAGGAAGCGGCCAAGGACTCCGTCTTCGGTGGCCTGGTCGCTTCCGGCTGGCAGACAGCCGCCGTCAGTATGCGCCTCTACGTCGAGAGCAGCGAAGACATGGCGACACAGGCCGGCCTCGGTGTGGATGACCTCCGGTGGCATCGGCCGCTCCGGCCGGGTGACGAACTACGGTTGGAAACCGAGATAATCGATAAACGGATCTCCGAGAGTGACACCAGCTGCGGTGTCGTGACGACCCGCCACCAGGGGCTGAATCAAGACGACGAGCTGATTATCTCCTACGCGGCGACCGCGATGGTCCGGCGACGAGCCGACGAACAGTGAGCGAGACGAGGCGTGGCCGTCTTCAGCGGGGAAAGAGCGACTACGCTTACCTCCACTGCTGTGTCGGAGTGGCCGGGGCAGGAGCGCTGGGCTCCTCCTGCTGGCAAACGAGTTCCCGAAACCACGGCGGACCGGTGGCGTGGTTACTCCTCCGAGTTGCCACAGACCAGCACCGGGCGGTTGGTTCCGAGAATCACGTCCTGTGTGACGCTCCCGAACAGCGCTTTCCCCGCAGGACTGCGCTTCCGGCCGCTGACACAGATCTGATCGACGTCCTGCTCCTTCGCGCGTTCGAGTATCTCCTCTCCCGGGTCACCGCTGGCTTCGAGGAGTTCGACTGTGACGCCCGCCGCTTCGAGGCGTTTCTTCGCCTCTCTGACCGCTTCTACCTGGTGCACAGACGCTCCCTCAGGGTTCTTCTCGAAGACGTGTAGGATAAACACCTCCGCGTCGTCGGCCGTTTCCACCATGTCCTCGATGGCCGCAACCTGGGCCTTTGTCTGTGCTAAATCATCGTCAAGGGCTAGCAGCACTCGTACCATAAATTTACGTTCATTCCAAGTGTTCTTATAACTACGGTCTGCCCTCACTACTTGGCGCTTCTAGCACCTGCTAACTGACCATAGTCTGCAACGTCTCAGATGGGTCAACAGAACGAGTTAGCCGGTGAAAGCTGGGATAACAGCGGGTGAAAGGGAATCACGTCCTGTCCACTCTGGTGTCCACGCTTTCCCGACTGAGAGTTGGCTGTGAAACTCGTCTACCCCCGAGAAAATGTTGTGATCGATGAACTAGTCGAAATGGATTTCGCATTCGACCATTGGGGCGGAAGACTGAGAACATCCTGGGGCTACTCGTGGGGAACGCTTCGACAACGTCGGCCCACATACCTGCCTTCTAGTCAGCTGTTAATCACTCCCAGGGTCGTGTAAGAAATATGCGCAAAGAGGGTGAGTTTGACAGCTATCGATGTACGCTGCCGTCGGTCTTTCACGTGTCGTTTGTGGGATAAAACGGTGATTTTCTGATTTTCAAACCAGTTCGACATCCTCTCGCAACACCAGAATAAAAGACTATCCCGAAACGGGGCCTATGCGGATACACGGTTGGGAAGCGACCGGTGCGGGCCGATACGGGAGAGGTACATCCGGCGCATCCGGTTTGCGCTCCCAACAGTGATGAGACATGAAACTGGAAGACAAACGAATCGCCATGTTGGTCGGACCCGGATTCGAGGACCTCGAGTTCTGGGCCGTCTACATGCGCCTGGAAGAGGAAGGGGCACAGCTCGATGTCGTCGGTGTGGACGCCGGCGTGGAGTACACGGGAAAGAGCGGTGGACTCACCGCCGAGAGCGAACTCGCGGCCGAGGAGGTCGACCCGGCGGCGGTCGACGCGGTCCTGGTTCCCGGTGGCTGGACGCCCGACAAGATCCGTCGCGACCAGTCGGTACTCGACCTCGTCCGGGACATCTACGAGGACGACAAAATCGTCGGGATGATCTGTCACGCCGGGCTGGTCGGCATCTCCGCCGGCATCGTCGAGGGCTCGGACGCTACGGGTTCGCTGGGCATCAAGGACGACCTGGTTAACGCCGGCGCGACCTGGGTCGACGAACCGGCGTTCCGCGACGGTAACATCGTCTGGGGACGCGTCGTCGCGGACATCCCCGATTACTGCCGCGTTCTGGTGGACGCTCTGGCCGAACACCCCGCATAGCGCCGTCGACGCTGGCGCCGGACCACGCCAGTCCTTATATCTGGCTCGAAAGACCTCGCGCAGGGTGACCGTTCGTTTCCCATCGTCCCAAGCCCGCTCAGTTGCGCTTTGTGGCCGCTACTAGCAGTAGACCTGACGAGCGTACTTTGAACTTCCAGCCCGAGTCGAGGTTGTCGCTTCGATGGCAAGGTCCCATGCTGTAGCAGCCACCATCGGATTGCATAAAGTATTTTTAGGCCACCCTAAATTCTAGGGAGTATGCGACGTGTCGAATCAACGCGACGGGAGTTCTTGGGGACGAGTGGTGTGATTGGCAGTATGCTCTTTGCGGGATGTACTGCTTCTAGTTCAGACCAGGAAGCGAGTGCTGGCACGTATACTGTCGATATCGAACCAGTCGGTGAAGTCGAGTTCGATGGACCACCGGAGCAATGGACCGCCCTGTTGCCGACCTTTGCGGACATGGCGTTCGCACTCGGTGGCGGCCAAACACTGGGCATTCAGAACCACGACCGCTACGCCGCCGAAGCCTTTGACGCACTGCCAGGCGTTTCGCATGACCGAGACGAGATTGTCGAGCTCGTCAGCGGCAATGTCGACAAGGAACTGTTCTATGATATGAACGCCGATACCCACTTCATCGACCCGAATATATTGGACCTCTGGTATGACTGGAGCCAGGCCGATATCGACGAAGTCAGGACCAGCCTGGGTCCCTTCTTCGGGAGCTTCATCCGTCGTCACAGCGACGACTGGCACGACTATCGCTACTACGACCTCTACGAGGCCTTCGATCTGATGGCCGATGTTTTCCAGGCCCGCAATCGGTACCAAGCGTTCGTTGAGCTCCACGAACAAATGCTGGACACGATCGACGAGCGATTGCCACCGGCCGACCAGCGACCGACCGTGATGCTCGTCTTCCCAGCCGGCAAGACGGGGACCTCGTTCTACCCATTCCGAATCGACGATGGCGGGGTCAGCACCAAACAGTGGCGTAATCTCGGCCTAAGTGATGCGCTCGCCGAGACTGACGTTGGCCACTACAGTTACTCCGACGACGGGACGCTCGGCCCGGAGGCCCTCCTCGAAATTGACCCCGAAGCGTTACTGGTACGCAACTACGGCGGTGCATCCGAAGCCGAATTCAGGAAAAGCGTCGTTGAACCGCTAGCGGAACATTCCGTCACGAGCAATATGCAGGCGGTACAGAACGACGCCGTCTACAACGCCGGATACCTCGACCAGGGACCGATAATCAACTTCTACCATACTGACAAAGCGGCAAAGGACATCTATCCCGACGCGTTTGCCGATGCGACGCTGTTCGACCGCGAGCGCATCGCGGAAATCGTCTCTGGAGACGTCTGAGAACACCGGCCAATCACGGCGCCAGTCCACCCAATATTCGCGAGGGCCCGCGTTTGGGCGGCGGTCTGCCGCCGAATCTCATCGGGTCGGTGCGGTGACTCACTCGTTGCCTGACTTGACTTCGCGGCGCCTGACCGAGGACTCATCGCGAAGCTCAGTGATGAGGGCCCTGCTTGTCAGGACTTGCTCCTCAACTGCGAGTCTGGGAGAGACCGATTCCGAATCCACGGACAGCGGTCGCAGACGGACGGGTGGTACGCAGCAAAGCGACCGGAACTCACCAGCGGTGATGGACGTCGTCGTAGACGTGTGACTCGTATATGTCCCGAATCACGCCGTGTAGCTCGTGGGAGAGCGGCGCAAAGTCGCTGGCTGCGACGTTGTCCTGGATATGAGCGGGGGAGGTCGAGCCTGGGATAACCGTCGACACGGCGTCGTGGTCGAGAATCCACCGGAGAGTGAGCTGGGCCATCGTCATGTCCGCCGGGACGTGTGGCTCCAGCTCGTCGACCGCTTCGAGCGCATCGTCGTAGGACAGTCCGGCGAACGTCTCGCCGCGGTCGAACGCCGACCCGTCGCGGTTGAACTTCCGGTGGTCATCCGCCGAGAACTCGGTCTCGTGGTCCAGGGCGTTCGTCAGCAACCCCGATGCCAGCGGGACCCGTACGATGATGCCGACGTCCCGCTTGCGTGCCGCTTCGAACAGCCGTTCGCTCGGACGCTGGCGGAACGGATTGAAGATTATCTGGACCGTCTCGACGCCCGGGTATTCGATAGCCTTGAGCGCCTGTTCGACCTTTTCGACGCTGACGCCGTAGTGGGAGATCTTGCCGGCCGCTCTGATAGCCGCCAGTGCCTCGAACGTTTCCGGCTGGTAGTACACCTCGTTCGGTGGACAGTGCAACTGCAGGAGGTCGACGGTCTCGACGCCGAGGTTCTCCCGCGACCGGTCGATGAACCGTTCGAGGTTGTCCCGGGTGTAGCCGTCGGCCGTGTGCGGGTCCAACCGACGGCCGGCCTTCGTGGCGACGACGACATCGTCCTCGTCGATGTCCTCCTCGTCGAGCACGCGGCGAATCAGCCGTTCGCTCCGGCCGTCGCCGTACACGTCGGCCGTATCGAGGAAGTCGACGCCCGCGTCGAAGGCCGTCGATACGGCCTCGTACCCGGTCTCCTCGGGCACGTCGCCCCAATCAGCGCCGATTTCCCACGTTCCGAGCCCTATCTCCGTCACGGAAAAGCCGGTGTTTCCGAGCGGTCGATGATTCACACTACGGACTTTGGCCCGGATTCACTTATAAGCACTCTCACGGACGGTGTCGGTGTTGCGGGTCGTCGCACAGAAGCGGCGCCAATCTAACTGACTAGTCAGTCAAAACCTTCTTTACTGACTAGTCAGTAAGTCCGGTAGCATGAGTTCTGAGAGCACTGCCGAAATCATCGAGGCGACGGGGCGTGCGCTCTGCGAGCACGGCTACGCCGACCTCACGATGCAGCGGATCGCCGCCGAGTCCTCCGTCACTTCGGCCGCGATTCACTACCATTTCGATACCAAAGAGGAGTTACTGAACGCCTTTCTCGATGACTTGCTCGACCGCTTCGAGTCGCGACTGGCCTGCGAAGCCCGCGACCCGCGCGAGCGACTGAACGAATTTCTCGACGCCGTCTTCGAAGAGCCCTCCTCCGACCACGACGACTTTCCGGTCGCGATGATGGAGCTGAAGGCGCAGGCGCCCTATCACGACGTCTTCCGGGACCGGTTCGTCGAGCTCGACAGCGTGGTCCAGGACGTGGTGGCGACGGCCGTTCGGGACGGTATCGAGGACGGACACTTCGACGACGCCGACCCCGAGCAGGTGGCACGGCTGGTCGCGACGATGATGAACGGCGCACACGTCCGGTCGGTCGCGCTCGGCGAGGAGACCACCCGGACCCGCGAGGCTATCGAGTGGACGCTGGCGCTGTATCTGGGCTGGCAGCCCGGTTCGGAGGTGAGGGCATGAAGCTGTTCAAGGGGCAAGACGAACTCCAGCTTACCGACGGTGACATCCTCAAACCGCTGGTGTATCTCTCGCTGCCAATCGTCGTCACGAACCTGTTGCAGACGGCCTACAACCTCGCGGACACGTTCTGGCTCGGCCGCTACTCAACGGAGGCGCTGGCCGCGGTTTCCTTCGGGTTCCCGATGGTCTTCCTGCTCATCTCGCTGGGCATGGGCCTGTCGGTCGCCGGAAGCGTCCTCGTCGCACAGCACACGGGTGCGGACGAGACGGAACAAGCCGAGTACGCGGCCTCCCAGACGTTCACGTTCGCTTTCGCCGCGTCGCTGATACTCGGACTGGCATCGTACCCGTTCATCCGGCTGTTCCTGGACTTCCTCGGGGCCTCACCGGACGTGCTCCCCGGGGCGACGGCCTACATGCAGGTAATCGCCCTCGGTCTGCCGTTCATGTTCGGCTTCTTCGTGTTCATCTCGCTGATGCGCGGGGCCGGCGACACCATCACGCCGATGCTGGTGATGCTGGGAACCGTCATCCTCAACGTCATCCTCGACCCGTTCCTGATCAACGGCTGGGACATCGGCCCGATTGCCGTCCCCCAGCTGGGCATTGAGGGGGCGGCTATTGCGACGGTCTTCTCCCGGAGCCTGGCGATGGTCGTCGGCCTCGCGATTATGCTCTCGGGAACCCGGGGAATCCAGGTCCACATCTCGGACCTCGTTCCCGACTTCACGTATCTGCGAAAGATTCTCGAAATCGGCGTCCCGGCGAGCGTCGAGGGGACGGGGCGAGCGCTCTCTATCAACGCGTTGCTCCTCGTCGTCGGAATGTTCTCGACGACGGTCGTCGCGGCGTTCGGTATCGGGACCCGCGTCTTCTCGGTCATCTTCCTGCCCGCTATCGCCGTCGCCCGCGGGGTCGAGACGATGAGCGGACAGAACATCGGGGCCGGCAAATACGACCGCGCCGAGGAGGCAAACTACCTCGCAGCGAAGGGGCTCTTTGTCATCCTCGCGCTCATGGGCGTGGGCATCTTCCTGCTGCCCGAGCCCATCGTCGCCGTGTTTACCGACGACCCCGCCGTTATCGCCGAGGGGGCAACGTTCCTGCGGTACGTCTCGCTGTCGTTCGGCTTCATCGGCATCATGCGGGCGTTCACCGGTGGGTTCCGCGGCGCGGGGAAGACGCTCGTCGCCGCCGCCATCTCGGTCCTGACGCTCGCCGTCATCAGACTCCCCATCGCCTACGTCGCCTCGCAGTACCGCCTGCCGATACCGTACGCCGACCTCGTCTTCGGCGTTCGCGGCATCTGGATCGCGTTCTTCATCTCGAACATCGCCGGCGCGACCATCGCCTGGCTGTGGTTCCGTCGCGGAACCTGGCGTGACGGTGACGTCCGAGAGCCCACGAGTGTCGGGGAGTCCGACTTGGAGGAGGAACTCGAGGTGGCGACAGTCGACGACTGAGAGACGACCGACGGCGAACTCGGGTCCCCGGAGAGACCCGCCAGCACGATGGTCGTGGCTTTTACCAGCGTCGAGAGTTCACTTGGGGGTATGGATCTTCAGGTCGCTGGGTTGGAAGACCTCGAAGAGAAAGTCGGGGACGCGCTCGAACGAATCGGCGAACTGCAAGCCGGCACCCGAGTCCAGTCGGAAACGTTCTTCTCCAGGCGGTTTATGGGCGACCACACCGAGTTCGACTCGTTCGGAGCCTTCTGTGCCCAAAGTCCGTGGGACCTCGACGGGATTAGCGACGTACAGGATATCTCCCGTGACCGGCTCAACGAGTATATCGACGACACCACGGAGTTCGAGACGTGGGAGGGGATGAAGACCCAGGCCGCAGAGGAGGACATCATCGACCAGATAGTCTCGTGATTATGCCACGCCCGGGAACGCGTTCAAGACGCTGTACAGGCCGTAACTGACGATACCCGCGCCGAGCATCGAGCCGACCCACGACCCGATAGTGATACCGACTTTTCGCAGCGAGATGCCGCTCCCGCCCGACGAACTGGCGGCCAGCCCGCTGCCGACGATACTCGCAATCATCACCTTGTTAAACGATATCGGGATTCCCAGTACGATAGCGAGCTGTGCGACCAGAAAGGCCGGAATCAGGGCCGCAATCGACCGTCTCGGGCCGAGCGACGCGTATTCGTTCGAGACGGCATGGACGAGCCGGGGCCCCCTGATCCACGCTCCGAGGAGAATCCCGCCGCCGCCGAGTGCGAGCAGGTAGATGGACGGGAGCTGCAGGTCCGTCTCGAAGACGGCCTCCAGCGGGCCGGTCGCCAGCCCCACCTGCGTCCCGCCGCTTGTGAACACGACGACGAGTCCCAGCGCGATGAGGAACTGATTGATACCGGCGGTCTCGTCGCGGCGGAGTAACGCGCGCGTCCCGACGAGCGCAACGAGCCCGCTGAGCACACTCACGACAACCATTCCCAGCGTGTAAGAGCCGCCGATGACCGTCGGCAGAAACTGGTACGTGGTGGCGAGATACTGAGCGACTGACCCCTGTGTGCCGCTCGCAGTCGGGATGATAGTAAGCTGGATGTTGGCCAACGCATAGCCGACCGTCCCACCGAGGAGCGGGATGCCGACAACCTCGGGGACGGCATCGCTTCGGAGCCCACGGGCGAGCCCGTACGCGAGAACGCCCTCGACGATGGGAATCGCGAACCAGAATCCGAGGATGACGACGTACTCGTGGACAGCGAACCCACCGCCGAGAGCGATGCCCGACCCGATCATCGCCCCGGTGACGGTGAACGCGGACGGGATGGGATACCCGTACGTGTTTCCGATAGTGATGAGCGTCGCGGCCGTCAGCAGGGCCGCCGCCGCTGCGAGCGGCGTGATGGCAACGCCCGTGATGAGGTCCTTGCCGATGGTCTCCGAGATGCTCCCGCCCTGGAGGATTGCGCCGAGCCCGGCGACGAGCCCGACGAGGAGGGCCGCCTTCAGGACCGAGAGCGCGTTCGCCCCGACGGCGGGCGCGACGGGGGCCGAGTTGCTGTTTGCCCCGACGGTGAAGGACATAAACAGGGCCGCAAGGAGTGCTATCGAGAGGACGACAGCAATTGACGCCACGCGGTCACCCCCCTCCACAGCCGCCGCTGCTGAGCTAGCGATACCCGTCGGCTACGAGAGCCCGTTCCCATCGGTCTGAAGCCTCGTCACGAGAGGGATGTATCTGCCGAATTCAGGTATATCGGCCCGTTATGGGCCAATATTCTGGATAAGTAATGCAGCTCATACCGGTGTGGTTCGGGATGACGACAACGCGCCTATCGCGTCGCGAGAATCGCCGGCGACGAGCCGGCTGCCGCTCCGGGGCGGGCGACGCTCCCGTCTGCACGGCAGTACCAGTCCGAATATCTTCGGCACAGGGCCCATCCGTCAGCTACGACACGCTCTACTCGATGACCGATACACTCGATCTGCGTGACCGGTCGGAGACACTTCGGACTCCACTCTTCGACGCGCTGGACGAAACTGAATCGGGCCGCGGGTTCGCCGTCGTGGCCGACAAGGACATCGACACACACCTCGTCCGCTACCAGCTCGAACGGGACCGAGCCGTCGACTGGGAGTACGCGGACCCCGACGCGGAACCGAGAGAGGTACAGGTGACTGTCGAGGGGTCCCTCGACGGGTCGCTCGCGACTATCGATGTCCGCGACCTGAAGCCACAGCGCCGACACGAGGCCCTCCTCGGAATCTTCGACAACTTGGACGTAAGTGAAGGGTTCGTACTGGTGAACGACCACGACCCGAAGCCCCTCTACCACGAACTGCGTTCGATGCACGGCGACGTCGTCGAGTGGGAGTACGCGAGTCGCGGGTCCGGGGAGTGGCGGGTAGAGGTCGTCAAGACCGGCGATTCTGCGGACACCGACGATGACATCGTCACGCGGTACGACGTCCGCGACATTCCGAAGCCGGAACGTCACCCCACAATCCACCACCGGTACGGAATGCTCCCCGAGGGCGTGACGTTAGAGCTCGTCGCTCCCCACGAACCGAAGCCGCTCCATCAGGAGTTCCGCCAGCGGTACGGCGACTCGTTCACCTGGGAAGTCGTCGAATCGGAACCGGGGCGCTGCCGCGTCCACATCACGAACGACGAAAACGTCGAGGAAGCCGCAGAGCAAACCGACACCGACGACGTGGCGGCGTCGCCGTCGGACGAGGAGCGCATCGAAATCGTCGCGGAACACGACGTCAGGGAGCTCCCGCCGGCACAGCGCCACGAGCGCATCTTCGAGGCCTACAGCGAGTTAGACACTGGCACGGGGTTCGTGCTGGTGAACGACCACGACCCGAAGCCGTTGTATCATCAGTTCGATGCCGAGGCTGGCCCGGAGTTCCGGTGGGCGTACCGCCAGCGCGAACCGGACGAGTTCAGAGTCCTCATCGGGAAGGCGGAGGACCCCACTGATAGCGACGGCGGCGAGCAACCCGAAGCCCCGTTCTGACGCTCCCGACTGCTGAATATATTCGGCCGTTGATGTATGGTGGTCGACGGCGAAGGAACCGATATGCCCAGTTTTCCGTCGCCGTTCGGGAACGACGACTCGCTGTTCGATAGCTACGACGAGTTCGTCCCGAATCACAACCCGGTGCCGGGCAGGTTCCTGGAAGGGCACGACGTACTGGCGGGGAGTGACCACGTCGCCTTCCATCGCCTGACCCGGGAGCTGTTCGAAGAACGGACGGTGTACGATATGACGTTCGACTACAACCTCGCACGGCTGAACCTCGACACTCGACACAAGAACGCGGGCTTTCGCTACGCGGTCGAGCAGAGCGGGGCGGACGCTATCGACGATGCGGACGTGGACCGCGTCCTCCGGGCGGAGTTCACGCCGACCACGCCGTTTTGCCCGCAGACCCACACGTTAACCATCGGCTCGTTTCGGGCCTGGAACGGGCTCTCCGACCGCCACGAGTACGACCTCGTTCGGGTCCGTCCCGCGCCGATGCACCAGCAGTGCGAGGCCATCAGCGAGCAGCTCGCGGAGCTCGAACGGAAGTACCTAGAGACCGACGATGTCACCGTAGACCCCGAAGAGAGCGCCGACGTAGGGTCGAACCCGATGGAGCGGACGATGCAAAACGAGACGGCGAGCCGCGGGTCCCCGGACACTCCGTTCTGAACCGCCACTGCCCGGCAACCGTCTCTAGCGGTCCCCGTCCGGCTCGCCGGTCTCCCTCGACGCGGACGGGGTTGTCGAATCGCCGTCGTCGAACGCCGATACCTACGTGTCGAGCCCTTCCTCGTATCGAACGACGAGAACGGGCCCGACCGACGCTGCCGCGATGCGGTCTGACTCCTCCCCGAATATGAGTGAGCTGAACGACGGCGCCCGTTCGCTCATCACGATCGCGTCGTGGCTAGATGCCTCCTCGATGAGGGCCGCAGACGGCCCGGTTCCGACGACACTGGTCGTCGTCACGTCGATTCCGCTACTTCGGAGCTGCTCTGCCGCCGTATCGAGTCGTTCGGCGGCCGCGTCCTCGGTGTCGGCGGCGAAAAGCAACGTCACGCCGATATCACGGTCCCCGACGAGCTCCGTCAGGAACGACAGGATACGGTCAACGGCGACGTCGCCGGATAGCGACACCAGAACCCGCTCCACGTCGCCGGTTATCCCCGGGACCGCCAGGGCCTTTGCGTCGACCTCGTCCGCGATTCGGTCGATGCTCTGTTGCCGGTCGTGCGTGAACACGAGCCGGTGATCGGCTGCACCGCCGGCCGTCCGAAACGCGTCGCTCAAATCTTCCAGCGCGTCCGTCGCGCGGTCCTCGTACTGGAGCCGGGCCTGGTCGGGCGGCGTCTGCTCGGGCAGTACGTGATACCCGAGCACGGTCACGTCAACGGTCCCGAGCAGGTCTACCAACCCGGGGGAGACCGACTCCCCTTCGAGCACGGCGACGGGAACGAGTACGCGAGTCATTACAGTGCCCCCCTCAACGTCACGTCCCGAGCGTAATAGAGATACCACCCGGCGGTCGCCAGGATGACGAACCCGCCGACGACGATGGAGGCGGGGTCCATGAACGCGATGAGGCCGAAGCTCGCAACGGCGCCCACGACGGGGATGACCGGTCCGCCGGGCACACGGAACTCCGGCTCGTACCACTCGGGTTCGTCCCGGCGAATCGCTACCAGGGCGACACAGATCAACCCGTACATGATAAGGTGCAGAAACGAGGCGACTTCCGCGAGCAACTGGACCTCGCGGGTCGCCGCCAGGACGATAACCGGCCCGCCGGCCATCCCCAGCGCCACGTGTGGCGTTCCGTACCGGAGGTTGATCCGGCTCGCCCACCGTGGCAGGAGCGCGTCCTTCGAGACGCCGTAGATCGCCCGGGACGTACTCAGAATCGAGGCGTTAGCCGAGGACATCGTCGCCAGCAGTCCGCCGACGACGATGACGAACGCCCCGGGCAGACCGAGCAACTCGCGGCCGATTTCGACCATTGCCGTCTCGCCGAACGTTCCGAGCTGGGTCCGGTCGAAGACACTCGTCGCGACGAAGATAGTCACCACGTACATGACCGTGACAATCAGGACGGACCCGATCATCGCCAGCGGGAGGTTCCGACCGGGGCGTTTGATTTCCCCGGCGACAGTCGCGACCTGCGCGAACCCCAGGTACGAGGTGAACACGAGCGCGGCCGTGGACAGAATCGGTAGCGCCGCCCATCGGTCGGCCTCGGTTCCGCCGGACGGCGCGGCGCCGGTGACACCGAGTACGTCGAACAGCCCGAGGGCGAGGAAGGCCACGAGCATCGACAACAGCAGCGCGACTATCCCGTTCTGGAGCTTCGCCGCGTTCTCCGTCCCGGTGACGTTCAACACGGTGAACCCGATACCGGCCACCACAGCGAGTGCGGAGACGATGCCACCGGGATTTGCCCCGACGCCTATCCCGACCAGAGCCAGGGCATCGAGTGCGTAAAACCCCAGGCCGACCAGGTAGAAGGCCGTGGCGAACACAAGACCGAGCCAGAGCGAAAGCCCGACGACAGTCCCGGCGAGCGTACCGAGCCCGCGGGAGATGAAATAGTAGCCGCCGCCGCTTTTGGGCATCGCCGTCGCCAGCTCGGAGGTGGGTAACGCGACGAGCAACGCCACGACGCCGCTGACCGCAAACGAGGCCGTCGCGGCCGTCCCGCCCTCCGCGCCCGCGAGGCCGGGAAACACGAAGATACCGGCTCCTATCATCGTCCCGATGCCGATCGCGAGACCGCCGACGATTCCGAGTGTCCGTTCGAGTTCGGCGTCGTCGGTGATCGTCGCCTCGTCGGTTTCGACGACAGATTCGGCGACGGGAGCCTCCCCCTCGAGGTTGGTCCCACTCGGTCCGGTACTCATACGAGTACGTTCCCGCTGCTTATCCGTTAATGTATCTCCACTTTTGCGAGCGCTTGCAGCAATGACGACGGATGTGTGTTGGAACCGGCGACGGGACAGATAGACTCGCCTACTGGCTCTTCGACCAGCCATCTGTGATTGCCCGGACGGTCGCCGAGCAGTTCGATGTCGAACAATCGACCGCATATCGAGCGGTTGAATCAGGCCAGACGATGGTGTCTTCGGGGAAGTGACCGGTTGGAATCGGAATCGAGAGTATCGTACAAAGGAAATATTTGAGATTCTCGAACGGCCGCCGGAAAGCTACTAAACAACTTCCCCCGCGCTCGTCGCTTCACCCACGCCCGAAAAAATAAATCGTGTCTCTTCGGGTGTCGATTCTATCGTCCCGCCCCACCCGTGACCGGAGACAACTCGCTCTACAATGAGCAGGCCGAGTCCGATGCGGTCCGCTCCAAACGAGCCACCGAAAAGCGACTCTGTGACCGATTCGGGCATCTCGGGGCCGTCGTTGCTAACTTCGAACCCGGTGTCCGTTCCGCGTACAGTGACCGTCACGTCGTCGCCACAGTGTTCCGCAACGTTTCGAAACAGGTTCTCGAATAACTGTCTCAGCCGTGACTCGTCCGCCATGAGTGTGTACGTATCGACCACTGACAGCGTGGCGTTCGCTGGTGAGACCATGTCCCAGGCTTCCTGCGCAACGGTTTCGAGTTTAACTGGCTCGCGTTCACCGACATCGGCCCCCTCGCGAGCCAGCGAAAGGGTGTTGGTGATGAGGGTCTCGATTCGGTCAAGCGACTGTAACACTGTCTCTAAGTGCGTCTCGATTCGGTCGGGCGCTGTTTCCATAGCATACTCGGTATAGCCAATGGCGGCAGTGAGCGGATTCCGAATGTCGTGGGCAAGTACGCCGGCGAATTCGTCGAGTCGCTCGTTTTGCGACTCGACTGTCTGGTAGTGTTTCTCGCGTTCGATTTCGTAGCCGATCCACTGGGTGAGAAGCTGGACAAACTGCTGTTCGTTTTCGTCGAAGTCCCGGTTACGCGGTGTCTCGTCCGAGTAACAGAGCGTACCGTATGTTTCGCCATCAACGAGGATTGGCGCCCCGATGTAGCACTGCAATCCCGTAGACTTTCGGGCGATATCTTCGGCATATCGGGACGCATCCGCATCCGAAACCACGAGGATCTCACGGTTCTCTACGACGTGTCGACACCACGTCTCTTCCAGCTCGTACACTGTCCCAGCAGCGTACTCGCCGCTCTCAATCGTCGAGTCGACCACTTCGTACTCGCCTGCAGCGGTGTACGAAAGCACTCCGTAAGCCAGGTCCAGCCGGTCCCGTCCGATCGTTATCGCTCGTTCGATCTTCTCCTCGAGCGACAGGGACCGGTCAGCCCCTACCTCATATAGGTCCTGAAAATACCCGCTGGAGTTCTGTGCCATAATTACGAAAACACCTCGTGTCTCAAATATCTTCCTCGCTTTCAGAACTGAACCCACCACGCTCCATGACTCCCCAGCTGTCGACGCCGCGAAGGTACTCGAACAGTCCCTGCCATGCGACGACGGTCTTCCACTGCCGGTACCCGAAGTTCTCCAATACACCGTACCAGAGCAACCGAAGGACCTGTCTGGGCTCCTTGTAGCGGTTAAAGCTCCACACCTCGCTGAACACACCGAACCACGAGAGGAAGATACCGAACCCAGTCGTCAAGAGGAAAAACATAATGAAAAACTCGATCTGCAGTACGTCAAAGTACACCGCAATCGGGAGAATAATGTATCCTAGTCCTTCGATGAGCGGGCCGAACATCTCGGCGGCGACGAAGAACGGAAAGATGATTGTCCCGACCCGCCCGTACTTTCGTCTGAACAGCATCTTTCGGTTCGTCACTACGGTTTCGACCATGCCGCGGAACCAGCGGCGACGCTGTCGACCCAGCATCTGCCGGCTAGCCGGGACTTCGGTCCAAGCGACGGGTTCGGGTACGAAATCGACCGTGTACTCTCGGTCCTCGTCAGTGAGATATCGGTGGAGTCTAACGATGATATCGAAATCCTCCGTGATCGTATCGTGCCGATATCCGCCGATTTCACGGACGACATCGGTCCGGAACAGGCCAAACGCGCCGGAGATGAGGATAAGCCCATTGATTCGGTTGAGACCTAGCCGGCCCGAATAGAACGCTCGGAGATATTCCATGACCTGTAGTCCCGGCAGTCCCGTCTTGGGGAGGTTTACTTCCTTCACGAGGCCATCTTCGACGATACAGTTATTTGCAACCCGGATTACCCCCCCAGTCGCTACCGTTGTCCCCGGCCGCTTGACAAACGGTTTGACAATTTGGAGAAGTGCGTCCCGGTCGATGAGGGTGTCCGAATCGACGGCACAGAACAACGGCATCTCGGTGAGCCAGATTCCGGCATTGAGCGCGTCGCTTTTCCCGCCATTTGCCTTGTCCACGACGAAGAGTTCCTCGTAGCGTGTCGACCGGTACGTCTCGTGTATCTCCTCGGCCGGCACGTCGAACGGAACCTCGGCGTCGAGTGGTTCTAAGTCGAACCGCTCGATTAGTCGATCGAGCGTTGCATCGGTCGAACCGTCGTTGACGACGACGACCTCCAGCTCCGGGTAGTTCAGTGACAGCATCGATTGGACGCTCTCCCGAATCGTCGCTTCCTCGTTGTAGGCCGGAACGACGAGTGCGATGCCGGGGTAGAACGGGCTCGAAAACCGTCTGAACGGCTGCTCCCAGCTCGCTTCACGGACGTTATCGCGTAGTTCGAAGAGCGCTAAAATGTGGATACAGAGGTAATAGGCGTTGACGAGTGCGTAGTATCCGAGGACGAACACACCCGTGGCGCCGAGCAGTTGAACCACGATATGGGCGGGCGAGTGCATTTCGATTATCCCTCCACAGTCCCTGTCCGGCCCCGTGCGACGGTATCGTACGATGCTTGCTCGCTACTCCAGGCCCATGCGGGACCGAGGATTGCCGGCGCACCGGTATCGATTCGGTCCCGTCGGCGGACGAGTGCGTTTGTCCCCCGAACCAGTGCGCGGGGATCGTCCTCCGAGACGAGGGCATAGAGGAGGACTGTCAGTGCTTCTTCATCCCCCCACTCGCCCAACATCTCGTATACCGCCCCACGAACACGTGACGACGGGTCAGCAGTCGACCGAGCAAGAAACATCGAGTCCCTAAGCTGTGGCTTCCAGCCGAAGCTGCCCAGTGCGCGCGCCGCCGCGGCTCTCACGCCTTCGTCCTCGTGGTCCAGGCTGGCCGTCACCCACGCAATATCTCCGGCCCGAATGCTGGTCCCAAGCTGGCCACAGACGAGCAGTACCTGTGCTAACAGTGCCGGCGACCACGTCTGATACCGTTCGATAGCGAGGGCAAACATCTCGTCCGGCGCCTCGCTGGCGAGCCGAAATAGCGTATCCTGCCCGAAGACACTGAATTCCTGGCTTGCCTCAGCCAGCAGTATCTCCAAGCCCTCTGCCGGGCTAGCAAGTGCGTCGGTCTCGTATAGCAGGCGTGCGACAGCGGCTTGTTCGGCAGGTGTCGACGGTTCGTACGACGCAGCAAAGTACGGTTCCGGCTGTTTCAGCCGTATCAGCCAGGTGAGCGCTTGGAGTCGCTCATACATGTGTCCGCGTTCAAGATCCCGCTGTGCCTGTTTGGGGAGACCGAGGACGGTCCCGAGATCTCTGAGGGGCTCGGCCTCGCTACCGTTTAACTCCCGAAGATACTCTCCCAGTAGCTCTGTCACGACGTGGCGCTCCCGGTCGGAGAGGCTGTCGACCCAGCCGTCCCAGTCTGGATCTTCCCCAAATGCGCGGTTGAGCAGCTCTGACTGGAGATCAGACCGCACGTCTTCACGTCGGTCGGCAACGAAGGCGAGATAACTGGACAGGCCCATGGTGAGCGCGAACGAGACGACTAACCCGATTCCCACGAGCAACCCCAAGACAGTCAAGATAACCGTCACTGGAACCGTCTGGCCAAATAGGGCCACGTTGCCCTGCATCATCATCACCCAGGGTCACCCATCCGCGTGTCTCCGGACACGTGCAAGCAGTTCCTGTGCTCGAAACGGCTTCGTTACGTAATCGTCTGCGCCGGAATCAAATCCTTCTAATACATGCTCTTCCTGGCCACGGGAGGTGAGCATCACCACCGGCAGGTCCGAGCGCACGGCCAACTCGCCCGACCGTACCATCCGCAACAACCGGGTTCCGTCGAGACGCGGCATCATAACGTCGAATATCGCCAGCGAGGGCTCGTATCCGTCATCGAATAGATCTGCGGCGGCACGACCGTCCTCACAGACCCGAACATCGTATCCGGCGCTGCGCAACCGGTGGGAGAGTAACTGTCGAATTACTTCGTCGTCATCGACAACGAGTATCTCCCCGCCCATCTTTAGTAAATAAAGAGTGGCACAGCGTAAAAATGCATCTGATGAGTAGTTGCCATCTATCAAGCCAGATATTGATTGGCAACAAAGTAATCACTACAGAACCCAGAAAACCAGTATGCATCGGCGCCGATTTCTCGCAACACTGGGCGTATCCGGAGCCGTAGGGGGTGCCGGTTGTCAGAGCGACAATAGCGACGGGACACCCGCTCGCACGACAAGTGGCAGTGACCGGTCGTCACGTCGCTCGACCGGCGACACCGAACAGCCGGTGTTTCGTGTTCGTGATGATGGGTTCGAACGCCGTACCGACGACGGATACGAGTCCCTGACCGCCCGCGGCTTGAATATTGGAATGGCAAAGCCTGGGTACTTTCCGGGCTCCGCCGCGATAACCCGCGACGAGTACGACCGATGGATCGCCCATATCGGGGCGATTGCTAACGTGATACGGACGTATACAATTCATCCGCCCGCGTTCTACCGCGCGCTGGCGGACTACAACGCTGGGACAACTGACCCACTGTATCTGTTGCAAGGGACGTGGGTGCCACACGACCCGTTGGTTCAGGCGAGCGATGCGACCGCTATCTCCGGGATGGTCGATCAGGAAATCGAGCGGACTGTTGATGTCGTCCATGGCGACGCGACGTTGCCGGACCGGCGTGGACACGCGAGTGGAACGTACGACGCGGACGTTCACGATGCACTCCTCGGGTACCTGTTCGGTATCGAATGGCCGCCGGACATTGTCAGTACGACGAACGAAGCAATCGGTGCTGGCAGCTTTGCCGGGTCCTATCTCGAAAGCGAGGGGAGCGCGTTCGAGCGGTGGCTCACCGAGCGGTTAGAAAGCATCGTCGCCCATGAAACCGAAACGTACGGCACACAGTCGCCGGTCGGCTTCGTCAACTGGGTTACGACTGACCCGCTGGAGCACCCCTACGAGCCGTTCGTCTCCGAAGACGCCGTCAGTATCGACCCGGATACGGTGTCGACGACCGACGCGTTTACGCCCGGCACGTTCGCAGCTTACCACGTCTACCCGTATTATCCGGACTTGCTCAACGAGACACCGGAGTACGTCAACTACGTCGACCACCGCGGCGAGGCGAATAGCTACGCTGGCTACCTGAACGACCTCGCCAGCGCGACCGATCTGCCGCTCCTGATCGCCGAGTTCGGCGTGCCCAGTTCCCGTGGTATCGCCCACCGCGATGTACACGGCCGCGACCAGGGCCAGCACACAGAACAGGCCCAAGGCGAGATCGTTTCGGCGATGTATGAGGACATCATCGAAGCAGATACCGCCGGTGGTATCGCGTTCACGTGGCAAAACGAGTGGTTCAAACGCACGTGGAATCTCGACGCCCGGTCGGTTCCGGGCCGGCGGCCCTACTGGTCGAATATCCAAACGCCCGAACAGCGGTTCGGACTGCTCGCGTTCGACCCCGATAACGCCATTTCGCTGTCCGGCAACGCGTCGGAGTGGAGCGATGCAGCAGTCAGTGAGCCGGCGACAACCGCGGGTGTTGACCCTGTCAGACAGCTCGAAGAGCTGCGTGTTTCTCACAGCGCAGAAGGGCTGGAACTACGGCTCATGCTCCAAGAGATGTCCGAACCGGTTGCGTGGGACCAAGTGAATCTCCTGCTTACGGTCGGGCTCCGCGGCGAATCGACTCCACTGCCGTTACATACGGCTGCGACGGCAGTCGCCGATTTCGTGGTCCACTTGGCCGGCGAATCTAACTCCAGAATGTTAGTAGAGTCCTCGTACGACGCCTTCGCCCGTGAATTCGGTACCCCCGCCGGCCTTCCGATTGCGGACTATCAAAACGGAAACGCTGGTTTCGTTCCCGTTCGGGAACCGATTAATCTCGGCTACACAGTTCCGCCAACCGGCGAAGAAGTCCCGTTCGAGTCAGTCGAAACCGGACAGCTCACCTACGGAAACGGGGATCCTTCTGCAGCGGTATACGATTCGCTAACGGATGTCCATGTGGACCACTCAGCGCGAACAATTGAGGTCAGACTCCCGTGGGTGCTGCTGAACGTCGCTGATCCATCAACGAAACAGCGCATTGCCTCGGACTGGGAGGATGGGCTTGCCACGGTGTCGTTCGAATCGGTTACTGTCGGCGCTGCTACGTACCGTCCGGATGGAGACGGACAGGCACAGGGCGTTTCTGGGGAGACAAACATCACCCACGCAATCCCGGGGCTAACGAGTGGTGAGCTGAATACCTCCGAATATAGCTGGGAGACGTGGTCCGAATCTGCGTATACGGAGCGGCTCAAAGAATCGTATCATACACTGGAACGCGAGTGGGGCTGAAACAGATTGGGTCGCAGAAACTCCGGCCGTACATTTCGCCCCAGTGCTCAACCATCATGGAGTGCTCAGTCGATTGGGTGTCAAGAACGGTATATTGCTGGTGGCTGGGTGCTTTCCGGAAACTGCGAAGCTACGGCCCGTCTCTTTTACCGATTCAGCCGCCATCGTGTGGTTCTGTTCCAGGTAACCCCGTTGTTCTTGGGAGTTCCGGAAAGACTGTAGAGCGGTCAGCAGTCGAGTCGCACGTCTCGACAGACTGGTCGGCAGGATAGTCGTTCGGTCGGTGGATAACGGTGTCCCGACTAGGAAATCGCCCAACTCAGGCTACACACGGTTCCGAGCCGTCGTCTGCCGTCGGACAGAGTTCGAGACAGGCCGAATCGACGAGGGCCCGGAGGCGGGACACGCCGTCTTTCGGTAGCGCGTATCCGATATCGAACGCCGTCTGGTCGGCCACCGTCATATCCAGCACCGATTCGAAAAAGGTCGAAACGACGCAAAACCGCCAGCCGGCCGCTGACGCGAGTGCTCCCCCTCGGTCTGTGAGCTGCACCCCTTGGTACTTCTCGTACTCGACTAACCCTCGCTCGTCGAGCTTCGCTACCATCTCGGTGGCGCTAGCCGGGGCCACGTTCAGATACTCCTGTAGCTCGCCGGTCGTGACCCTGTCCGAGTCGGGCCCGGAAAGGACGGAAATCGCAAAGAGGTAGCGCGCTATGCCCCGCTCGGTGTCCGCCAGCGACTGCGGACGCGACGCCGAGGGTCTCGGGTCCGGTTCTGAGGACATATCGCTCTATTTGTCACCTACCTTTGAAAACGTATGCCCGAACTCCTTCGCCCCGTCGTCGGCTACTCGCCAGCCGAAGATGTCCGCCTGCATCATTTAGTTTAGGGGGGCCTAAACATCCGCCCACAGATATGGATGAAAACGGTCGGCTCTCGCAGTTGAGGAGGGGCCTCCCCGCGAAAGGGATACAACCGCGAGCCGTTCTCGGGCTGCTGTTGGGCGGCTCTTTCACCGGTACCTGGATCACTCACGTTACCGACTCTCCAGTGAACCGGGCCGTTACGTGGCTACTCGTCGTTTCAGTCGGGCTGCTCGTCGGGGGGCTCTACTGGCGGGTCGCGCTCTTTGACCGAGGCGAGTTCGAACACTCCGAATACTGTCGATACGTCGGGGACCGCTGGGAACGAATCGAAGCGACGGCGGTCTGGGGCGTGTTCCTCTCCGGAATTGCGTATCTCGCCCTCGACGTGCGCGACGGCTCGTTCGGCATCGGCGGCGTGACACTCGCTTCCGGGCTCGTCTGTGCCGTGGCTCTCTGGGTCGCCATCCGGTGGCCGACCGACGCGTCTCCCCGCCGGCAGACCGCGCTCAGGACCGGGCTGCTGGTCCTCGCTTCCGTCTCGCTCGGCGGCTTTGCGTGGCTCGAAACGGGAACATCGCCCCTCGACTGGATAGTGCGGGTCGCTCACGTCGGGGCGTTCTCGCTGTGGGTCGGCGGGGCCGTCTGGCACAACCTCGTCGTCCTCCCCGCGGTACGAGCCCGCCCTGCTGCCGCGGGCCCGGTCAAGTCGCAGGCCCGGAGGTTCCGTCGTCACCTCCCCGCTATCATCGTCCTCTTGGTGGCCAGCGGCGCGTATCAGACCGACCGTCTCGTCGGGCTCGCCCCGTCGGCACTGCTCGGCTCCCGGGTCGGTCATCTCATCGCGTTCAAGCTCCTCGTATTGACGGTGTTGTCCGGACTCGTCGCGGTCAATTACAGGCGGGCTGGAGCGGGTGATTCCGGCCCCCAGTGACGGAACGAGTCGGATACGGGCGAACGACCCGGAACCGATGCCCGCCTGCGGGCAGACCGCGGCCCGACCGTCGCCGCAGGCGGCATCCCGCCGTCCGTCACCATCGCAGTCTCCCCGTAGGTGGCCGAGGACAGCGTCCAGTGGGTATCCTCACACCGCGGGCGAGTGAGCGCCGCCGATACGTCGAGATGCTCTACGATGTCGTCTCGACCGGACCGCCGTGCTCCGCCCACGCCTCGATACCGCCCTCGTAAAAACCGATGTCCTCGTAGCCCAGTTCCAGCAACACCGTATAGACGAAACTCAGCCGGCGACCCGTGTTGCAGTAGAGTCTGACCGGCCTGTCGGGGTGCAATCCGTGGGCCTGCAGGATCGATTCGAGCTCGTCGCGGGGCCTGAGCCGCCGTGTCTCGTCGTCGACGAGTGTCCGCCACTGGAGGTTCACGGCCCCCGGGAGGTGGACCGTATCGTACTCGACCGGGTCCCGCGTGTCCACGACGACGGCGTCACTGTCCAGTGCGTCTTCGAGTTCATCCGCGCCTATGAGCGCTCCGTCGGCCCGCGGCTCACAGACGTATTCCGCCGTTTCCGTGTCCGGAACGGCGTCGGTCGTCTCGTGATTCCGGCGCCACGCTCGGATGTCACCGTCCATGAGATGTAGCCTGTCGGGGTCGTGTCCGAGAACTTCCGCCGTGACGAGCAGGCGCGACGCGTAGACGCCGCGACCGCCGTCGTAGGCCACGATTCGGTCGCGGGGTTCGATGCCCGCCCCGCCCAGTAGCGACCCGAACGCTGTCGGCGTCGGGAGCGTCCCCTCCATCGCGTCGCCGGAATCGCGGAACCGCTCGAACGGGACGTGGACCGCACCGGGGATGTGGTCGTTCGCGTAGTCCCACTCTCGACGGACGTCAACCACGGTCAAATCGTCCCGCGCCGAGACACGCTGGGGTGAAACAAATATCTCGGTCATGCTGAGTTATCGGTCTGAATCGGGTGGTGGTCGCTCGCCGTTTCCGCTCCTATCTGCAACGCCTCTAACCCCGCAAGTGAGAGCTGAGGGGCTGTTCAGGCGACTATCTCTTCGGGGCTCGGCCGAACCGTCCGGTCGTACTCGGTGAGCGTCAGCCCCTGCTCGCTGGCCTCGTCCATGCTCTGGGCGATGCCCTCGAAGACCGCGTCGTCGGCCTTCTCCAAGTAGACGGTCAGGCCGTCACAGTCGCTGACGTGGACCATAATGTTTGGGAGCGCCCGCAGCGCCTCCTGTTTCTCGCCCTCGCTCAGCGAGTCCTGACCGGTTAGCTCGGCCAGCGTCTCGGCCGCCTCGATAGCCTCGTCGTGTTCGGCGACCAGTTCCTTGACCTTCTCCTCGCCGAAGAAGGGTATCAGTGCGGGGTACAGTGCGTCTTCCTCGTACTGGAAGTGTGGCCCGGCGGCCGCATCGATCTCGCGAACCAACTCCTCGGCCCGGTCCAGGTCCCCCGCCTCTATCGCATCCGAGAGTTCGAGACATTTGTCTCTGGTCTGGCGGTGCTCTTCCTGGAACGTCTCGATGACTCGCTCTCTGGTGGCAGTCATGCAGGAGTCTATTCGCGATGTCCGGGGGTTAGCGTTCCGCTGACGGACTATTTTCACCTTGTCTATGACGCTTCGGTGACCCGCGACTGCCGTCTCTATCCATATACGGACCGAACACGTCTGTCTCCGCGCTTATGCCCCGGTCGCTCCCTCGTTCAAGCAAAAGATTCCGCAAATACGGCGGAACGTTCGAACAAACCCGCCTCTCCGTCCGATATGAAGACATGTGCTGCGGTCCGCTCCGCATACCGCTGCCCGCCCGAGAACCCCCCGGCCGAACCCGTCACCGGCGGGGAACGAACTGTACGGCGTCGCGGTCAACGGAGTAGAACTGCATCCCATTGCCGTCGACTATGCGCCCCAGCGTTACCCAGCCGGTCGTCCCCTCCGTCCCGCACCGAATACAGCTGCCCTCGAGCCGCGCTTCGACGGCTCGACCGTCGACCCCGATTTCGACGAACCCCTCCGTGACGAAGTCGGTCACGTCACACCTACAGAACCCAGGGGCCGCCAATTGGCGGAGCTCACTGACACCGAGCTCTCGGGTCCCGTCGACACTGAGCCAAGCGCCCCTGTCGACGTGTCGAACTGACGTTGTCACGGGTTGTGATGGGGTAAGTGGCCGCCTATAGCCGTCGCCGCTCACAATACTTTCCGGGTCCGATTGCTCTCAGAGAGTAACAAAGCCCGTTCCCAGCCGGGGGCGGCGGGTGAAATGGTTCCAAACCTACGGGGACGCACCAGCAGCCGGGACGGGGCGACACAGTGACCCGTGAGACCTCAAAACGGCGGTTCTGAACGGGTCGGTTCCGCCGCCCCGCTGGTACCCTCCGTTTCAGCCGACGGCTCTCCGCTGGGGCTGTCCGGTCCGCCCGTGAATTGGAGATACGACTCCTCCTGCTGGCGAAGGATGTCGTTGATTGCATCAGCCTTGTAGTGCATCCGGTCTACGCGGATTCGGACGAGGTCGTACTCGTGGGACTCCGAAACCCCGTTCCACGCTCGAAACGCGCCTTTCGTTATAGTGAGGGTCTGTGGGCAAAACTCCGTCTTGGGCGTCAACTCAGCCCGCAGCACGGACGGGGACCCGGCTTCCACGGCGTATCGAAACCCGGCGTTCGGGTGACGCGTATCCAGATTCAGCCGCGCCATATTGTAATCGAAGGACACGTCGTACAACTCCCGCTCCTCGAATATGTCCCGCGTCGTCCGGTGAAACTGCACATGTTCGTCGCCGACCAACACGTCGTGGCCCGAGAGGAACCACCCCGGCCCGGGTAACGTGGACGGGACGTACTCGTCGTAGCCGTCGAAGTTGTCCCCGCCTCCTTCGAGACCGAGCAGTTTTCGGAGTCCAAACATGTAGCATCCATCCCAACCGCTACTGGTAATCCTGTTCCCGGACATGTTCCGCTGGATGGGTGGCGAGGGTGACAAGTGGGCGTGAGGAGCTAAGCGCTGTGACCGACATCACAACTCGCACTCAACTATCTCGGGGTCATTCACGCAAAAGACTCTGTGAACGACATACCCCTCTCGTCGGCGTACGTCGAGCCCGACGACTACTGGATTCGAACTCATCGTACTGTGTTCACTGAACCGTTCGCTGATCGACGTGCTCACGCTGTACACTGTTCTTCCTGAGTTCGCTCGACACACTCGAAGGTGGATCTGGCCGCTTCGGAATCCAGAGCCTTTCCGACTCTGTAGAAACCGCTTGATTACTACCATCTGCAGTGAAACAGCCGGTAAGTAGGTATGCACAGTGACCGGACCGACCCGGTTACGATTACTTAACCGGTAGATCTTGTAGGTATGAAGTTGGGAGCATTGTCCCTATCATTCAACTATCCTGTGCGGACACGTCACCAAGAGCTCCGAGACCATCCATATTGCTGGCTGTGAAGAACACAGCTCCATCAACCAGTACTGGTGGTACCATCACGTTAGGGCTTGAATCGAATGTGTAGTACCAATACATCTCTCCCGATTCACGATCAAGTGCGCTGATTGTCTCCTCATTAGGTGCGAATTCGGGATCTCTGAGTGGGAGTACAACCGTTTCAGTTCCAACACAAATCCCCGAGTGTCCAGCTACCGCGTCACGGTGCCATCGTTCGGTTCCAGATTCGCTATCGATTGCGACGACGCCATCGTGGCTAGTAGCGAATACGACACTATCAGTAGCAGCAATACCATTGATCTCATACTTACCCTCGTCGTACGAGAACGAATGAAGTTCACGGTACCGGTCACCGGTTTCCCTATTGTAAGCAACAAGCACTCGACTCTCGGAGACAAACACTCTTTCTTGGGTCACAACTGGCGGGGTAGATTCAGATATAGATGTGAGTTCGCTTCGCCAGAGTTCCGAACCATCCTCTAGCGAGAAAGCAACGAGGAACGGCGTACCATCTATGTACCCAACAACGAAACCCTCTCCGTCGTATATTGCGGGCGCACGAGCAATTTGGCGTACCGTGTTGATCTCCCACAGTTTCTCCCCGTTCGCTGCGTTAAATGCTTCAATACCGGCGCGAGAAGCCACGAGTACAGTCCTAGTAGCTTCATCTACGACAAGCAGCTCCGAAAAGTCGAATCGATTTATCGGTTCCGTCCATATCTGCTCGCCTGACTGGGAGTCAAGTGCAACAAGTTCCGAATCGTATGCCACGATAACTCGATTGTCGACGATGACAGTCCCGTTATCTCCACTGGCATTGAGGGTAGTTCGCCACTCTTCACTGCCATCCTGTGCGTCAAGTCCGATCACGCTCCCATCGTTGCTCGGATCGAAGTTCGTCATATACACAGTCCCGTCAGATACCACGGGCTGCCAGCGCGTGAACGCATCTGATGTCCAGGCGAGATTCCCACTCGATGGAGCGGAGGCGTTCGGGGTGAATGTATTCGCTCCGTCGGCTCCGTATTGTGTCCACGCTCCTGTTGGAATGTTTGGAATAGATGTGTCCGAGTCTGATGATGAGAACATCGAGAGGCAACCTGAGAATATACTCATAGCGATTGCCGCTGTCGATACGAATGTCCTCCGGTCCATATGTGGATTCACTTTCGTAGCTTGCCTATGTAATTTCACATATCGGTAAAATAGACATTAGCTGATAGGCTCTGTTGAACCCCTCAGCAGATGATAGTTTCACAGCCGGTACTGACCGATTAGGAGCCTCACCTAGCTTCTTAACCAACCTTCGGCCATTCTCACCCGATTCTGTTGGTTAACCATGTAGCGTGGCTGGTCCGGTCTACGTGTCGGCGAACTCGCCGACGGTCGCCGCCAGTTGTCGGGGCATGCAGCGTCGTTGACGCTCGTTGGTTCGTGTACGAGCCGGTGCGTGGTCTCAAGCGGAAAATCGAGTTTGAACCACGGTCGGACGGGGGGTTTATGAGAATTGAGGCTGTCTGTGGCGGGTGACCGGCTAGGAGGTCGTGACAGGATGCGGCGTATCTGTGTATTGAGTCGGTTTTTCCTCCAGCCGAACAAGGCCAACTGGAACCGGATATCCCCGCTGATACAATTCTCTCCGGGCAGGAGATCCGGACTGTCGTTCGCGATGAGATTCAACGGCATCAATAGTAGGGATCATTCTATAGTGCGCGTGTTCTCTTCTCGGTGGATGGTGTTTAGTTTAGAGCATTGTGCCAGTGAACGAAACCCCGGAGTTGATTTTTAGCTGTGGTTGGTTCAACGTGACAAGAACAGTTTAGAAAATAGAAGGTTTATCGTTTTACTTTTCAGAAGACATGTTGAATGCTGTTTTGATTTCCGTGGTGTTCTATCTGAAATCGGAGCTCTGATCGTTGCAGTGCAGCTTGGAGATGTTTCGCGCTATCGACGAGAAAAGCGGCGGTTTCGACATCGTGTTTTTGCCACAGTTCTTTGAAAGACATTTCAGAGATTGCGGTTCTAGCGGTCGAAAAGGCGTATATCGAGGATTTACTCATTTTCGGATTAGCGGTAGCATACCGACAGAAGTGCTGGTCATTGATTTGAATCATGGTTTCGTCTACGGCAATTTGATTCGGAGATTTGCCGTTGACTGGCTGTAAATGAGCTTTCTGCACCCAATTATGGACTGCTTTTTGAGAGCGTTGGACGCCCAGGTTATCAAAAATATAGATTGTATTTGAAAGTAATAGTTTCTCACATATGTCTGAATATGCTGTACATGGCGCTTGTGGGTATCGTCTATGTCGGATTCACCAGCGCCGGCAGCAGACTGACAAACGAAAATCCTTCAATCGAAGGGGAACAGAGTGGAGCCTGATTGCCCTATGTTCGTTTTGGGCAGCAACGATAGCGAGATGGTGTGTTCTATTCCTCTTTTCACCGGCCAGCTGTGTGATTCCTTCCAATGTGTCTGTTGAAATGCAGCTGTGTGGATATTGGCAAATGCTGATTAGTTATCGGATTTTGTTGCAATCAATGTTCCTTTTCGGTATATTTCCACTTGGAACAGAAAATAATCCGATAGACTTTCATACAACTAGCCAGTGTTCAGTGTATGGACGAATTGTCCACGAGCGATGCACCGGAAAGTATCGGTCCGTACTCCCAAGGTATCCGCGATGGCGATCGGATTTATGTGTCTGGACAGGGGCCGCTTGACCCGGACACGGGCAAGGTTGTCTCGGCGGATATTGGCGAACAGACTGAGCGCACGCTTGAGAACGTTGCAGCCATTCTTGAAGCCGGTGGCGCCTCGCTTGACGATGTAGTCAAAGCCACCGTTTTCGTGACCGATATGGATAATTACGATGCTGTCAACGAAGTATACGGCCAATATATGAGTAGCCCATACCCTGCTCGAAGTGCGGTTGAAGTCGGCGAACTGCCTGGGCCATTCGATGTCGAAATTGAGGTAATCGCTGAAGTAGAAACCGAGTAATCGGTTAGGTTCATCTCAGTAAAGGAAACGAACAGCGCGCTCTCGAGAATAAGCCAGAGCAGGTGTCAACCACATCACTGCTTGGCTATACGGAACTAATAACGCCCCATTTTATTTCCAATCCGCTAGACCTTTTTGCCTCCCTGCTGGAAGACCTGTATGAAACTAGCACGAATGCAAACCCCCCAGGGTGTCGTCAGTGGGCAGTACAAGGATGGTATTCTGACTACTGATAGCGGGGAATATATCATAGGCCGAGATGGCTCACTGACGTATCCATGTTCCCCGTCAGCGTTGTACTGTGTGGGTCGGAACTTCGCTGAGACTCTTGATCAGATGGACTACGAACGACCGGAGGAACCGGACTTCTTTCTCAAGCCACCAGCTGCACTGGTCGGTCCCGGACAACCCGTGGTGTATCCAGAGTGGTCCGATGAGCTCACCTATGCAGGGGAGCTCGTCGCGGTGATTGACCAGCGATGTCATAGCGTGGCCCCTGACAAGGTACCAGATATTGTTCGCGGATACACGGTGATGAACGATATTGACGCGCTGGACCAACAGGGTCGGACGGCACGCAAGGCCTTCGATACCTCCGCGCCATTGGGCCCGTGGATTGAGACAGACCTCAATCCACATGATATTGAGATGGAGACTGTCATCAATGGTGAAACAAGACAATCCGCGAGGACGGCACAGATGCTTTTCAGCCCCCACGAGATCATCTCATATCTCTCAAAACGATTCACACTTAGGCCGGGCGATGCCATCGCGTTCGGGAGTCCCGCAAATCCCGGCACGGTATCTCCTGGCGACACGATAGAAATCACATACGACGGCGTCGGGACACTGTCCAACGATGTCGTTGCGCCGCAAAACTGACGATTTCGCTTATTCAGCGTTCACTGTTTCCGGACGTGTTCTCAGGTACGTAATCAATTCGCAACACAATATACTTCGAGATGTTCCCTCAGCGGGAGTAGTCACCATTGCTAATTCTCATTTCGAGAATAGAGATTTCATGATTTGCTCGGCTTGGTGAACTTTTATCTCTTGAAGCTGGGTCTCCAGGGGCTATGACCGATATTTTGAAACACAGTAAGGGTGTTTCATTTATGCTCCGATAGCTGTTTTTCACATATCGAGAAATCAGTATTGGCTCATTAGTCCACCTGAGTGGACATATTGATGTTAACCTGAGTCATGTTCGCTGCGGTCATGACCTTGTCTGCAATCTCCTCGATGTCTGCGTCACTATCGAAAAACCGTGTGGGACCGGCTACACTTATTGAACCGATAGCCGCGTCACCCTCGGTTTGGATGGGAGCCGCAACTGCGCAGTATCCCACAATCTCTTCCTCATCGTTGACAGCGTAGCCCCGCTCTCGAGTCCGGTTCAGTTCTTCGAAGAGCGCCGTTTCTTCCGTGATGGTGTTGGCAGTGTACGACTCCAACCCGTGCTGACGGATGTGGGCCCGAACTTCCTCCTCCGGGAGCGTTGCCAGAACCGCTTTGCCTGAAGCACTGATGTGGAGTGGTTCACCCCGTTGCAACTTCAGTGACTGGTAGTCGTACTCCTCTGCGTGTTCCCCTCGTGCCTCATAGAGGTTGATGCCCATGCCGTTCTCTTCGGTGAAGAGGTGGACGTAGTGACCAGTTTTGTCGGCCAATTTGTCGGCCTCCGAACGACCGCACCGGTAGAGGTCGCTACTGTTCCGGACGTACTCACCGAGATGGAGAAACCGGTAGGAGAGGTGGTACTGTCCGTCTTGCTGGAGTAAAAAACCGGTTTCATGGAGCGTGGCGAGATGCGAGTGTGCCGAACTGACCGAAATGTCGAGACGCTCGGCGACTGCTGAGACGCCAGCACCGTCCAACTCTGCGAGTGTCTGGATGATCTCACTCGCTCGCTCAACCGTTTGCAAGGTTCGCCAAGAGGAATCGTCTGCTTTCTCCATACGTGAAAATACTGCATGAATAATATATAGTTTGTGGCGTTGGGCAGATCACACCATTTGAGTCCCCCTCTCTCAATCGCCTCCCGACTACAGGTCTAACGTCAGCTCGTCCCATGAACTGTCCGACCGGACGCTCACGGAGCGGCGCCCTTTCGCTACCGGCTTTCCGTCGCTGAGTACGAGTTTCCGGGGCCGCCGAGTGCGAAGCGCGGTGAAAGGATCAGAACTGCCGAAGACGATGAGTGATCCTTCGTCACCTTCAGTTAGTCCGTAATTTTCTGCACCGAACACGTCTGCGTTCCCGTAGGTGAGCATATCCCAGATGTCATCGATATCCCGCCTGAGATTCATATGAGCGAAGTGAACAAGCATATGCGCGGCCGTCAGCGGGTCGCCATCGCCGTACTGGTAGGTTGAATCCAGCAAGCTATCCTGACCGATACCGACGGTTACTCCAGCCTCACGAAGTTCTTCCACCCGCGTGATGCCGCGGCGTTTCGGGTAGTCATCGTATCGACCCTGGAGGGTAGCGTTCGCCAAGGGGTTCGTGACGACCGAGAGGTCACTCTGGCCGATTTCGTAGATGAGTTTACTGGCGTAGGTGTTTGGATACGAGTGAAGGGCTGTCGCGTGGCTCGCGGTTGCCTGGGAACTGATGCCGCGCCGGCGGGTTTCGTCCACCAGGACCTCCGTGAACCGACACTGTGGATCGTCGGTTTCGTCGATATGAAAATCCATCCGCGTGCTGTTTTTGTCGGCTAGGGAGACGAGCTTTCGAACGTGTTCGACACCGCGTTCGCGCGTCCGTTCTTTATGTGGAAGTCCACCGACAATATCGACACCCATGTCTAACGCCTGCTGGACTTGGTCTAGAGTCTCCGAATCGTCTACTACGGAGTCGATGGGGAACGCGACGATATCGACGTTGATGGGATCGAATTCCTCACGGAGTTCAAGCAGCGCTTCGATTGCCGTCCAGTCAGACGCCGTGACATCCGCGTGTGTTCTGACTCGGGTGACGCCGTTGCTGAGAAACCATTCGAGGTTTGTTCTCGCTCGCCGCTTGACACCCGATTTTGTCAAATCCTCACGGACCGAGGCCCAGACATCCCAGCCTTCCTCGACTGTCCCGGAGTCGTTGATCCGAGCCTTCTCGACCGTCATCGCCGTGTCGAGGTGCGTGTGTGGCTCGGAGAACGTCGGCGTGACCAGCGAACCCTCAGCGTCGAACTGTGAATCCGGTGCGAATCGGGTCGGTTCCTCTTCGCCGGCGGAACAGATGTTGCTGATTTTGCCGTCAGTTATCGCTACATCGATATGGCTCCCTGACCTGTCAGTGGCGTTCCGCACCAGGTAGTCTGTCACGACCTTGTATGGGTGCTCTTGATAGAAATCTATTGGGATAGCTAGTGATATTTTCGGGATACTGGTCAAAATTGGACAAACTTCTGCTTCTCTCCTATCTATATTGTGGTGTTGCAACTCCTGAGGCAGCACACAATGGGTTATCCGGATTATTTTCTTTTTGCCACAGAAACCACCACTCTGTATAAGGAATACCTCACAGATACCAAGAAGATATAGAATATCACCCGATTCGATGAAAAAACCTAAATAGCAATCTGGTTGAAGAAGTATCCGTATGACCGAAAAGTCAGCAGATGGGCGAGTAGCTTCGCGAAGAAACGTCTTGAAAATCACTGGTGCGGCGGCTGCATTCAGTTTGGCTGGATGTCAGGGTGGAGGTGCCAGTGGCGGGGATACCCTTACCATCGGCGCGCTCCACCCACTCTCGGGCGATGCAGCCGAGATGGGGACTCGATTCCAGGATGTCGTTGGTGCAGGCGTACAGGCGGTAAACGAAGGTTCGGACCTCTCCCCGCTGGCTGGTGCCGAAGGCGAAGGGATACAGGGACAGGATGGTGCAACGGTCGAAGTGCTCTGGCGAGATCATCAGGGCGACTCAGACGTGGCCCGTAGCGAAGCTGAGAGTCTGGTACTTGACGAAGGTGCCGACATACTCACTGGGTGTTACTACAGCGGTTCGACGAAAGCTGTCAGCCAAGTCGCTGAACGAGAAGGCGTCCCACACATTTGTGGGACTGCCATTGGAGAAGGACTTACCGAGCGTGGGTTAGACTGGTTCTGGCAGGTGCCGCCCCACACTGGTGTCAAAGGCGAGTCTATGTTCAACTTTGCCAGCGACATGAACTCCGAATACGATGCCGACTTGGAACGGGTTGCGATTATCCATCAAGACGGTACTTTCGGTACGGAAGTTGCCAATTCGATGGTAGGCGTCATCGAGAACAGCGACGAGTTCGAACAGGCCCCCGAGACGATTTCGTACAACGCGTCGTCAGTGACTTCGCTCTCACCACAGATACAAACGATACGGGACGCCGATGCCGATATCATCGTCCACGCGGCTAACGTGCGAGACGCATTGATTATGCTGGAAGATATGAAGACGGAGGAATACTATCCCGAGATGATGCTGACGCCGGGATCGGCCTATCTTGACCCGTCGGTGCTCGAAGAGAGCGTCTCAGAGCACGTCTTCTCGGGCTCTGACTTCTCCAATGACATGTATGATATCCATCCGCCCATGGGCGATTACAACAGCTACGCCGAGGAGAATTCCGGAACGCCCTTTGACGGGAGCAACATCTACGCATGGGGTGAATTTTTCACCGCCATTGCGGCGGCCAGCCGAGCCGACAGCCTCGACCCGGGAGACCTCCAGAGTAGCCTGAATTCGCTGAGTCTCGACCCGTACGTCTCCGGACTTCCGTATCCCGTTGAATTCAACGACAAGGGCTACAACACGGAGGCGTTCAGTTTCGTCGTCCAAGCCGATGATGGCGAGATCGAAACCGTCTGGCCGTTCGACCAGGCACAAGACGACGCAATGACCTACCCTGTTCCCGATTGGTCGGAGCGCTGAACTACATGATACCACTCGTACTAGGGGCTGTGGCTGACGGATTGATGATCGGCCTTGCGTACGGACTCGTCGCAGCAGGCCTCGGACTGATCTGGGGAGTCATGGATATCGTCAACTTTGCGCATGGTGAACACATGCTCATCGCAATGTATGTCACGCTGTTGGTGACCGCGGAGCTGAGCGTCAGCCCCCTGCTCCTCCTGCCGGTCAACGCTGTCCTCATGTTCGTCGTAGGATACGCAACCTACGTCTTCATAATCAAACGGACGATGGACGGCCCGGTTCTTGGCCAGGTTCTCTGTACGTTCGGGCTCCTATTAGCAATCCGATACGGCATCATCTATCTCGTCGGTCCGTCGACGAGAACGGTAAGTGACTTCGCCTTCGATGGCAGTACTACCGCGTACGGAATCTCGATATCGTATCCGGCAGTGCTCACGGCAGTTGTGAGTATTGTAACTATCGTTCTGCTCTATTTCCTGTTGGAGCGGACATCGATAGGCAAAGCGATTCGTGCGACGGCCCAGGACAAGCAGGCTGCACAGGTACTCGGCATCAAAACCGATCGTATCTATGCGGTCTCGTGGGGTATCGGCCTTGCAGCCACGGGCATCGCTGGAACGATGATTGCAACCTACTTCCCCATTCAGCCCAGTTCGACGCCGGGGGTATGGACGATTGCGTCGTTCGCAGCCGTCGCGCTTGGCGGGTTGGGCAGTATCTTCGGTGCGGTGATTGGTGGCATCGTTATCGGTCTCGTGCAGAATGTCGGTGCGACCTTCCTCGACCCATCGTATCAGCAACTGTACGTCTATATCGTCCTCATCGGTGCGTTGCTGTACCAGCGTGAGGACATCCTCAACTGGGTGACCGACCGATGAGTCTCTCCAAAACCGCCGAGGAGCTCAGGGAGGGCGTCGACCTGCAGTCGATTCCCCTCGCGTATCTGATTCCGGCGATTTTTATTGGGGCTCTTGCGTTGCCATATCTCGGCACCAGCTACTTTTTTATTAATACCTTGATATACGCGTTGCTGTTCGTCGGCCTGGGGCAGTCCTGGAATATCATCGGCGGGTACGCCGGACAAATCTCGCTCGGTCACGCCGTGATGTTCGCAACCGGCGCGTACACGACGGCTATCCTGTTCATCTATTACGGCATAACGCCGTACCTCGGACTGATTGTCGCTGGCCTCCTCGCCGCTGCCGTTGGCCTTTCGCTCGGCGCACTCACGTTCCGGCTTCGGTATCATTACTTCTCGATCGCTACGCTCGCTGCGACGCTTGGAATATATGTCATCGCTCTTCAGTGGGACTGGATCGGTGGCGCCGTCGGGCTAGAGTACCCGATTGCCCAGATCGGCGACTCGCTTTCGCTCATGTTCGATAGTCGGCAGATGTATTTCTACGTGATGTGGGCGTTCGCCTTGGGGACGACCGTACTGGTCTATCGGCTCCACACCTCGAAGCTCGGTATCTATTTGAAGGCGATAGATATCGATCAGGAACTCGCCGAAAACGCCGGAATCAGTGCGTTCTGGTACAAGATGTATGCGATGGGGCTCAGTTCGTTCATCGCAGGTATCGGCGGCGGACTGTTCGCTCAGTATGTACTGTACGTCGAGCCACGAATACTGTTGGAGTTAATCCGGAACGTCGAGTTCGTGTTGATTCCAGTGATTGGTGGTCTCGGGACCGTACTCGGACCCATTGTGGGAGCGGCGATCTACATCTTCACGCGAGAATACACCCGCACGCTCTTGGGCGGCACCCAAACCGGTCTCAGTTGGGTCATCTTCGGGACGGTACTGATCTTGATATCCATGTACAGACCGAGTGGTCTCATACGGCGACGACCGGTTATCAAAGATAGCAACGAACACAAGGAAACTTCGACGGTATCCGCAGGGAGTGAGGCAGATGATGACTGAAACCGAAACCCGACGGACCACGGCCGAACCCGTACTGAAAATCAACGGACTCCGGAAGGAATTCCCCGGAGTCGTTGCCGTCGACGGGGTTTCACTCGAAGTGCGGGACAGCGAGATCGTGGGAATTATCGGACCGAACGGCGCGGGGAAGTCAACGCTGTTTAATTGCATAATGGGCGTCCATGAACCGACGGACGGACAGGTGACCCTTGGCGATACGGATATCACCGGCGAGTTTACGTCCCGGATCGTTCGCAAGGGCGTTTCCCGCGCGTTCCAGCGGGCCCGGGTGTTCCCCGAGCTGTCGGTCCGTGAGAATATGGTCGCAAACCGGGACCACGAGGACGAGAACCTGCTGGGAACGCTGTTCAGCAGTGCCGAGACAACCGAGCGGATGAACGACCTCATAAACCAGGTCGGACTCTGGGAGCTCCGAGACCGGAAAGCCGGCGAACTCTCGACCGGACAGAAGAAACTGCTCACCATCGCAGCGGCGCTCATGCAGGATCCGGAGATAGTCATGCTTGATGAACCGACCGCTGGTGTCAACCCGAACCTGGTCGACGACATCATCAACACTATCCTCGAACTAAATGAGGCAGGGGCGACTTTCTGTATCATCGAACACGATATGGATGTCGTTCACGCGCTGAGCGACTACGTCTACGTGCTCAACAACGGAACAAACCTTACTCAGGGACCGCCGTCGGTCGCACTTGATGATCCAGATGTCTTGGAGGCGTACTTCGGAGAGTAAAACCAATGACCCTACTATCAGTCGAAGACGTACACGCGGGGTACGAGGACTTCCTTGTCCTCAAGGGCGCATCGCTCACCGTCGATGAAGGAGAAATCGTCTGTGTCATCGGCCCCAATGGAGCGGGCAAGTCGACGTTGTTCAAAACCATCTACGGGCTAGTGTCTCCGAATCAAGGCGCCATTAGCTACGACGGTGAGGAGATAACCGATCAAGGTCAAAAGGACTTGCTTCGTTCCGGAATCTCCTATGTCCTTCAACGCAATGCCGCGTTCCCGGAGATGAGTGTCAGGGATAACCTCGAACTGGGCGCGCACGTCGCTGACCGCAACCACGATACTGAAGCCGCTATCGATGAGGTGTTCGATATCTTCCCGGCACTCCGAGAGTACGCGGACACTCCAGCGGGGAACCTCAGCGGCGGCCAACAACAGATGATTGAACTCGGCAGGGGGTTGATGCTTGACCCTGACCTTCTCATGCTCGACGAACCGACGGCCGGTCTCGCGCCGAAGGCCGTCGACATGATCTTTGAGAAGGTCGAGGAGATAAACGACCGCGGTGTCACGGTCTTGATGATAGAACAGAACGTCAAAACCGGCGTCAACCACTCCGACCACGTGTTTGTTCTCGAAAATGGACAGACGCGGTTCGACGACAACGCAGCGAACATACTTGACCGACCGGAGATACGCGAGGCGTACCTCAAAGTCGATAGGGAAGAATAATAGTCAGGTACCGACGGATTCGCAGTCGTCTCACTCTGCCTCGGTTCAGACGGTTCCACCGGCGGGGTTACTGGCGAACAGATAGATCACGGGAGTAAGAACTGTCGGCCCGTTGGCCGACACCGCTTGCCACCAACAGACGGCGGGGCTCCCGACAGATTGGGTTCCTCTCATCTAGGGTTAGAAGTTACTTGTCGGTTTGGAGCTTGCATCGACAGCAATCACCGACAGCCACAGCGCTCCCGGGATGTATACCTATTCCGCTGTTAGGCATACTATTTCAAAATTTCCAACCGATGAAAGCGTTAAGAACTGCGTGATTAGGAACTATTTTTACCAAGACGTGAAATCGTTAGCTGTGAGCATCCAGATTGACAGAGAGAGACTTATCGAGACGATGGAGACACAAGCCGACATCGGTGGCACCGAGGACGGTGGCCTCCACCGGTTGGCGCTGTCGGATGCGGATAAAGCGGTCCGGGACTGGTTCCTTGAAGCGATGGAAGATGCAGGACTGGAGACGCGCGTCGACCGGATGGGTAATATGTTCGGTAGGCGGTCGGGGACGGATTCAAGTGCTGACCCAGTCTTGCTGGGCTCGCATCTAGATTCCCAGCCCTTTGGTGGCATCTACGACGGCGCACTCGGCGTCGTCGCAGCCCTCGAATGCATCCGGACGTTCAACGACGAGGGCATCGAAACGAGCCATCCTATCGAAATCGTCAACTGGACAAACGAGGAAGGGTCCCGATTCCAACCGGCGATGCAGGGAAGCGGTGTCTGGACGGGTGAACTCGACTTGGAGACGGAGTACAACAAGACCGACGCCGAGGGCGTCCGATTTGAGGATGAACTCGAACGCATCGGGTACAAGGGTGACGTACCTGCCGAACCGACCACTGAGTACGATTCCTCGCTCGAACTGCATATCGAACAAGGGCCAAAACTGGAGAACAACGAGAAAGATCTCGGTGTTGTCACCGGCGTGGTCGGGCTGACGTGGGGAGCGGTCACGTTCTACGGTGCGGCTGAACACACCGGCACAACGCCGATGCATGATCGGCAGGACGCGCTCGTCGCGGCCGCCGATTTTATCACGGCGGTTCGACGGCTCGGCGGGACCTTGGGGAAGGAAACGGTCGCAAGCGTCGGCCGTGCCGATGTCTCGCCCAACTCAATCAATATCGTCCCCGAGGAAGTCACCGTGACGTGGGGGATTCGCGACCCCAGTGATGATGTCGTCGAAGAGGGACGCGAACGCGTCCTTGAAGAGGCAGCCGCGATTGCTGACCGGGAGGGTGTCAACTACGAGTGGGAGGACCGGGCGCGCTCCTCAAGTATCCGGTTTCCCGAGAGGCCAGTCACAGCTATCGGAGATGCCGCCCAAGCGCTCGGATACGACTCGTTGGACGTGTTTAGCGGGGCCGTCCACGACGCCGCGAAGGTTGGGACCGTCTGTGACACCGCGATGGTGTTTTCGGTCAGCGAGGACGGCAAGAGCCACACCGAGGAGGAGTACACCTCTTGGGACGACTGTTACAGCGCGGCGAACACGCTGGCAAACGCTGTACTCAATCTGGCGGAGTGACCTCGGTATGAACTCCTCTCGGTGGACTGTGGCAGTCACTGACGGAGGCGTAGCGGATGGCGGTTGAGACACTTATCGCGGGTGGAACAGTTGTGACGGGCGATGCAATGTTCGAGGCAGCCGTCGCCATCGACGACGGGACCATCGTCGGTGTCGGGGAGGAAAAAGCGCTCCCAGCGGCCGACCACCGGATCGATGCGAGTGGCCTGCTAGTGATGCCCGGCATCGTGGACCCACACGTCCACCTGGCCGGCTACAACACCCTCGACACCTACGAGTCCGGCACTGCTGCCGCCGCAGCTGGTGGCGTGACCACCCTCGTGAACTTCGCCTGGCAGGGATGGCGTCCGGAGGCTGGCGAGTTCGAGGCGGGCGGCACGCTGACCGATGCTGTTGAGCGCCATCGGGATCGCGCCGACGAGGCGCTTATCGACGTTGGCTTCCATCCGGTTGTTACACGCGAGGACCCGAGCGTGTTCGAGGAACTACCCGAACTCGTTGCGGCTGGCATCACGTCGTTCAAGATATTCACGACCGACAGCATCCGGCTATCTCACGGGTTCATCGGCGAACTGTTCGAGCACCTTTCGGAACATGGGGCCGTCGGGATGGCACATACCGAGGACCACGCCGTCTGTACGAGCAAGACCGAACAGCTGCGTGATTCGCCCGACCCGACCGTGTATCCGGACTCCCGGCCCGATTACGCGGAAGCGATGGCAGCTGATACCCTCGTGCGGCTGGCCGTCGAGGCCGATGCGAAGTACTACGGAGTGCACACGACATCAGAAGCTGCTGTCGACGCTATCGAGACACATCGGACGGATGGATCGAACGTCCGCGCTGAGACCTGCACCCACTACACGGTGTTCGACCGGTCTGTGTACGACCAGCTCGGTAACACAGCAATAATGTCACCGCCGCTTCGAGCGGCTGGCGATGTTGACGCCATGTATGATGGCATCCGGGACGGAACCCTGTCGGTTGTCTCCTCCGATCACGTTGCCACTACCGAAGCCCGGAAACGGGGCGATGCGTGGTGGGACTGTCATAAGGGAGTCAACAGTCTCCAGACCGGTCTGCCAGTGTTCCATGACGAGGCCGTCAATAAACGGGGACTCTCGTATCCTGAGCTCGTTCAGCTGAAATGTCGACGGCCGGCCCGCACCTTCGGCATGCCGAACAAGGGGCGGATACAACCCGGTGCCGACGCCGACATTGTCCTCTTTGACACTGACGAGACGTACACGATAACGGCCGAGGACAACCTCTCGAAAGCGGATTTCTCGATTTACCAGGACCGCACGGTGACCGGACGCGTCGAGAAAACGTTTGTCAGAGGGGAACTCGTCGCGGATGGCGGAGAGATAATTGCTGACTCCGGATACGGGAACGTGCTCAGCCGGGAGGTACCCGACTGGTCGTAACCAGCCGGGCGCGGCGTGTGGCGTTGCCTGAGAGGCTACCGTTCACTAATATAGCCAAACTCCACCGATACACTCGAATATTTGGCTTGAACGACCAAATATAAAAGATAATAACCCAAATTGGAGTATAGTGTCACAGAAAATCGACCAGCGAGACGATTACAGTATATGTCACTAGACCTGCTGCTGAAGAACTGTAGAATAGTTGATGGGACAGGCGCCCCGTGGTTCAACGGGGCGGTCGCGATTGAGGACGACCAGATCGAGGCCGTCCATCGTGAGGCAGATGTTGCACCCGACGCGAGGGAGACGGTCGATATGGAGGGATTGATCCTCGCACCGGGATTTATCGACCTCCACTCGCACTCGGACCTGCGCCTCTTTGCCGACTCCAACCTTCCGCCAAAAACAAGGCAGGGCGTCACGACCGAACTCCTCGGCCAGGACGGGTTCTCAATGGCGCCGATGTACCGTCAGGGAGGCCCCGAGGAGTGGGAGGACCACCTGAGCGGCCTCGACGGACGGCCCGAGCGTGAATGGACATGGGGGAGCATCGCCGACTATTTCGATGCCATCGAGAAAAGCGGTGTCGCGCCCAATGTGGCAACGCTCGTCGGGCACGGGACGGTCCGATACAACGTCATGGGGATGGATGACCGGGCCCCGAGCGAGGCCGAACTCGAAGAGATGGCAGATCTTGTTACCGAGGCCCTTGAAGACGGCGCGGTCGGCTTTTCGACGGGACTGGACTACATGCCACAGGTCGTCTGTGACACCCACGAACTCCAGACACTCGCCGGTCGCTTGAGCGACTACGGACGCCCCTTCGTCGCCCATATCCGGAATCAGAGCAACGACATCTGGAACGCCCTTGACGAGTTCATCGACATCGGGAAGGAGGAAGACATCCCGCTGCACCTCTCACATTTCAAGCTGATGCACCGGCCCCAGCACGGGCAAGCAGACCGCGCCATCGGATTCCTCGAAAGTGCCCGCGACCGCGGGGTCGATATCACGGCCGACCAATATCCTTACACGGCCGGCAGCACGATGCTTGCGGCTGACTTGCCATCGTGGGCCCGGTCCGAAGGCCCTGAGGCGACTCTCGATCATCTCAAGAACAACCGGGAGGCGATACGGGAACACCTCGAACGCGAGATCTCGGACTGGGAGAACATCGTCATCACGAGCGTCGCCAGTGAGGCCAACCAGCGGCTCATCGGGATGAACATGGAAGATATCGCTGAAGAACTTATCGAGGACCCTGCCGTGGCGGTGATGAACCTCCTCTTAGAGGAGGAACTCGAAGTGGAACGCATCTACCACTTCGTGGCCGAGGAAGACGTACAGGAAATCCTCCAACACGAACGGACGGCGGTCGCCACGGATGCACTGCTCGGCGGTGAACCCCATCCACGGACGTACGGAACCTATCCACGTGTGCTGGGCCACTACGCTCGTGACGAGAACCTGTTCTCGGTCGAGGAAGCCGTCCGCATGATGACTTCGCTCCCGGCCCGTATCGCGGGCCTTCACGACAAAGGCATCATCAGTCCGGGGATGGACGCTGACCTCGTCGCTTTCGACCCACATCACGTCTACGATCCCGGCACTTACGACAACCCACGGCAGTTCCCCGATGGCATGCCCCACGTCTTGGTCAACGGCGAGTTCATCGTCCGCGACGGCGAGTCGACTGGTGCGACACCCGGTACGGCCATTAAAAAATAGGGTCAGATTTCTGCCCCTCTATCCCCGACTGTGCTGCCCAGAAGGTCAGCGACGTAGTCAGCGCTCGACGAGATATGCTGGTAAATTATAGGGCCTGGAACGAGCAGTGAGGTGACACAGGTTTCTGTCTCCGCCACCAGTTTAGGCTTGCACTCGTCGGTCCAAACATAGTGGGCAACATTACGTATCGCGGACACAGCAGAAGCGGCGACAGGCGTCGTCGCCCAGCCCGATTTCAACTGATGTTATGTTCCTGCAGGGCCTCGGAGAGGATATTGGCACAGCGGTCCCAATACTGGGGCGTATGACCGGCGTTGTGTGGGGTGATGTAACAGTTCTGTAATTCCCAGAGCGGGCTGTCCTGCGGGAGTGGCTCGGGGTCTGTAACGTCTAGTGCCGCACCGCGGATCATGTTAGTCTGCAATGCTGCGACTAGGGCATCGGTTTCGATGACTTGCCCGCGAGCGATGTTGACGACAATCGCATCTATCGGAAGCGAGAGCAGCGTGTCCTCGTCGACGAGTCCTTCGGTGAGGTCCGTCAGCGGACAGGCGAGAATGAGGGAGTCGGATCGAGAGAACGCGTCATCCATATCGGCGTCGTCGAAGCCGATGACCTCGTCGGCAGGCCCCCCCTTCGATGGGGTATACCTGACACCGATAGTGTGGACATCGAAAGCATTCAGTCGGTCAATAATAGTCTGGCCGATGGGGCCCATGCCGACGACAGTAGCCGTCGATCCGCTGAGTTCACCGGTCTGGAAGTGGTTCCACTCGCTGCGCCCTTTTTGTTCCCACGCCCGGTCCAAGCGACAGACGAAACTGAGGAGATAGCCGAGTACCTGTTCGGCAATGTTGGGGCCGTGAACACCGGACGCGCTCTCAAGTGCCACATCGTTCGCTTCGAGTGTCTCGGTGGGGAGGTGGCCGGTGCCGGCGAACGTACAGACGAACAGCTCGAGTCCGTCAGCGGCTTCGACCTGTTCGGCCGAGATATTGTATCCCGTCGCCACCGTTGCCTCGGCAAGCAGTTCCGTCTCTTCGGCAGCTGTCTTTGCCAGCGTGACCTCCAGTTCTGGAAGGGCCGCCTGCAGCGTCTCCGCGTAATCCTCGACCGATAATCCGTGTATCTTGTGCCGGAGCACGACGACATCAGTCATCGGTATCCTCCGCGTTGGCTCGGCTTAGACAGGACATCTCCCAGTCAGGGGTTGATGAGAGGCCGAAGGTATGTGAGGGTTGATTGGTGGCTGATACGGTACGGTTTGTGACTTGGCTCGTTGTGTTCATAGTTAGTTGGTCCGGAGTTCCCGGTGAGGGCAACTAAGATCACGGGGCGACATCGGTGAGACGGCTCTCTGGGATGTACAACGGTAGTCGTACCACTCCCGATAGATGTCCCCTCGTGTTGCCATTTGGATTTTACGCATGTATCATTAAAAGCATGCTGACTCGCGCAGAACGTGTTATGTTTCTTCCCATCTAGCTAATTTTGTAGGCTTTACGGTCATTTTCTCGTGTTTTGCTTCTAGGTGACTATCAGTGAACGCTGGCGTGGTCAACAAGAGTGGTTGCGTGGGACGATTACTGTCGTTCTCTGCCGAACATAAGCGAGCGGCAGCAGTCTAAGGTGACGGGTGAGCGGTTGAATTTTCCATAGGACGTGGTAAGATAACAAGCACCTTGAGACGGCATCTCTTGTCGGCACCTATGTCCGGAGTACGAGCACCAAAACGTTCGCGGAAGTCGAAACTGTCCAGATGTGCCCCCTCAGGCGGTCGGTGTCTCCTCGTCGGAAACGGTGTCCCACTGGTTCGGTGAGATGTGGTGGCCATCGAACGTCCCGGCCTCGGGATATGCTGTCGTCACAAGGAGCTCGCTTGCGTCGCTGAGATACTCTATTAACGAGCGGAGATTAGCCGCAGACAGCTGACTGATGCCATCGAGCAGTATAAGCGGAACGCGATCGGCCACGTCAAACGTCCGGTATCCAGCCACCGCGACGACGATGCCCACTAGTTCTCGCTCCCCCTCACTCAGGTTCTGGATAGTCGTCTCGCGACCGTCGCGAGCGATAACCAGTTCGAACGAGTCTATCTCGTTTTCTGGGGTTGTCTTTACATCGAGACGTGCACCATCGAATCCAGGGGCAAAGCGGTCGATAGCTGCCGCCATAGCCGTATCGAACTCTTCTTTCAGTTCCCACTGTTTCTTTGTCTTCCGGTTTCGGAGCCGTGCAATCTCGTCATCGAGTGCCTCAATATCCTCTCGTAGTGTCGCTGCATCTGCATGTAACTCCTGTAGTTCCTGCAGCCGGGACCGCTGAGCGTCTAGCTCTCGTTCTTTCGTTTGAAGCGTTGCTTTGATGTCGGTGAGCTCTTCGCTCAGTTCTTCCTCGGCAGCAGCGACAGATACTTCCAATTCTTCGATCTCTGATGCTAACCCGGCTCTCCGCTCCTCAGCCTGTGCAAGGTCGCCGCTCCGATCGTCAAGCGTTGCTTTGAGGCGCCCAATCTCTTCTTCGAGTGACTCTTTCTCCCGCTGTTTCTCTCGGTAGCGACGCTGCCGTTTCTCGATTTCCTCGATTTCTTCGGTCAGGTTCTCTTTCTCCTCACGAAGGTCGATTATTTTGTCCTGTATCGCTGCCAGTCTGGACTCGATAGTATCGCTTGTCGTTGGTTCTCCACACACCCAGCAGTCGAACTCATCACCCACGACGCTACGCTCAACCGAACTGACAAGGTCGATCGCATCTTCCTCGATGACGCGTTTGTTTGCGCGATGAAGCCCCTCTAGGAGGTCAATCTGCTGTTCACACTCCGCGATGCGTGATTCCTTAGCCTCGATGTCGGCAGTAGGCTCGGGCTCGTCGGGCACAGTCAGGCTCTCAAGTGTCCCGCGTTTCTCATCCAGTTTTGTTTCGGTGCGCTCGATTTTGTCCTGCAGTCCGTTAATCCGCTGGTCCAACGACTGGAGGTTGCTTCGCTTTTCAGCCAATTCATCACTTCGGGAGTCTGCGTCGGTGGCATCCCCGACACTCTCCGACAGTTCGTCCCGACGCTCTCGCAGCGACTCAATATCGTCCTCTAACGTTCCTATCGCCTCCTGCACCGACGGGAGATTCTCCGCCGCACGTTCAGCCTGCTCGAGCTCTTTTCGCTTCGACTCGCGTTCCCGTTTGCGGGCCGCTACTTTATTCTCGATGTCCTCAAGACCAAGCGGGGCCTGTAACAGCTCAGTGAGGTCGGACTGTTCCCGAACTCGGGCCCGAATCGGATTGTTTTCCCCCAGAAACGCGAACAAGCGTGCACAGGTCTGGTCGGTCTCATCTCCAAGAAACGTCTTGCCGTGTCGACTGACTGTACCCGGTTCCGAGCTTTCAAGTGTGATCTCGTAGGAGCCGTCCGGCGTATCGAGGTGAACTGACCCCTCATTTGTGCCTTCCCTGAGTGGGTGTGATTCTCCGTACATGCCCGTGGTCCCCATCACGGTCTGAATCGCACGCACGAAGCTCGATTTCCCCATGAAATTCGATGCTTGAACCACGTTGAGTCCCTCATCGAGGCTGGCCTCAGCGGCCCGGATACCACCAATATTTCTGATTCTTACATCCCACATTGTTCATATACAGGTCCAGCAGGATTATGAAACCACTGTCGTAAATTGGGGCCTGAAAGAACAGACTTCGAGGCCTACTGTAATTACTTCGGGGCCGAACTGCCACTAACCCCCGTCGGATGGTCCTGTAATCTCGGATGCCATGTGGTCCTGGCAGATATACCCCCGTTCGAGAGCACGCTCGAAGCGTACCTGCGTTGCACACTCAGGACAGCCAAGGATGACCTCCGTTTTGATCGTTGACCGTGTCGCTTCAGGTATCATCGATTTATTCTCTAGTGACTGGAGGCTTTCCCTAACGCTTCGCTCGACCACCTCTTTTGCGTAGTCAACCTTGTCGGCCTCCCAGTCTGAGTCTCCTTCGGCAGCGTTGTTCGACTTACTTTCACTGAGGCAATCTGTAAGATGTCGGTACAGCGTAGATGTTGAGAGAAAGTCAGAGCGGAGCTGGTTACCGTCAATTCCGTCGGCCTCAAGCTCACCAAGAAGAGAAATATCCGGCTCCTCACCTGACAGTGCTTCATAGTCGGCATCAACACGTGTCGCCAGTGTACTCCGGTTATGGTCGGTGTAGACGGACTTCAACAGCTGTTTGTTGAACCACTCTTTGAGCGGTCGGAGTCCAGTCTCCGTGTACTCATCCTGACCCAGCCAGCGAGCCCGTAGATACCCGTCTACGTCCCCGTCTCGGGCGGCATGCTGGAGGTCATACGTTGCCGTCAACCGGCCGACCTTGCAGCAGTGTTGCATATACCAAGGAATATTGGCCAATGAATAAAGATATGTGTCATCTTGACTCGGCAGTGTTTAGTTATCGATGAAAGGACAGACAAATGTAACTTCTGCGATAAATGGCTGAAATAACACACTTCAGCGGGAGGAGTGACAGACTGATTTGGATTTTGTGACCGTGAGCGGACACCCGAGCGAGCAATGAAGCTCGGTATTCAGATGTGTATGGCTAGACTATCATCTTTGAATACTATCTCTATTTATGATAGGTCGGGTGTCAAACGCTCCCGAAAAGCCGTCCACGATTGGGTACAGAAGGCCGATTTACAGCCAGTCAGTGACAAAACACCGAATCAGGTCGCGGTTGACGGAGCAGTGATTCGAATCAATGACTAGCAGTTCTGGCTGTACGCTGTCGCGAATCTACAGACAAACGATTTCCCCTATCTGCGGGTATTTTCGACCATTACAACTGTTCTTACCGGAACTTTTCTCAAAGAACTGCGGCAAAATCACGATGTCGAAACCGCCGTCTTTCTCGTTGATGGCACGAAACACCTCCAAGCTGCACTGCACCGAGCAGGGCTCCGCTCTCAGACAGAACGCCACGGAAATCGGATTGCTATCGAATGTGTCTTTCGGGAAGTAAAACGACGAACCTTTTTGTTTTCAAACTGTTTTAGCCACGTCGAACTGAGTACAGCTGAAAAGTGGTTCCGGAGTTTCGCTCGCTGGCACAATGCTCCAAACTAAACACTACCCGTCGAAGAAAACTGTCATTTATCCAGCTCTGACGGCTCATGCTTCTCATCGGTCTTGGCTTTGTCTCGGGTTCGCTCTTTACGGAGGAGTTCTGTGGCCAATGTTTCATCTACCGCTCTCCACGATGTGAGTGTACCTCGAAGCTGGGATGGTCGTTTGACTGGCCGAATCACAATCTCTCCGTCCTCATTCTCGACAAACCGGACTCGGCCTGTCGTCGAGATATGGAGCTTGAAACCATATACTGGCCCCCTCGTCCCGTCAGGTGGATTTTCAGCGGAAACAGTGGTGTGTGAAACCCCCACATGTACTGCTAGTCAGTACAGGCGAGCAGACGGTCACACTTGACAGGGCATCAGGCTGTCCCAGTCAGGTCGTCGGCAGTGGCTCCTTGGCCGCCTGCAGCGCCTCAATTGTGGTCATCAGTTCGGCCTGAACAGCCGATGAGTCGCCACCGAGCGGTGCAGCAACGTCCTCAAGTTGCGTCTGGTCGGTTTCGGGACTACCGTCTGCGCCCAGTGCTCCCTCGTCGGTGACAGCAGGTCAACTCGAAACCCCAGTGGTCAACTCAGTTCTCTCGTTGGTTTATGAGCGAATAACTCAGTCCAGCAATACCAGCGAGTGCTGTTCCAACCCCGAACCCAGGGCCGCTTTCGCTGGTTGCCCTCTCAGTGGGCGTTGATTCAGTTACCGTGACTGGCCCAGCACCGACTGTACGACCGTTGATGCTAAGCGTGTACGAACCCGGTTCGTCGAAGGTATGATCGAATGTGAGTTCAGCTGTGCCGTTCGGGGCGATATCGCGCTCAGCTGTATCCATTTCTGTTCCGTCGACGGCGAAGGTCGGAGTGACCGTTGCGGTCGTTGCGACGCGATTTTGCACTTCAACGGTAACTGTGACCGGATTGCCAACTGTAGCCCGGTCTGCAGAGCGCTGCAACGTCATTTCGAACAACGCGTGCTGCGCGTTTGATGTTCGTCGATGGAACGCTGTAATATCGCGGATGATCTCGCTCGTAATGGTATGGCCAACTCCTTGGTAGATGTTGAACGTCGCGTTTGCCCCAGCCTCTTCATACCTAGACTGGGTCACTGGGAACCGTTCTGTGACCCGGTTTTGCCCATATATTTCTTCAGCACGGTCCTGATAGCGTGGTGAAATCGGATAGTAGCTTCGCTGGTCTGTCTCGGGGAGTGGCTGGTCCTCCTGCCCGACATGGATATACTGGTCGATCGCCGTCCATGCGTCACGATCGAACGACCCGCCGGTCCACTCTTGGTAGTCTGCAGTACCAAGCGGATATGGGAGGGTGGTCCCATCCATCGAATTCAGCGGCAACGGCCGGGCTCCGCCCCCGCCAACCGATATCGATTGGACCTGGTTTGGGTGTAAGAAGGCAAACCGGGAGCTGAACGATCCCGATGCGGAGAACCCGTTCATATGGATTCCGTCAGTGACAGCATATGATTCGTCGCTGAGGCGCTCCTTTGCGTCCTCAACCATACGCATGAGTTGGCGATCAACCCGGTGTAACGTGTCCGCGGGGAAGGCATCAGTAGCGATATCTTCACGCTTCGTCTCGGTATCGAGCATCTCGAGTGCCAGCGATTGTACGTAGTCGCCTCCGTCGTCGGGCGTACGTGGGAAGCCCGCGACGATCCCTGGCAGCGACAGCTCTATTGCCGGCTGTAACGACCCTTCAGCCTCTTGACTGAGTTGATCAGTGAGCTCCCCAGGAGATGCGGCCGGCCTGCTATTGTGCGGTTCGACAAATAATGGTCGTGCGGTGTCCTGCTGTGTGTCTGGTCTGTACAGAGCGTATGGATGGTGGAAGCCTGCGTCAGGATCAGGGTCCACTATCTCTAATTCGCCACCCCGGACTTGGCTCGCACGTGCCGCTGCACCACTCTCCCCAACTCCAATGAGCGCTGTATCGTCAGCAACCACCTCATCGTAGTTCTCGCCGGCTTGTATTACCGCAGAGACGGTTGCGGATTGCTCTATTGGTACGTCTGGTTCGATAGTTCGGTCGGTAAACGATGCACCCGCATCCAACTCCAACTCTTTATACAGGCGAGTATCGGTGTCGCCATCAACCGGCGAGATATATAGCCGCGCGGCTGTATCAGTCTGCAGTGATTCGATGACGATCGAGTCACCGCTTGACTCCTGATCATTTAGTGTCACTGAAGCAGCAGTCTGGGCGCTTGCACTTCCGGTATGTTCGAACCCGGCGGTTGCAAAAACGGATCCACTAGCGAGTTTCAGAACGGTTCTACGGTTTAGATAAGCCTGATTTGTCATGTCTATGGCCTTGCCTATCGGGTGAATAGCTAATAACTATAATCTATGGATTTTTGATGTCCAACGACTAAATTAAGTGTCAATCTAAATCAGTATGTATCAATCAAGAACAGTAGTTCGTACTACGAGTTCTCCAGTCAGAGTTCGGCTAGAATAACAGTCAGGGTCGCATCAGACAGGGTGGTCTCGGAAGCGTTTGATGAGGTGCTTGGTCCCTTTTCTCCCGTGGACACGCCGTAGTCATATCTTAGTAATACTTCAGTTCTTGTAATAATATTCGTGAGTCTGCAACCCGCGCTATGACCCAATATGTCGGTCAATCCTTGCCCCCGTTTGGACACCAGTACTGCAACTGGAAATCATATACTGGCTCCCTCGCACCGTCACTGGATATTTCAGCGGAAACAGTGGTGTGTGAAATCTCCACATGCACTGCTAGTCAGTCCAGAGTGGAGTGTCACGCCTGAAGGAGCAGCCCCAGGCCGTCCTGATTAGGCTCTCGCCAGCGATTCCTTGACCGCTTGGAGCGCTTCGATTGCGGTCACGAGCTGCTCTTGAACGGGCGCTGTCTCGCCACCGGACGGGGCAGTAGCCTCAGGTGTTCCACCGTCTGTTGTCGATGACGTGGCATCGGTTACGTGATCGCTATCATCCATCGCTGCTACCGTTTCCAACTGTTGCTGATCAGATTCTTGGGGCGCATCGGCCGGCGGCGGCGGCGACCCACTCCCAGCCTCGTCTCCAGCCTCGCCGGCGCGACTCACCGCCTCCAGCGGGAAGTCATACGCATTCGCCCGCTTTTCCTTGTGCCACGTCGTCCGGGAGACAATCCCGAAGACCTCCGCAATCATCTCCCGATCACACCCCCGAGCCAGTGCCTGGCGGACCTGTTCGTCCTCAGTCCGCTGTAGCAACGTCTGTGTGTCCTCAGGAATCCGACCTCGCTCGGAGTGAACGATCTGGTCTGGCAAGCCCCACTGACCGGTGTCGGTCTCCTGGTCAATGAGCTGTTGCTCCCGGTCCTCGACGACATTGTCGAGCCCCATCAGGACGTACAGTCGCTCACGCACAGCCATCACGGAGATATCGGCCGTGATCGCCTCGACGATCTCGCCAGTTGAGGCGGGCCCCATCTCAGCTAGCACCTTGATGATCTCCAAGTCGTGGGGCAGAAGCTCACTCAGATCGGCCTCACTTAGGTCGACGGGCACCTCCTCGTCGGTCGTCTGGAGGTGGTGCCAGCTGTGGCATGAGCGACACGCAGTGAGGAGATTCTCGAGGTCATGGACATCCATGTCTTCGGGCTCGCGGGTCTTGTGGTGGATCTCCAACGTGGCGAAGCCACCGATCGCGGTCCCCTTGGCGTTGCAGTACTGACACCGATGATTGTCGCGCTTGAGTCTTTTCTCGCGTTTGGCTGGCGGGACGGCCTCGTGGTCTGGGTGGTCACTCATCGCCCGGTCACCGCCCCTCGTGCCGTGGCTGATCGATCGCTCAGTACGTCGTGTCGCTGTGTTGCTCTGGTTTGCATTTGTGTAGGTAGCTGCTGGTGTCTGTCTGCCTCTCGCCTGATTGCAGTGTATCGGTCTGGGATATCGCTTCAATAGCTGCATTCGAACCGGCCAGGAGCCGCGGCCTACTCCCGCGAATCCACTGCGTCGACCGGCGTCATCGATTTCAGGCTGAAATCCGACTTGCTACAGTACCACTGTGCGACCCGGCCCAACTGTCTCGTCCGAACGATGTCAGCCACATTGTGCTGGACCAACTCTTCGTACCGGCCCTCTTCGAAGGCCGTCACCGCCTCACTACTATCCTCGAAGGGATCGGCCGGCGCCGCCTGAACGACGTTCGTACACAACAGCTCGTGTGCGGTTGGGAGGTCGTTGTTCGACTCACCGCCGCTCGTGGTGTTGAACAGCTTCTTGACGATCGGCAACAGGTCCGCATACGGAATGTCGATAAACGGCCATGGGATATCGTGAATCGCAAACCTGGTCCGCAGGAAGGGCACGTCGAACCCGCCCTGCCAGGTCTCGCCGTTGTAGGCGACGAGCAACACGTCCTCCTTCATGAGTCGATGGCGGATGTACGCACTCATCCCGCGCAACATGACTTCCTCGTTGTCGTGGCCCTCAACCGTGACCTGATGGTCACACTTCTCCCGGATCTCCGCCTGAATCTCCTCGACGGGCCGGCCACCGGTCTGGTAGGCCACCCGACTGCCCAAGTCGAACTCGAGGCCGATGACCGTTACCTCATCCTCCACGTCGAAGCCCGTCGTCTCGATATCGAACGCCACCAGTTCGAGGTCGGGCATTAGGCCGACCCTCCCGTGTGTCCGGCCTGCCGTTCTGGCACCCGATCATCACTGGCCGGGCGCACCCTGAATTGGCCAAAGCCATACTGCTTGTGCGTGCCGACGCCGAGCACGCCGCGTTTGGCCGTCCCGATCGGGTCCGAGCCGGTATATTCGACAATCTGGCCGTGGTCGATCGTCCGCAGCCGGTAGGTGTCACTGCCCTTGTGCAACAGCACCTCGCGTTCGCGGAGGTCGGTATCGCCCCACCACCACGGGATGCGATTGTCATGCGCGCCGGGATACTCACTCTCGAGGACGTAGGGGGTGTGCAGTTCCACCTGATACGACTCAGCTGCTTCCAGACGTGCATACGAGAGGTCGTCGAGATCTACGGTGCGGGTCTCGACACAGGTCACCTCGCCAAAGCCGTAGTTGCGCCCGCCACCCAACTGGAGGCCATCCAGCATGTCTTCCGCCAGTGGGAGCTGGCCCTGGCCGTCGAAGTCACAGTAGGCGTAGATGTACCACGACATCGTCCGTTTCGAGGCGCGTTTGTCGGGCTGCTTGCCGAAGACCCGCGTCCCCGCGTAGCTGAGTCGGTCACCGTACTGATCGATAGTGTGGGTGTTGTGGGCATCCCGGGGCCGCGTGGTCGCAAGCCAACGCTGGCTGCTGTCCCGAAAGAGGAACAGGTCATCGTAGGCCGCGACTGTTCGCAAGCCAGTGCCCAGGTACGGGACGCCACCGGACCGGGAGTGTGTGGGTGGAAAGCTGCCGTACTCCCCGGGGACAAAGAGCCCAGGACTGACATACAGGTCTTGGGCTACGTCGTCGGGCAGCCGGCGGGCCAGGGCCGTGTAGATGGCATGGCCCGGGACGTAGTAGGGGTTGCCCGCGTAGGCCCACTCGACCTCCCAGAGGATTTCCTGGATGGGCGTCATCGGCATGCCTCCATGTGGTTCTGGGGTTGTGGGTGGCTTGCACTGCGAGTAGCTGTCACTGGCGCCCACCCCACATTATGCGTGCTCATCGGCTCCCCTCCAGCGCGCCGACGTACTGCTGAAACGCCTCGATATACTGCAGGGCCGTCGACCAGCTGCGGATGCGCCGGAGTTGGGCATCCAGCATGCGAGCGCGTCTGGTGTCCGGGAGTAAATGGGCGGGCAGGCGCTGCCAGACATCCGCCCACGAGCGAGCCGGCGCCGGGCCCAGCCACGCGGCCGGCCGGTCGCCGGGCGTGGTCGTCAGCGAGAGTGTGACCGCGTCGGTGTCGATGATGGTCCGCTGTGGGACGAGCTCGTCATCGGGTTCGACGACGAGGAACAGGTCCCCAAAATCCGCGCCCTCGCTGTACGTTGCGTACAGGGTCGCCGTCAGCAGGGTGTGGTACTTCAGCGATGTGTAGGGGTAGTACATCGATTCGGCGAACTGGGTGGGGACCACGGCTGCAAGCCACGCCTGGTGCAACTCGTCGGGGTCGTCAATTTGGACGAGTTCGCGGATGGCGTCGGTCCTGTCGGCGTCGGTCTGGCCCGCCGGGACTGTCACCTCGCCGGTCAGTAGCGACAGTCGGTACGGCGACTGATGATTCTCGACGGTCTGGGTGGGCTCGCCGCGGGGGCGACTGAGCAATGCGGCGTCCTGGTCGGCACCCAGTGGCACCTGTTCGTTGACAGGGACGCCCGCAAACTCCTCGCGGGCCGCCGCGTGTGAGCGCAGGCAGAGTTTGTGTGTGTGTCATGGCGGTAGGCCGCCACCAGTGGATCGGCGTCAGTGTCGGTTGCTGGCGTCTGGGCGTTGCTCACGTCTGGACACCTCCCAGCTCCGCGGTGTCGTCACGGCTGGCCATGCGTTCCTGCAACGCCGCCTGGACGGCCGGCCGACACTCCGTGGCCCAGAGGTCGTCTTTTTCCTCCATCGCCGCTGTCGTCGATTGGGCGCGATTGAAGATACGCCGGATTTCCCGGTCGGAGTACAGCGGGTTGATCAGCCACGTGTCGGCGATGCCGGCGCCGAAGTTTCGAGCGCCGCCCAGCTGGAACGCAAACTCGTCGCTGTTGTCATCGAGGAACTCGATGGCCTCACAGAGGAGCCCGACGAATTCCGGTTTGGGCTCGCGCAGGGTGAGTTTCCACGTCCCCTCGATGTTGCCGAGTACGTCACGCTGGGCATGCCGGAGTGGCTGGCCGCCGTCCTCGTCATTGCGCGAGCGGACGTGTGAGGACACCTGTCGGTAGTGGGCTTCGGCTTCGCCTTCGAGTACGTCGACCTGGCGGCGAATCGGCGAGAAGGACACCGGGCGACGCAGGAGTTTGCCCGGCTGGGACCCGAAGCCGCCGAAGAGGTCGTAGATGACACAGCCCGCATCGTGGGCATCCGTGCAGGTGCCTTTCTCGTGGTAGCCTGACTCGAGGTCTCGCTGGTAGGTTTCGGCGCGCATATAGTCGCCGTTGGCTTCGCCCGGGTGACAGGCCGTCAGGCCAGCTTGCTGGAGGACGTTCTCACAGCCATGGCGAGCCCAGCCAGAGAGCGTGAACGGCGAGATCTGGCCCTCGATCTGGTTCATCGGGTCATCGGCTTCGTAGCGATCGGCCGAGGCATGATGGCGGTCGGTGACGATGCCATCGCCCGGCGCCAGTAGGGGAATCTCGAGGCCAACGTACAGGTCGGGCAAGTGGGTGTCTTCGAGGTCTACCGGGAGCGTGTCGACGAGGTCCGTCACGCCTGGGCCTCCTGGGTATCGGTTGTCTCTGCTGGGGAGGTGGCGACAACGGTTTCGGCAATGGTGATCGGCCACGACCGTTGGTGGGCCTGGTCGACGATGCGGGCGAGGCGGCCCGTGAGCAGGCGTTCGTCGACGCCTAAGGTGGTCTGGTTCGATAGGGTGAGGGGATGGTCCACGCAACGGGTTTGGGCGACCATCCATGGCGCGTGTCGGCCAGGTCGGACGGCATACGCGGTCACCTCGGTGCCGTCCGGCAATGGTTGTGCGCACGCTTGACAGGTTACGTGCCCCGCCTCGTGCGCATTCGACTGTACCTGGATTATCTCTTCAATAGGTCCACTATCCGTGCCTTCTTTAGCATAAGGCTCTGTGTATTGCATTGGGCTTGCTCCAGTCTATTGGGAAGCCCAGCCCGCGTGCACCACCACGCGGGCATCCTATTATCTGATGCCAAGATGGCTGAACTTCCCGTGCCATTGCATTATAATGCATTGGGTAAAAATGTTCCCATTGCAGAAGGCTGCATTGGAAGAATAAAACTAAGAGTCTTCTGCAGGTAGGTGCGATTGGGCACTGATGCCACGGGACCGAGATGAGGAGACTGGGAAATATACTCAGAATTATCCTTCCGAGGACTTCATTTCTGCACTGGAAGCATTAGATGGTTCGGCGGGGACGAGCGAAATTGCCGGTGAGGTCGGTTGTGCATATCGAACGGCTCATGCTAAACTAAGCGAGCTTGAAAAAAAGCAAAAAGTAACTTCGCGGAAAGTCGGCAATGCAAAGCTTTGGCAACTATCGGAATAAACGAAGCCGTCGCACTGAACTCACTCTCTAAGTCTAGCACGCCAATTGTGATAGAAATCGGTTAGAACGACAGTCAGCGCAATATATAATCTTCCATGAGCAGCACTGTCTCTCATAATATGCCGCGCAGCCAATTGCTTCAGGAAGAAATCTCAATTCCCAATTCTGATTTGATACACTGATGTATACAATTGTTCTGAAGGCTGTCCTACTCGGCTAACTCAAGATAAGATTGGTAATAACTGGTTGATTCGTCCGAGCCCATTGGTGCGGCTCATCCCGCCGATAGCACAGAATGTATACATAGTCCTGATGATTACTCTCCCAGAATATGCATAGATTATGGATTGTGAATAATCTACGTCTGACCCCGGGGGAGTCAGAACTCATTCATGTTTATTCAACCGATCAGTCGTTCGGTAGACTCACAGTTGGCCAGAGGAAGCGCAGGTTCATATACGGTAACGAAGGGAGCTACGTTCAGATGCTTCACCGACAGCCCACGAGTGTTTGCCAAGAGTATATATGATGATAGAGAGAATGCCCGACAAGCGAAATATGTCTGTCCGGACTACCATCGAAGATCTTGAATCAATCGAAAATGGCGGCGACGTGATTGATTATCTACTCGATTCAGAGGGGTTAAATTACAGTTCGTTCGTTGAAGTGCCGAGCGGGATAAAGCGAAACCAAGGTAGGAACGATTGGTACGAGGCGCACTTAGTTGATGAGAGTGGTGACGGAGTCATACGATACATCGAACTCGAAGGATCTGGAGATAGTCCCGCATTTAGCGACCTGAAGCGACAACTGAAACGACACGGAAGCCCGGTTAACGAACTCTTCACTGTCATTGCATATAGGAAATCCGACGAGGGCCCACTGACAAGCCCTCTGAACGATGATCTCACTTTTCTCTACATCGAAGAGCAGTTCTCCTCTGAAGATGTGGAAGTCACATTCGATCTAAACTACTTCACAGTCAAGCGATTCGGCGTCGAACCAGCTTATCTCGACTATCTTAACGACCTCACGGTGGAATCCGGACAAGGCCGAACGAGCCTCGAAGGCGATGTCGAGGATGTCTTCTCTATCCGGGAGGTCACGCGGAGCTTCTACCAAGATTTCGGAGAAATATTCCGTGAAGATCTTCAAGACGCAATTCACGGTCTGGAAGATCCAGAAGAGAACCTCAACGCCTACACGAGAACTGTCGTCAACCGAGTGCTGTTCCTACTGTTTATTGAGGAAAAGGGTTGGCTCGATGGGGATATCGACTACGTCGAAAACAGGTACGAGGAAGTGGCCGAAGAGGACAATCTCCACGTTTACGACGACTTATTCGAGCCACTGTTCTTCGAAGCGCTCTCAGAGGAGGGGACAACGGAATCGGACCGCCTTGGTCAGATTCCCTTCCTCAACGGCGGTCTGTTCGAGTGCAAGGACATAGAGAAGGACGTTGAAATTGACGAGACATTCTTCGACAAGCTCCTCAGTCCGGAGGATGGCGACGATGGCGAACCGGAAGGGTTCCTCCGGAAGTACAAGATCTCATTACGTGAGTCGAACCCCAGTGAACAGGAACTCGTCGTCGACCCAGAGTTCATTGGGCGTATCTTCGAGATGTTCATGCAGGAGGACGAACGTTCAGAGGTGGGCGCGTTCTACACTCCGAAGCCTATCACCGCCTATATGACGAAGAACGCGCTCAGGCAACATCTGCTGGGCCAAACCGACATCTCCCATGAAGAAGCTGTTTCACTGGTCAGTGATCACACTGCACCTAAGTCTCTTTCACAGGACCAAATCACGGCCGTCAATAATGCTCTTCGATCTGCGACAGTACTGGACCCAGCAGTGGGCAGTGGCGCATTCATAATTGGCATGTTGGAGGAACTCGTCGCCGTCTCAGAAGCGCTCGACGAGAATACTGATGACGCCCGAAGCCGGTTCCAGTTGAAAGAAGAGTTCATTGCGGACACGCTCTACGGTGTTGATATCGACGCTGGCGGCATCGAACTGTGTAAGTTCCGTGTGTGGCTCCACTTGATGCAAGATCTTGATGTGGACCACGAGGAGTTCCTCGATTCAAACGAAGAGTTTGCGCTACCAAATCTCGGATTCAAATTCTTCGTCGGGAATAGTTTGGTCGGCGAACATGATCCGACGCGGGTGGACGTTGGCACTTACCAAGAGACGCTAGCTGGGGGCCTGGAAGCCACGTTGGAGGAAATCCACACCACGCGAGCAGTGTATCAAACCGCCCATGGGGATAAAAAGGACCGTCTCACCGACCAACTCAACGATCTGATCAATAATCTTGAAACCCAACTAGCGGTAAAAGATAAGGGAGGTTGGATGACCGATGTCGCCGCAGAGGTAGATACCACATTTGCGTGGACTTCAAACATCCCAGAGGTCATCCTGAACGGAGGATTTGATATCGTGATTGGAAACCCACCCTATGAGGGACAGTCCCAACAGGGATACCTGACTGAATTAGCGAAATTCTATGATTCAAAGTACGACTTCTACAATAGAATTGATGGGATGCGCTATGACCTATATCAGAAATTCATTATTCGGGGGTGGGAATTAACGCGAGAAGGCGGTGTTCTATCGTATATAACTAGCGATACGTTCCGGACAATCGGATCTAAGCAGCCTACGCGAGATCTCCTATTGTCTAATGACTTAGAAAACCTGGTGCTGGCGAATCCCGATACATTTGACGCCGCAGTGAACCCTGCGATATTTACCTGTACTAAAGTGCCATCGGAAAACGACCCCACGTTTGAATACATAGACGCATCTGAGACAGGGATTGAACAGTATCGGAGTCTGGTGAAAAGTACATTGTTGCGGTCTGATTCTGAGGAAGTCTCGAAAAAGCAGGTTATTCCAATCAACTTGTCCTCATCTATCCAGGGGTATGCCGTGACGAGTGAAATATATAAGAACACTCTCAAGAAATCCCTTTTCTTCCCGAACGAAACTAATCTGGAGATTCATTCACGGTTCATGTCTGAGGTCACGGCTCTCGTCGAAGAATGGAGAGAAGAAATATATGATACAGATGCCTTAGAGGACAGTCTCGATACCATTCGAAAAAAGCATATTACTGCTCTTGACCCAGGAGATACCTCTATTATGGGCCTTCTCACCTATGGTGGAGTCGGGCTTGTAACTGGAAATAACGATGAGTTCCTGGCCTATATTGAGGGGAGTGATGCCGCAGAGCGAGTGAAAGAGAGGAACAGCGATTCATTTGAATATGTGGAAAAGAATGAGGAACAGTACAAATGGATGAGCCGAGTTATCAAACAAGATCATATTTTGGATCCTGACAAACTAAACGAAGAAGAACGACTTAATGGAGTCAACTCTAACGAGTACGGAAATAAGGTCTGGGTCCCATACGAGAAGGGGTCAGACAAAAAAGACATATATCATAAAGACATCATTATCTACCTTCGTTGGACAAAGGAAGCACTTAAACGAATTAAAAATAACCGGAATGGACGCCTCCGAGATCCTGAATATTACTTCCGTGAGGGAATATTCGCCTCACGTGGTGGTACTGGGGAATACAAAGTAAAGGCACGATATGTGAATGACTCTGTTGTCGACACGAGCGGAGTCTTGATGCTCCCCATAGACGAGAAAATAAGCCCAAAATATCTCTTAGGAATCTTAAATTCAAACTTTTGTAAGTACATCTTAGACAACTTCATCAATCACACCGTTAATGTACAGGCAAGTGATATGAGAAATCTCCCGATCCCGATACCAGAAAAGAGCGAGCAAGACGCACTTGTCTCACTGGTCGATGAAGCAATCCAGGTCAAAAGAGGGGAGAAAGAAACCCCCTTTGACAAAATACAGAAAAAAATAGACGAACAAGTACAGGAGATATACGGTATCAAAGCGAGTTACGTGGCTGTTCAATGAGTAATAACAACCGAAGTCAAAATGACCCCGACTGGAGCGAGTACTCCGATGTCCTTGACAATCGGGAATATAATGTTGCCGAGCGTGCGAACACGATTGCGCCTGAAGCCGAGACTGTCCGCATCGCCGTCGGTTATTTCTATCTTGGTGGTTTCGACCTCCTGAAAGAAAATCTCCGAAGGGCTGAACGTGTCGAGATCCTCATCGGGACCGATACCGACCAGCGCACTATCGACGAACTCGAACGCGGATTCGCTAACGACCTTGAAGAGTACGACCTATCTGAAGCACAAGAGGGTATCAATCGACTGTATGAGCTCATTCAGGAGGACAAAGTAGATGTTCGTGTGTACGACGACAGTCGATTCCACCCAAAACTCTATCTCTTCGAGCATCCTGCCGGTTCCCCGGACCTTGGTCGGGCAATTATCGGCTCTTCAAACCTCTCTGCTAGCGGCCTCCGCGGAAACGTCGAATTGAATGTGGAAAAGAAGGACAACAACACCATCCGGTATCTCGGCGAGTGGTTCGAGGAGATTTGGGAGGAGGCAAGCGAATTCGACAAGGACCTGATGACTGCCGCGATAGAGAAGTCGCAGTTCGAAGATGACCTACCGGACATCTCTACAGGAGAAGGCGAAACATCGGTCGCCGAGGTGGAAACGATTTCACCGTACGAAGCGACGAAGCGGTTTATTGTGGAGCAATTTTCCCGAGATGTTCGAGAGGGAACCCTACTTCAGGACATCACGGGCGATTACGAAGAGCAACTCACAGCATTCCAGCAGGACGCGTTCAGAGCAGCCCGTCGCCCACTCGAAAAATACAATGGTGTCGTTTTAGCAGACAGCGTCGGTCTCGGTAAGTCATACATCGGTGCTCCGCTTGTACAGGAGTATACGAGTTCCCGAGACGACGTTCTCGTCATCGCTCCGAAGCGACTGAAGCGGATGTGGATGCAGGACCTCCTTGATGCGGATACTGGTGAATTTCCGACGACTGCTGAGAAGACGTTCATGAGCTTCAACAAACTCTCTCGGCTGTCTGAGAAAGAAATCCAACGACTACGTGGAGTTGATTTGATTCTCGTCGACGAATCTCATAACCTCCGAAATACTGGAACACAGCGCTATGATAAACTCCAGTCAATCGGTCGGAAGGGCAAGAAGTTCGTGATGCTCACTGCAACGCCGATCCACAACTCCGTTCGAGACGTGGACAATCTGATCAAGGTGTTTGCTGACGACGACGACTTCGACATTGAACTGAAGGGCCTGTCACCAAGCGAGATTTTTAAACAGTACGACCGCCTCTCCAGCGAGGAAGACAAATCCGCGAGCACTCAGAGTCGGCTTTCAGACCTTGAAGAACTCATTGAGTCAATTATGAGGGAGGTCATTATTTCGAGGGACCGCAAATACATCCTCGACAATTACGGGGACATCACCATCGGAGACCGGGCCATCAGCGTTCCCGATCGAAAGCCGCGTCTTATCACTCCTGATGACCCTCGCCTTGACGAACTCTATAGCGATATCGTCGATACCGTCATCGGTTCAGATGACTCCGAGAACTCTGGGCTGAACATCCCCTACGTTAGCGCTGATCGGTATGACGCTGATGGAGATGAGGAGGAGGAGCTAATCATTGAGTACCAGAACGCGAGCATTCTGATGCTCATTAATCTCCTCAAACGTCTTGAGAGTAGCTTAGCTGCGTTCGAGAGTTCTGTTGAACGGCTTATGGAACGAGAGCGCATCACACGTCACATCGCTACTGGTGACCTGGATGATGCGCAAAACCGGAGTGACGCCGTCGAACAGATACGAGATACATTCGAGGATGATTTCGCCAAGGATGTTGACTTTGAGGATGTCGCAGAAGCCCTCAATAGAGTTAGCCCATCGAAAAGGGATGAAATCGTAGCAGACATTGACGAAGACCTTCGAGAACTTGAACGTATAAAACGGCAAGCACAGAATGCACTTCAGACCAAAGAAGACGGGCGCACTAAAGACGCTAAGGCGGAACGCCTTCGTGGATTAATTGATCGAGAGCTATCGGACGAGAAGGTCCTCATATTCAGTCAGTACGTACCCACTATCACTCATCTCTTCGAGCAACTAACCGGCGAGAACCCAGCTCACACCAACGTTGCTACGCTCGGTCAAAATCCGAGCAATCCTACCGTCGGATTTGTCCACGGAGGTAGCGGGTTCGATGAGAGAATTGTTGAGCGGTTCGCTCCAGAAGCTCAAGAAGCCGATGTTACCCCCGGTGAAGAAATCGATATCCTGTTTGCAACCGACGTGCTAGGGGTCGGACAGAATCTCCAGGATGCACGAGTCATCGTGAACTACGACCTCCACTGGAACCCGATGAAGATGGAGCAGAGAATTGGGCGTATTGACCGCATCACAACGCGGCATGATGAACTGTGTATTTACAACTTTGCTCCGACAGGCGATCTGCGGAAGCAGCTCGGGCTTGTTGAACGAATTCAAGAGAAAATCCAAGACATCGCAAACACCTTCGGTCATGCCGCCCCCATCTTGGATACTGCTGAAGAGCAAGTACACAAGACGCTCATGACCTACGAGCGATTAGAAGAAGGCGGTGCAGAGTTTGGTGATGAACGGTTAGAGGGTATTGGGTCGAAGTACGACGATCTCAGAAACATCGTTCGAGCGTTCTGTGAGGAAAATGATGTCGATATCGAGGAGCTTCAGGAAACCTACGATGCCGTCGCAGACAGGTCTGAACCGCAGTATTTCGTCTCCCCTGGCCAAGAAGGATACGTCTCACTCGCACACTTAGAACACAGTAGTGGACGCACTGAATGGCGAACCACCATCTTCGATTCGGATCGAGTACAAAGCACCACAATCGGAGGACAAACGGTCTTCACTCAGTTCCCACGTCTGGAGACAGATGAAGTTCGAGTGTTTGAGACGGTATCTTCCCCTGATACCACTCGTCACGCGATTCCCGAAGATGATTTTGAGGAGCTGAAATCCTTCGTGGGTGAGTTAGGGACGCCAAGTACATGGCAAAACGATATTTTGAGCCGGCAGAGCGGCGATAGTGATGTGGTTACTGACATCAAACAGTTATGTCGCCAGATTGCGAACAGCGACGAGGACGTAAGCGGAGAAGCGGAAGAAATCCTAGAACTCCTGGACGATCACGAGATGAGCGACTGGGCAGAGGGTCAGTTGCGCACGATACATCGGAGACGCCGTAGATATGGGACTAATGGTACGATTCGAAGGATGCATCATAAACTCACAGAGGAGATTGAGCTAGTTGATCCAGAAACCGTTACGGAAGCAGATATTGCACTCGCTGGACAATTAGACGACGACACATCTGAAATCTGAACAATTCGTCCATGTCTCAGGAACCTATGGAGACTCTTATCGGCCAGTTTTCTCGCTTTGCCGTTCAGAAAGACTTGGAAACAAATGACTGGGCAATGGCCGCCACAGAGCTCGGCGTCAACGACACCCTGAGAAACATAGACCGATTCCACGCCAGTTGGGACCACAGCGACAACGACCAGCAAGCTAATACAACCCAGTTCCTCACAGAGGTAGCCGAGGAAGACGAGGAGCAAGCAGTCGGCGTAATGAAGCGGATCTACACCTTGGCCGACACCGACACAGATACACTGGAAAAGTACCCGGCCCTAGAAATCTTGGAAAACAAGGGCCCGGGTACAGGAGTGCTACATTCTACGTTCCGCTCAGAACAGTTTCTCGACATCGACAACGTGCCCGGCACGTTCTACCCAGACCTTGTCGAAGATATCAACCGCTGTTATAGTATCGGGGTAAACGACGCCACACTCGTATTGACACGAAAACTTCTTGAGAACCTGTTGATCGACATTCTCCGAGAACAGTACGGGAAGCAAGAGATAGACTTGTACTACCTTCCCAGTAACCACCGGTTCAAGAACTTCAGCACACTCATCAACAACTTCGAGGACAATCTCGACGACTTTCAGCACCTGTCCGGAGGCCTTGACAGTGACTTCATAGACGAACTGAACGCCTTCCGGAAAGACGCCAACTCAGGAGCTCACTCCATCGAGACCAACATTACCGCAAGTGAGATGCAGGACTACCGGGAGCAGGCCCAACATGCTTCTCAAGTTTTACTCCGACTCTGGCGAAACATATAGCTACAAGGGGTATTGAAACACGCTTCTACCCTGTGGTCCAAATCAATAAGCTACCGCGATGTGGACAATAATAGCTGCTAAAGACAGGGCTGAGACAATTAATGGTAGGTAGTTCGTTGATGTTGGATCAGCTTCATCATCATTCTCATCGTCCTCACCGACTTCATCAACGTCTCCGCCATCGCTATCGCTGGAATCAGAAGAGCTCTGTCCAAAGGGATTCAAATCAAGTCGATGGTAACTGTACTCGTCGGTCTGCGTATGAGTTTGGTAGGTGATATACGAGCTTGAGACGAAAAACACCCCTGAGAACGCAACTTGAATCGTGAAGACCTCGTACTGGAGATTAGCGAAGAATACAAACAGTAACCCTGTAAGCAGCAAAACTGCGTGTATCTGTCTGATTTTCCGCCTTGACCACTGCAGCCTCTGATCGGCGTACGAGAGATACTCATCCTTCCGGGCCTCCAGATCATCGAAATCAAAGGCCTGGCCTGTGAAATCCGAAATCAGGTCTTTATACGTCTCATAGTCTTCCTGACCCTTGGATTTCATCTCCTCCAGTTCCTCGATCCTTCGATCAATAAGTGGGAAATAGAACAGCAGTATCGCACTCACAACGAATAGCGAGAAAGGGATGACAGTGTCAAAGTTACTCCAGCGAAGAATCAAGAAAAGATTCGCTATAATAGCTCCCAGAAGAGCAAACACTAACCGTTGGATTTCGTCAGAAAGAGCGGTCGTAGTATCCGAAACCTGTGAAGTAATCTCTGTCATGAATGTATTAGTATCACGGACCGCATCACTCAGTTCATCAAAATTCTTCTCAATCACTTCGCTTTCGATGAACTGGTAGCTCTTCCGTATATCTGCGATCTCGTCTATTATATCAGTGATTCCATCACAGTTCCGTAGCATACTTCGTCGCCAGAACTCCACAAACTTCGCCCGGTCCTCTCTCCGGGCAAAATCCTGGTACAAATCAGCTAGATCTGCCAGATGTTCTTCTGAAAGGTTTGAAGAGAACTTCTCAATATTGACCTCGTCTCTACCGATTGTGTTAGGGCCATATTCAGCTGAGAATAAGAAAAAGGAATTTGATACAGCAACTCTATCGGAGAAGATTGCGAAGATAGAGTAGACAAAAGCTGGTTTGAATACAGTCCGTAGCGAAGGAGATTCTGCGAAAAGAGATGGCGTGATAGCAGGTGCCTGATGGAAGTAGGATGTGTTCTCTCGGGTTGAAGACATCTTGTTCCTGTAGGAATCATATTGGCTTGAGAGATATTGCGGGGAGTCAGAGAGCTCAAACACAGGGAAATACTCACTTCCATTCAAATCCATCTCAGTGCTATTGCTGTAGTAAACCAGAATCGGCATTTCCTCAGCTGAGAACATCTCAGAAGCGTACTCAACGAGGTCTCTGCTGTCCACCCAATCGACGAAGTTCTCAATCTCGAACCAGAACTGGATATACAATCTTTCAGGATCCACGGACCAACTTGATGTGCTCGAAATCCAGATATCCAGGATCTCGAACTTACTAATTAGAATCGTGGAATCCAGCGTGTAGGATGTATTCGATATTTCTTGAAGCAGATTAACCAACTCGTATACAACGTTACCTTCTCTTCCGCTATTAGCGTGCGAGTTTATATCACGACGATACCTGGAAGCATTGACATCTGTCTCTTCGTCTAAAAACTTAATAGCATCTCCCTGCAGGCTCACTCCAGTACTTGTGATGCGGAAGAGATGTTCGCTGAAACCATCCGCATTTACGTCAATGCTGCAGTCCTGAATCACGGAGGTATAGTTCAAGATATTCGAAAGGACTGCGCCAGTTTCACCCCGTGTAAGCCTATCTAGATCAAACACTGCAGTTATATTACGGAGACCCTCTTCGATACAGCCTTTCTGCTGAAGAGGCTGTAAGTGGTGGAGGAAGTAATCAACTTCCTCAAGATTCATAGATAGTCGGCGAGGGCATCTTCCAAGTCCTCAAACTCATTTAGGTCTGTGAGCTCTTGACTGGTGCTACCATCGCTAGCTTCAACATCTAAGTCTCCACCAGTGAAAATCACGAAGTAGGTTCCATCTTTTTTTGCGAGGCGGACTCTTTCCTCGGCTAAATCACTGACATCAACATCTAATGAGATACCTGATATCTCAACGTTTAACCTCCCATCTAAAACACTCTCGTCATCAACGCGGTCAGGCAGATTCGAAAACTCTGAAGACGATTGGACGGCAGCGACTGGTCCACTACCATTTGCTACTGATTCAACCAGTTCCTCATCCTCTACCTTGGTGTCAGCTAAGTTTACGAACCCTATCCAGTAGTCCGCGTACCTTGGCCCCCCTCCGCTCTGATAGACTTTAGCTTCTCCAGTATCAATTTCTCCGACAGAGAGATCATATCGCGGATGGATGATCCCTTTGTGAGTGTCTTCCCGGATAACTTGCTGAGCTTCCTTTAAAATATCTGACGGATTCGTTTGGTATGCGTCATCAAGGTAAGGTGTCTTGATTATTCCAACGAAGTTCTCCTCGTCGTAAGTGTAAGGAATAACCAGAATGAGATCAGACCTTGACTGAGTCTCCTCAAGATACCACTCAGCTAATGCACGAGAGTTTTCCCCCAAGTTCGTGCTGTGACGCAATTGCTCAAGCACTTCTTTAGTGACGTAGCCGTTTTCTCTTTCCACTTCAGCACTCTCTGTGTATTCGTGGATCCGTGCCGATTTACTATCGCCGTAATCAGGGGTGCTTCTTCGACTTCCGATACTATGGTCTCCGATCAAATCCTTAATTAGACTCTGCGAAACCTCTTTGACAGTTTCATTCTCCTCTTCCCCAATCTCAGTAGAGTCAAGAACAGCTAATTCCACCAACTCATCGTCTTCCTTGATACATCGATAGATTGCAACTCCGTTACACTCTACCATAAAGCACCGTTGAAAGCTCTGTAACATAGAACCTGCGGTGGTCTTTCTCAACGGGAATAACCGGACTTAGTGGGTTTCAAAATGACGGACTCAGGGCCTTGATTCCTCTTCTTCCACGATTTCAAACTTGCCGTCAACCAATCCTCCTACTGAGTTTGATATGGCTGTCGCCCGCGAAGAACACCATCCTGCAGCACTGGTTTCCGTGCTTCCTCAGGGCTCAGCTATCTTCTCATCTCGCATTCCCATAATCAAGTGCAGACGACAATACCTGTTGTTCTTCTCCTTCTCTTTTGTTTGTATCTAATTCATAAATTATTCTTGTTCTTCAATAGGTAGATCCTGCGAGGGGCGATATGCCTGCTGCAACGGAACTGTAGCCTGATTCTCCGAGTCGTGGTCATGGTGCAGAATACCGATCTGACCAGGCCCTATGTAATCCACGGCCATGGACAAACCCCTTTATTCATCTTTTACCTGTTAAATACAGGACCACTGCAGTCATAGGTCTCTTCACTTTCTTGTAGTCGTGGATAACACAGTACATATCTTTGGTCGTGATTATCTCGCCAATGAAGACCATTCTGGTTCTTTTTACAGGAGTCGTGATTGATACCAGAAAGCAGTCGTTCTGCATACCATGCCCTCGTCAGGGTGCTTCCTAAGTCTCCACCAACTACGTACCAATACTCTTGTAGCCGGCGCAACTCAACAAATTATGCCACAATCCACCATGGAAGACGAGTTCTTCCTCTCGGCCCGCCCCGAGGGTGGGACACAAGCGAACTACTTTCGCCCGAAGGCAGTCACTGAAATCGTCTTCCCGGATGTCGGGATGATCATGTACCCGATGTTCTGGAACAAGTACGCAATCTACCTCCACGAGAACGGCTATGAACTGACCGAGCAGGACCACCTCTACCTGTGGGCGGAACGCGATGACGAACGGGTCGCCACCGAGGGGGTGCTTTACTACGCACTTCGCTCGCTTTATGAGACACGACAGGGACGCGTACCTGATATCACGGTCGGCGAAAACGCCGCCAGCGAGTGGCTGTTCAAGCCAGCAACCGGCACCGGCCGTGGCCTCTACGATGGACTCGTCGAGCACTTTCTAGAAGTAGCTCGTGGGGAAGCCCCCTCGCTAAGTGAGTTCACCACTGAGACGCTGGGATTCATGTCCCAACGGTTCCGGTCGCGGTGTGCCGAAAACGATGTGTCGTTTGCAGCGCAGTTCGAAACCCAACTCCGCAGTGTTACGTACAACCCAGCGGCAGATGAACGTGAAAAATACGACAGCATCGTGACTGCCTTCGTCCGAGCAATCGAACGATGCTTCACAGCGGTGCCGGCCCTCCATCGCACCCGCCTGAGTGAAGTCGTCATCGGGTCAAATCTCAACTTCGTTCGCCCACTGCTGGACCAAGCACCGGCAGCGACCCTCGCACGACTGGCGAACACAGAGTTCCCTATAACTCCTGACGAAGCAAATGCCTTTCTTGAAGCCGTCCAAGCCCGTGAACACGGCGAGTATCTCGTCGGATCGATTCTCCTCATCGCCGTTGTCGGTCCCGCCCAAGACAGAGACGCCATACTGGACGACCTCCGACATCTCCCCGAACTCTACCGCTCTCGAGCAGACATCGTCGATGAAGCCCGCGCACAATTCCCTGCTGCTAACCTCTCCGGAGAGGTATTCGATGTGCTCGAACCACTCTGTTATTTTTGGAGTGTGAATTATTTCCTCGCAGACGGCGAAGATCTGGCTCGGTATCTCATCGCCGACACAGCGGGTATCATCACCGACGATGATATCGAGGCACTCTTTCAGGACCACGGGACTGCAGAGTCATTTGAACGGTTCATCGAACTCTCGACACAGGACCGCTATGTAGCAGAACTCACGAATCTCCTCGAGATACTCACGTCGATGCATGAGGATGATGTTGTAGCCTTCCTGGATCAGTTCCGCGCACAACTTGGGGCGGGAGACAGCCCACGTGAGCTCTTCATTGCGTTGCTGGAGTGGAACGATGTACTCGTCGACGAAAGCGACCACTACCGTGTCACAGCCCCGATTCAGGAGAACGACTCCGCAACCTTCTATGGGGTTGATGAGGTCATCAATTGGACGGAAACGCTAACAGAGGCAGTTGCCGATGGGTAAACAACCGTTCGCCGTCGACGATGTCGGGGCCCAACTCAAAGAGACACTCGACGAATCAGACACTGGATTCGAGCACGCCCTGATTACAACCTACACGGTGACACCGGGCTATCTTGACTGGTTCGACGACCTCGAGACGCTCGTCTGTACGCCCAGTGACACAGCAGACAAGATTCGCCTGTCTGAGGACGTGGCACACGACGAACTCTCACTCTTAGAACGCGATGTGCATGGCAAGTGCGTCATAGTTTGGGGCCCAGACCGAATCGTCGCCTGGACTGGGTCGTTCAATCTGAGTTACGCCGGTCTGTTTAGTAACGTCGAATGGGCCAGCCGGTTCGAGGGCACGGTCAAAACGGCGTTCACACTGGAGGATCTCCTCGCGGGGAAAATTCCATCCAACGCCACGAACAACGACCGTATCACACAACTCCTAGACACCGTGCAATCGCTTGTCCGGCGGACACCAGCGGCAAGTGTAGAGGATGGACTCAGGCGCTGGCCAAGTGAACCAATTGTCGTGCATTCGGGACGGGGAGAGTCGCTTCGGCGTTCTGTCACACGGTGTCTGCGCGAGACGAGTGGGGATGTGACACTGTCGTATTTTACGCCGAACGTCAACAAAACAGGGATCAGAGAACTCACTGCACTTGCCCCACCAGATGTGGGTGACGACCAGCTGAGTATCGACGTGTACGGCGCCGACCCAGCGGCAGTCATTGACACGACACAGCCAAGCCTTGGATCGTTCCTCGGAACGGCCGACGTAGACGAACTGGCTGGGGAATTCAGCGAGTTCAACCTACACACACGTTTTCCCGGTGATGATGGTGAAACACTGCCCTCAGGGAGTCAGATCCGGGGTGGGTTGGCTCACCTCAAAGTGCTACTCGTGACTGAGACAGATGGGGCTGAGACGGTACTCACGGACGTGCTACTGACCTCGGCCAATCTCACGTCGAATGCCTGGAAGAAAAACGGCGAAAATGTCGAGTACGGCATCTGGCTCCGTAATCCGGACCGTATCGAGACTGTCGGGAATTTCTTCCTGGAGTCACTGGCCGAATGTTACGGGCGAGCCGATGCACAGACACTGACGGATATCGACGAGCGGATCGAAGCTGGGAGCGGTGGGTTCCTGCCGTATACACGGCAATCGATCGGAGAGCTGGTCTCGGCCACACTCACCGCTTCATCGACCGAGATCGTGCTCAACTGGCCCGATGAAACGGTCCCGTTCGAAATCGAGCACGCCCACTGGTATGTCCGTGACATCGTCACCGGCGAGGTTACAACGCAGGATGCTACACTGTCATCGGACAGCAGGCGTGTCAGTGCGCCAGCCGAGATAGACGGAGAGAATCAGTATATCGAGTCGGTAGAGCTGCAGGTCACAACGCCGCTTGAAACACCGGTGTACCAACTCTCCGGAAGCCAACTCACACAGTGGGCCAATGACGAGCTCGACGAGCCAATCGAAGAGTGGGATCGGCTCCTGATTGGTGAGACCGCATATTCGACTGCTACAACACTTCCAACGGACGTACTCGAAGCCGCAGACGATGGGTATCTGTACCGCAGCTATGACCGATCACTCAGTCGATCTATCCGACTTGAGGCAGGACAGCTCGAGTCAGCTGGTTTCACAGACCCGTTCCTTCCAGAAACGGTGCTGACTGCGGTGAGGCCAACGACACAGATGGTCGACGAAGTTGGTCAACTCCCGTGCCTTGAGCTAACCTTCGCCCCGGGAGTTACGCCACCGACAGACGGCCTCGAATTCGAGACTGAAACAGACGTAGTCCAGCCAGTTGGGTGGATCGACACGCCACATGGCCGCCAGTACGCCTTCGAGCCACAGTTGGCAGCAGAGTCGCTAACAGTGTCTCTGGACGAGCCGTTTGAGGCACACCATCCGGCCGAGCACCACGAGTGTACGTTGCCGACTGGCGGGGGAGACACACAAATCGACACCGAGACGACCGAACGGCGGCTCCAACAAGTCAGTGAAGTCTGCCCACAATACACCCTCGCAGAGATTTCCGTCCCGGATGTCCCCGGCGTCGAGAGCGCTGTAGACCCGTTCATTCACGAGGATTCACCGCTCGATATTGCCCTGCCTGAGGATAACGTTGCGGTCACCGCACAGACACACGCATACGAATACAGCAGAGCGGGCTATTTTTACAGCCCACCGCAGCAACAGGACTGTACAGAACCACTGACGCCACCCGCACCGTACGCCAGCCTACAGATTCGGGGCCTACTGGGTGTTGAGACGGATTCCGGAACGCTCTGGTTGTCGACCGACACAGCGACTGCTGATGTGCGAAAGCGGCTAGTGTCGGCGATAGAGCCGAGTGCTGATATTCCTGCGTCCATCCCGTTCGCATCGCTTGACCCGGAACAGGCCATCATGTGGTTGGGATTCGATTTCGGTGACATCGTAGTTGAGGATGCCGGCGATGACGTATTCGAGGATCTGGAGTTTGAGTGCTGGCGCAATGGGGACCAGCTCGAACAGTCGAGGCCAATCCGGGCGCTCCGAGAACCACCGGAGTACGTCGCTGTCCCCCTCTTCCGATCTCTGTTCGAGGAGACTGCGACATACCGAATTGTCATTCGCCCCGCCGAGGCAGGGACAAAGTACGCCTGGTCGGCAAACGAGTATCGCGTCGGTCTTGAGCGCCAAACGGAGAATCAGGTCAAACTCACAATCGGTGGGCATGCAACATTTGGCATCCGTGACGACGACCAGGCTCCAGCGCCGATGATTAATCTTGATCGGCTCCTGCGAGTCCGTCTTGGCGAAGAGCTACCCTATCACCCCTATCTCGAAAACACAGGCGAACGGCGTCCTGAGACCATTCGACAGATGAGCGAGGTACTGCTGCGTTTCGTCGAGGCGGGATAGGTCGCTATCTGCGACCGATGGAGAAGGTGGATTGGCTTCGGGGGAACGTTCGCTTCTGATTGCGGTCGGTCGTCTCTCAAACACGAGCATCGTGTTGTTTCGTGAGGACCTCAGGGGCTTCCGCTGGGACAGAAACTGGTGAGGCAACAGTCTCGTTGAATTGCTGGATCCACTCATCACCGACCGGGACAACGTACAGGCACGTCACGCTACGTTCTGTACCGGTGCAAATGTCTTGTAGTTTATCAGAGAGCCATATGTTGCAACCAATATCTTAGCGTGAGCAATGGGACTCCAATTATCCCGTAATAGAGCACTCTGCACGGCTTGCCTATCCAATTCCTAGCAAGGGTCTATGCAAGATTCAACCACATCTCCAGCACCGATTATTCTGAGATTATTATATATCCCATCCAAAATAATCAGGGAATCCCATTGCTGCGAGAAAAAGGAGGAACATCCACAATACAAAGTATCCAACCACAAGAACAATTGCTGCCGAAATAACCCAACCGACAATAGCAAGAGGAATCCCAACGGCAAGGAGAATACCCCCTATCAAGAGACTGATGATGCCCATCGTAATGTCGAATAAAAACTCAATGATCCCAGCGATGAGATCATAGGGAATCGGCCAGAATAGGACGACGAACGCAGCTAAAATAAGCCTCCCAGTTGAGAGTTTTCGGTTTATGCTAAACCAAAAGGCCGCTATGAGCCACAACAGGAATGAGATAGCAAGCCATGACAGTAAGCTCATTATAGACTTATGTATCCGTATTCGGAAAACACTATTCTATCAGGTTCTGACTGTAGGCGAATCCAATACTGGATATGATGTTGTAGTCACTCGAAATAATTCGAAATGTAGATCACGTTATCGTTCTGTACTCACGTGAGTACCCGGAGTACAGAGCGGACGTAGCGAACGTCCCGCCACTGAGCAAGACCCATTATGCGACATTCGACCAGAGACCGTTCACTATCGACCATGACTACCAGCTGCGGGTGAATCCGTCCTTTGAGACCCAGACCAATCTCCTGCAGCAAACGATTCTTGAGCCAGCTGGCGAGCGGTTCATACTCCCGGAGGAAAGCATCGAGGCGGAATATCTCGTTGAATATAATACTGCACTGGCGTGGATGTGAGTGGAATACAGGGCTATGTCAGAGGGAACTGGGCGCTGTGAGTTTGAGTGAAGAACTGCATGAGTGCCATAGATTCAAACCAAGCCCGCGAAAAACAGTTGTCTAAGATGGATGAATCGGCTGTGTTTGGGCACGTCGTTGATGAACTGGATACCCGAGGGTATCAGCCGTTAGTGCACGTGCCCGGCGCACACGAAGAGACGTACGCCGATGTGCTTGACCGATGTGAGTCACATCAGATCACGATCGCTGGGCGGTATCCTGACGTGCTCGGGTTCACGAGTACGGATCGCGTGTTTGCGGTTGAAGTCAAAGGCTCCAGCGGGCTGCTTCGTGGGATTGGCCAGGCACTCACGTATCAGCAGGGCGCACACGTCTCGTATCTCGCGGCGTCAGAAAACGCGGTGTCTCAGCACACTGATCTATTGCGCTCGAAAGGCGTCGGCGTGATCGGAGCAACAGACAGCGGGGTGACCAAGTGGTCGAGTCCCCCAACGTCTGAATCACACGAGCAAGTGGTCGACATTGAGGGGCAGTTGTCGGTCCGCTTGCGACGGAGCGATATTAGCGGCGATATTGCCAGTCTCTCGCTGGCCCAACCGTTGAATTACCTCGCGCCGGTGGTTGCCGTCGATGCGCACGGACCGCTGGCTGGTGATGAACTCGAAGACGTACTGGCTGCAGAGTACGGGTTCGGGGCCGGCAAGAGTGCACGGCAGAGCGCATTGTCGTTGGGATTGCTTCGCCGTGAGGACCGGCATCGGCTCACGGAGCAGGGCGAACTGGCAGCGACCGTCTTGCGGGGGTATGGGGTGTCGACGCTCCCGGAACTCGACTCGTTGAAGAGCGAGGTCGGCCGCTCGACCGTGATTGACGAACATCGCCCGATTGCGATTTTGCTACGGAACTGTTACGAGCGCCATCCGGAGTTCCGGTTGTTGCTGGATGCCTTACGGAAGGAGGGCCCGTCGATTCACTTTCCGGACTTACTTCGCCGACTGGTCCACGAGTACCCGAACGTCTTTCTGAATACGTTCTGCACCAGAACTGGGCGAACGCGAGCCCGCGAGCTAATCGAAGCAGGTGAGGTGTCTCGAATCTACGAGGAAGAGTCCGTCTGGAAGGACATCATTCGAACGAACGTGCTGTTCAATTTCGTCCAGCAGCTCAAACACATCGGCATCCTCACTGTGGAGACACGCAGTCACAGCGGGAAAATCAGCGAGTACGACGCCGCGGAGAAGCCGTGGGTGCTGCGTGAAAGTGACTGAATCACCGTCAGTGCATGCAGCAACGACGGTTCAATCAGTCACACAGTTTTTGTTCCAGTGTGGATGTGAATATAGCATGACAGGTGGATTAGAGCCGACCGAAACGACGGATGGTGAGATTACAGTCATCATCTTGGGGCCGGCGAATCGACGAGAGCGGATTGCATGCTCGTCTTTCAAAGAAGCGATTCGAATAGTTAAGGCGAAGAGTGGTCCTGAAATCACTGGGAAAATCGAAAACCAAGAAGGTGAAATTTTGTTCACGTCTGTTGAGATGGTAATCGAAGATTGGGAGAACGAGTGGGGACGTGCAAAGCGACGACTCGCGGTTGATATCGAAGAATATGATTGTCCGCACGACAGTGTCGGCTGTGTCGCTGACGACCTCTGTGTCCAGTGTAAAATGGATACGGTGCAGGACCAGTATTAGCCTGCCGCTGGATTAATGTCCAAGTGTCTCATCATCTGAGAAAATTCTAGTCGTATTGTTTTTAGTTTCAGCTTGGGTACTGCCGGTCCGGGCGGTTCGCCTTACCGTTTTCAAAACGACTCCGGTGCATGGTTACGCATCTGGAAGGTAATCGCGGCGCTGTTCGGCCTTCTCGCGCTCGCCTCGTCGGTCGTAGTGTCGGTCGAGAATCTAGTCGCTCGCGTTGGGTCGGTCGGAGACGATACAACGGGGTACATCCCCGCTCCGATACGCCGTCACCCAACCGCTACGAACGTCGTGCGGAGACCGCGACGACGGACACGACGACGATTGCATGTTCGAAGTCACCTCACACTCCTTCGGGTCGCGGTCGTAGGGGCATTCCTCCCCGTACTAGCACGGCCGAGTGACCCGATACAACGCCTGGCGAACCGTCGAGCGGGACGCTCGCCCCTCACGGGTCGTAATGAGTACCCGGCGGCCGTTCTCGTATAAAACGCTGGGCGTGGGCCGTCGATATAATCCCGGACAACCTCGGCGACGTATTCACTGATAGCGTTCCACCGCTCTCCGTTCTCCTTGTTATTCATCGACATATCGGTGTCCGGCCGGTGAACGAACTGCAGGCCCGGATTGTCGTTGTCAAGGCTGACATCGCCGACATCCAGAGCACGAATGCCGCCCATCCGCGCGCCGGTGTGCCACAGTAGGAGGGTGATGACGTTTTTCATCGATGCGTACTCGTACTTCCGGAGGTGGTCGAGAATCGCGTTGACGCGATCCGGTTCCAGCGTCGTATCACTCACACCCGCCGCACCGGAAACGGAGGGAAGCGGAACTTTCGTCCGCAGGTCTTCGGGCACCGCATCGACTTCCGCGGCGAACCGGAGCAGCGAGCGGAGCGTCGCCAGCTGGCCGCGGAGCGTGATGGGCTCGATGGGCTCACGGTCCCGGCCCTGTCCCTCCCGCCGCCAGACCCGATAGGCGTACAGGTCGCGGCCTGACAGGTCGTTCAGGTTCTCGATGCCCTCCTCGGCACAGAACTGCTCGAAGGCGTCCAGCCGGTACGTCTGGCCGTCCAGCGTCGCCTCGGTCAGTTCGTCCTTCCGGGCATCGAGGTACATCTCGATGGTTTGGTCGGGCGCGAGCGGTTCCAGGTCGCTCACACCGACCCCTCCCGGTCTAGGTCGCGGTCGTAGGGACCGACCGGCGTCACCAATCGCACCTGCTCGCGCTTCAGCAGCCCACCGTCGCGGCGGTCGCGCAGCTCATGAAACACGCCGTCCACGTCATCGCGTCGGGCACACTTCGCACACCAGAAATGGTGATTCGTCGGCTCCCACAAGCGGTGTCCGCGGGGACAGACGAACCGCCAGCGGTCCATCCGGTTCTCGATCTCCACCGTCTCTTTCGTCTCCGACATGTGCGGTCGGAACTGATGGCATGGGAGGTAAAGGGGGAAACCCACACGCGGGGAGTGAAAGTGAAAGTAATCGGTTCGCCGCCCCGTCCCGCCAAATTGCGGGATATCGCCGGTGAAAGTGAAACCGGGGCGCTGGCCGTCAGTCGTGCCACCTGTCTTTTGGCGGCGTGCATCGGTCGTGGTCATGTGTTCGCTCGATAGAGCGGCACTCCGGCCGGCGCAGGGTCGTCGGCTCCCGACTCCTTCTCACCCTACCTACACCCGTTGAGCCCGACTGCCGCACTATATTGCTCACTTACGCCCACCATACTTATTTGTTGCGCAGAACTGCTCAGACACGCCGATGATTACCCAAATATGCCGAATGACCGGTGCAACTAACACGTTCTGCTCAGATTTGCGGGTATGCGCCCGCGTGTCGAAGGCATGAACGAAGTAGATGATGCTGTCCTCGAATTCTTCGAGGCGCAAGACGAAGGGGTAGCTCTTCCCCCGACTGTCGTCTGGTATAATCTCCATGATCTGCTCGAAGTTATCGATAAAAGTCGGGATACCGTTGCCCGACGAATGCGGAAACTTACCGAGCGGGAGTTATTAGAAAAAGTATCGGAGGAGCGAGGATACTATCAGTTGACCCATAAGGGGCGTAGGTATCTTAGTGGAGATATAGAACCAGAAGAACTCCGTACTGATTCAGACGGGTAATACGGTTTTAACGATGAAACTTCAGGTTCGATTGAAGGAAATATTCCCATATCACTATCGGACCACTTCTGACTTGATCTCAAGTTTTTTAGGACCACTCTCAATCGTTGCTACTCTCTACATTGTTACTGAGATTTTAGCCGATTTCGTATTTCCTGTGGGACTTGGAAGTTTTGGATTTTATGCTTATTTTATGATTGATACGGGTCACTATTTTATGATACTCAGTGCTGGAGCTGTCTACTCTCTAATATTCCTCCGATGGGCTAAAGATATGATTCCGAGTATATGGAAGTGGATCACGCCACCTTTCAAAACTCCCAAAGTCAGGAGTGAGCAAACACAGACCATTTCAGAGGTTAAGAAGTCTGTGAGATTTGCTTTATATTTCACTTTATTCGGTTACCTTTTCGGATATATCATGCCATTTTTTGGAGTTATACCACGAAGGCGAGGGCTGATCGGTAGACCGGTCTATGGAGAAATACCGCTTCTATCCGAGTTATTTGCAGCACTTGCCAATTTTCCAATCATACAAAATGTTGCGTTCCTTTCTGATTTTATTACAACGGCCACCACTACAGGGTTGCTCTTTGTGGTAGTCTCAACTGGAAGTATGATTATCGGGCTACGGAATATGATCTATGTGTTTTCAAACCGTTCAATGATATTGGATGAGTCAACACGTTTTGGTTATGAACTGGTGGTTTTTGTCCGCTATGCACCGTATTTCGGATTTATTTCATCATTGATGAGTGTCTATTTTTATATCTGACTTCGTCTTTCACCACAGGAATTAGTCAGCAAACACAATTTTGCCACCCTTTAGGGCCGATTACCATCCGTCTTTAGCTAAGAGAAGAACCACGTGACAGCGGCGGCTTATCGAGGCTACTTTTCGAGAGGAACGAGGAGGCGGCAAGTGTGCACCAAGACGCCTCCTCATCCCGAATTATGCGTCGTCTCACTACACTGTTTCCCTCCGAGTTCCTCGAAGAGCACGCCGAGCAACTCGGCGTGGTCGAGCGAGAGGGTAAGTTGCAGATTCCAGCCCTCGTGTGGGCGCTCGTGTTCGGCTTCGCCGCAGGCGAAAGCCGAACACTTGCTGGCTTCAGACGCAGCTATAATTCGACAGCCGACGAACCGATCTCTCCCGGCGGCTTCTACCACCGGTTAACGCCGTTACTCGCCGAGTATCTCCGCGACCTCGTCGAGTACGGTCTCGACGAGGTCGCTGTTCCCGACGCTGTTGACGCTGATATCGGCCGATTCAGGGACGTAATGATCGCTGATGGAACCGTCCTGCGGTTGCACGAGTTCCTCTCTGATGAGTTCCAAGCACGCCACGAGGAGCAGGCTGGAGCGAAGCTCCACCTGCTCCACAACGCCACCGACCGGACGATTGAACGTTTCGACGTGACTGACGAGAAAACACACGACAGCACGCTGTTCAAGACGGGTTCGTGGCTACACGGACGGCTCGTTCTGTTCGACTTAGCGTACTTCAAGTACCGCCGCTTCGCGTTGATCGACGAGAACGACGGCTACTTCGTCAGCCGGCTGAAGCAGAACGCGAATCCGGTGATAACAGAGGAATTACGGGAATGGCGCGGGCGCGCCATTCCCTTGGCAGGCGAGCAGATCCAGGATGTGGTCGATGACCTCTCGCGGAAGTACATCGACGTGGAGGTCGAAGCGGAGTTTAAGCGAGGGCAGTACGAGGGAACACGCTCGCTGGACACGAAGCGATTCCGCGTCGTCGGCGTCCGCGATTCGGACGCCGACGACTACCATCTGTACATCACGAATCTGCCGAGAGAAGAGTTTCTCCCGTCGGATCTAGCAACGCTGTATCGGTGTCGGTGGGAGGTAGAGACGTTGTTCCGTGAGCTGAAGACGCAGTACGAACTAGATGAGTTCGACACGAGCAACCCGGCTGTCGTGGAAATTCTGCTGTACGCGGCGTTGCTGTCGCTGTTGGTGAGCCGTGACCTGTTGGATCTGGTCACTGAGCAAGCCGACAATGAGATCGTGTTTCCGCCGGAACGCTGGGCGGCGACCTTCCGGTCGCACGCCCAGCTCATCCTCCACGAACTCGGTGAGTATCTCGGTTACTCGCCACCGCCGCTGTTGGAGCGGCTGTTCGAAGACGCACAGAAAATACACCAGCAACGACCGATCTTACAGGATACGCTCGCTACCGCTACGCAACCGAGGTGTGAGTCTTAGCTAAAGACGAATGGGTGTTTACTCGGTGTATCCCAGCTCTCTTAGCTGTTCTTGAACTTCCTCCGACACTTCGACAGTCTGTGACGTCTCAGTCACATCCGATAACCGCCGTTGCAATCTCCCCCGCATTTTTTCGGCGATGTATGTGCAATCATCGATCTGATTGCTCTGTTCTCCTGGGTCTGTGCGAATGTTGTACAGTTCTTCCCTGCCCAGCTGGCGGTTCTGAATGTATTTCCAGCGGTCCGACCGGACTGATGCGACGACATTGTCCAGATTGATTTCCCCACCAAGTCCACTGGTATGACAGAGTTCCGAGAAGACGTAGTCACGCTCCAGCGTGTCTCGCTCGCCATCCAGCAAATCGACCAAAGAAATACCACGCCACTTATTTGGGGCCGAAATATCGAAGTGGTCAACTATCGTCGGAGCGAGGTCAACGTGACTTGTGACGGTATTGTGCACCGACTGCTGGCAGTACTGGCCCGACGAATCACAGACTATGAGAGGAACGTGGACGAGGTCTTCGTACATCTTAGTCCGGTGGCCGAGTGTACCTCGGTCGAATAACTCCTCACCGTGATCTGCAGTAAAGAACAACAGGCTATCATCTAGAATACCCCTCTCACAAAGACCGTCGAACAGTCGTTCGGCTTCAGCGTCGACGTAACAGGCTGAGGCAGCGTAAAAGTCTCGAAGGGCCTCAACCTCGGCTTCGGACACCGCCTCGACCATGGAACCGTCGATGATTTCCGGTCGTGCCCTGCGCGCCTTTCGAACCGTTCGACGGATACGGCCAATATCGAAATCGCCGGTATGAAATCCCTCGATGTACTTCTCTGGCGGATAGTATGGGGCATGAGGTTCCATATAGTGAACCCAGAGGAACAGGTCAGAGTCGTCGTCGGCGTGTTCATCAATCAGCGAGAGTGTTGTCTCTGTCACCTCATCCGCCTGCGGGTAGGGACACGGCGGTGTGTCATAGATGTCTCTGAGGCCATCGAACTGTAATTTTAGCTCCGATGCGATAGGAGAAATCACAGGCAGAGACTCTATAACCGAGGCGAGACGCGATTTCAGGTATGTCCCCGTTCCACCTGAATTACCGCCGTCGTTCGCCGGAGTGACCCAGTCTTCGAACGTATCAAACCCCCTGTGATAGTTGTACACTCGAGAGCACGATGTCTGGGCCGTGACGCCTATGGTCTGGATGCCGTTTTCGCTGAGAATCTCCGCGAGAGTAGTGTGGTTCTCGTTTACGCCGGCATACCCGTAATCAAGTGGGAGTGCGCTGGCGTGAATCCCGGGAAACGATGTTGAAGTACCTGACCCAGTGGAGAGGTGGTTTGAGAATTTTACTCCTTTCGACGCCATCTTATCAAGAAACGGAGTGACCTGTTTTTTATCTCGATTTCTGAAAAGGTGATCATATCGGAGCGCGTCAAACGAAATCAGGACAGTAGTAGTCACGATATCCCTATAACAATCTAGTATTTGAAATCGTTTTTGTTCAATACTCCGCAGAATACGTATCGGACAGAGGCTTCACTGCGCCCGACCGGGGGAGACCGACAAGAGGAAGACCCTCGGAGAATAATGACCATAGATATGTCAGTCATGAATATAGTCCGAGGTATGATTCACAGCCTGACAATCGAAAGGATAAGGAGTAACTCTGTCGAAGACAAAGATATCGATGGTATCTCTTCGTGTCTGTTTTGTCGTTAATGCCGTCGACCAGACGGTAGCGGAAGTCGATATTGCTGTCGCACTCCAGCGGTACACGGATACCGAAGTAACCGTGCTGTCGTGGTTCGATGCGGTTCCGTTCTACCGCGACGAGCTAGTCGATGTGGTCAACCTCGACGCACCGGACACGACCACCGGTGTCAATCGGGAGACTCTCCGGCAAGCCAGCGAGGTCATCGCCGAGGCGGATATCGTCCAGACTACCCACAACCACTCCGGGGTGTTCGCCAAGCTCCTCTCCAAGTACAACGGCGTCCCGTCGGTCTCCAGAGAGGGGAACACCAGAGACGGGTTCACGCGGCTCGGACGTGTTTCGAACGGACTCACGAACCCGATTTCGGCGAGAGTGGTCTGTAATTCCCGAGCAGTGTGGGAGTCGTTCAAACGGTGGGAGACCGCGCTACTCAACCCGGGCAATGTTGTCATCATTCCAAACGGTGTGGACCGCGCCGCAATCGACGCGGCCGCCGAGAACGACTGGAGTGTCCACCAAGTCGCTGACATTGGAGCTGACACGATTCTGGTCGGGACGGTGAGCACACTTACCGAGCAGAAAAACCACGAGACGCTTGTCCGGGGCGTCGCGCTGGCGCGCGAACAGGGGGTTCCGGTGGAACTCGTCGTCGCCGGCGACGGTCCACAGCGAGACCGTCTCGAAGCACTCGCCAGCGATCTCGGTGTCGTGAGTAAGGTCCATTTTCTCGGCGACATCGAGCGCGCTCAGGTGTACGGACTGCTTCACGAGATAGATATATATGCGATGCCGTCGCTGTGGGAGGGGTTCAGCATGGCCGCGGTCGAGGCAGTCGCGAGTGGGACAGCGTGTGTCTTTGCCGATATCGAGCCGTTTAGGCAGACGTACGACGAGGTAGCGAAGTTCCACGAGCCCACCGACGCCGAGACTCTGGCTGACGAGCTGGGGGAACTGGCTTCCGACCCCGACGAACGCGAGCGGCTTGGCGCCACCGGGCGACAACTTGTCGCAGAGAACTACACGATTGAAGCCATCGCGCGTTCATATCGGTCTGTCTACGAGGCAGTCCTCGCCGAATCTAACGGATAGTCCCCCGTGATTTATTCAATCAGATATCGATATCTACTTCTAATGGCTCGGACGAGCCCCAGTAGAAGCCAACGCGGCTCGCACGTGCTACGGCGATAAGGGAGTCACTGCTTCCGAAAAAAGCGGTGCTACCACGGATATCCAAACCCTTTTTGCCGTTCTGTGAATCTCTTCCGTATGAAAATCGGGTATTTCTGTTATCGACTCTCCGGGACAGGTCCCCGAACTCGCGCGGCCGATATCATCAACGGCGTCGCCGACATCACCGACCACGAAGTCATCGTACTGACGAACGAGCCCGAGAAGGTCCGGTCCGAAGCGACCGTCCAGACATTGTCGCTGGACAACCCACTCAAGACCCTACTGCGGACACGACGGGCTTTCGCTGACGCCGATGTCGTCCACGTCCCCATCAACATCTATCAGGTGCTTTTCACTCGGTTGGTCTACTGGGGTCCGCTCGTCGCCGGCGTGGGCCCGGGCATCCAGAACTCCCTATTTCACCGTCTGTTCGGTCGACTACTCGGCATCGACATCAAGATTCAGAAGGAAGCGGACGAAACCCAGTGGGAGCGACTCGGCTACGAGACGGCGAATGTTCTGGCCACCATCGATCGGTCTCAGTTCTATCAGTACGAGGACAAGCGAATCCAACAACTTCGGACAGAACACGGTATTGAAGCGGACGAGACAGTCATGCTGTACGTGGGTGCGCTCACCGAAGGCCAAGGTGCACACATCTTCGATCAGATGGCCCGCCAAACAGAGAACGAACGTCATCGGTTTATCGTCGCCGGTGCCGGCCCCCTCAAAGAGCGGTTCGAAAGTCACGATAACCTAACGTTCGAGGGGTTCGTCGACAACAAAGTGATGCCGGCGCTGTACAACGTCGCTGATATCACAGTCGCCCCACGGAAGTATGATGTTACCTCGAACGTGGGGTTGGAGTCACTAGCTTGTGGAACGCCGGTGATAACGACGGCCACCGGGAAAATCGAACGACTTTTCAAAAATCGCGGGACATACGTCTGGGCCGACCGGACGCCGGCAGCCGTGTTACGAACTGCAACTGAACTCGTCTCGGACCCGGACCGATATCAGGCCCAGGTTGAGCAGGGGTTCCAGGCCTTCGACGAGATGGAGCTCACTCTCAACAGCGCTGTTGAAACCCACCTAGACGTCTACGAGCGACTCTCCAGCTGATTCGGCGACACTCACTCAGCTCTGACCGCTGCGCCGGGACCACGTAATATAAATGAGGGCTCATGCAATAGTCAGGTATTCCTGCCGTAGACCAAAACCTCTCGGCAAACCATGACAAATATGCGACGGGACCGGAGCGCTGTCTTACATTTCGTTTCACAACTCGTCCGGTCGCTGGCGGGCTTTGGCTCCACGCTGTTTGCGGCAAAGTACTTCGGTGCAGGCGGGCTCGGTATCTACTCACAGATAATTGCGCTGCTGTTCTGGCTCAAACTCCCCGGAAATAGCATTAGGACGGCCGTCTCGAAGCGGATGTCGGAGTCCCGATTGGTAACCGGGCATTTTGCCGCCGGACTCTTTTTGGTTCTAGTCTACGGAGTTGTCGTGAGCCTCTTTATCATCGCCTTAGATGGCTTCGTGGCATCATACGTTGGCACTGATGTTGCTGTCCTCCTTGTCGGCCTGGTGCTGGCGAACATGCTACTTGACATTACGCGGGCTGGGCTGGAGGGGAGACGACAGGTCGCGCTCTCAGGGTGGCTGAGTAGTATAGAGAGCCTCCTACGGTTGGTTGGACAGGTTACCTTTGCCCTGACCGGGGCGCTGGTGCTAGGGCTTGTTTACGGTCATATCGTCTCGATGGCGGTCATCGCACTCACTGGACTGTTCCTGCTTTGGGACCACCTCACGCTACCGTCGCGGGCCGATTTCACCGACCTACGGCGGTTCACGCAGTACTCCTGGCTCAGCAACGTTGAGGGAATCGCCATCAACTGGCTCGACCTGTTGGTGCTCGGGTTCTTCGTCGCCGACAAGTTCGTCGGGATATACACCGCCGCCTGGACGCTCACCGGCTTCCTCTCTCTGGCTGGGAAGTCGATTTCCTCGACTCTCTTTCCCGAACTGAGTGAGCTCGGGAGTGACGAGCGGCTCGCCGAGGCCAGACAGCTCGTCTCTGATAGTCTGCTGTTTACCGGTATCTTCCTCATTCCAGGACTGTTCGGAGCGCTCGCTATTGGCGACCGGATACTCCGTATATACGGGCCGGAGTTCGCACAAGGCGCATATATCCTTGTCATCCTCCTCGCCGCTCGGACCGTCCACACATTCGGCCGACAGGCCATCAACACGCTGAACGGGCTGGACTATCCCAGAGCAACGTTCCGGGTCAACACGGCATTTATTCTGCTTAATCTGGTGCTCAATGTCGGACTGGTGTCGTTGTTCAGTCTGTACGGCCTGGGCTGGTACGGTGCTGCGGTCGCGACCCTGTTGTCGAGTTGCGGGTACCTGTGGTACGGGTGGCAGATGCTCACAGATAGAGCCGGGTCGATTCCGGTACCCGCTGGCGATATCGCCAAACAGGGCCTCGCAAGCGTCGTCATGGGAGCTGCCGTTTACTCGCTGACGCCTTTCGTACCTGCGTCGCTGCCATACACGCTCACGCTTGTCGCCCTTGGCGCAGCTATTTACGGGGCCGTCCTCGTTGTCATCTCCGCTGAGGTTCGCTTGAAGCTGTGCCGATTAGTCACGTTCTGAGGGCCTATAACTTGACAATATCTGGCGGTAGCGTTCACAGGCAGCCTCGAAACTGAACTCGTCGGTGACTAGAGACCGGCCCCAGTGGCTGACGTCTGCCAGCTCCTCGCGAGCGAGGATATCGACGATGTAGTTCCGGAGCCACTCGACCTCTCTCGATTCAATGAGAAATCCGGTCTCTCCGTCCCGAACCACATCCGGAACACCTGAGACCGGCGACGCGAGTACCGGCGTCCCACAGGCCAACGCTTCCAGTATCGTCGTCGGGAGCCCCTCAGTCGGCTGTGAGGGCAATACGAGCAGGGAGAGGTCATTGAGCTGGGCCGGCACCTCGTCGTGGTCGACCCACCCGGTGAGTTCCACCCGACCAGCGTCGATTTCCCCGGCCAGTTCAGTCTCCAGCCACTCCCGGAGTTCGCCGTCACCGATAAACCGAAACGTGATATCATTGGGGAGTTCGGCTGCCACTCGGGCTAGCTCCCGGATACCCTTCTCTTCGTCGATTCGACCAAGAAATCCAACCACCCGATTACGCTCGTTGTATGGTCGTGTCACGCGAAACTCGTCGGTCCGAACGTACCGCGCACCGGTCGGATACACGTCTGGGGCCTCCGGATGCAAGCCGAGTTGGCGGGCCATCGACGGCGTGTAGGTGACCACGCCGTCGGCGACGGCGAAGCCGGCACGTTCGAGTAGCCGGACCAGCCCGGCGAGGCCACGCGCCACCCGGTCCGGCAACCGCCGTTCCCAGTTCAGTCGCAGAGTCAGCGGCACGTCACCGCGGGGCTCGACGAGGACGGTCTTGCCGAGCAACCGCGCCACGACGATTGGCAGTAGATACGACGTCGCGCCGTAGAACAGCACCACGTCCTCGTTCCGGTCGGCCAGCACGCGACACATCCGAAACTGGTTCAGGAGGAACCGGACGGCGGCCACGAGGACGGAGTCACCGGCCCCCTTCCGGGTCAGCTCTACGAGTTCGTGTTTCCCGCGAATCTCCGAGTCGGCCGGGAGGTCCGCCGTCACGAGCGCGACGCCGGTTATCGCACTCAGTATGTCAAGCAGGCTCCGGGTGGCGTTCTCGCCGGCCGCGGCCAGCGGATGGGTGACGACACAGACGTCCGGGAGGTCCCCGGGCTCTGTCGGCGTCATGCGCCCTCCCACACGTACACCCCGTAGAGATAGCCGGCGCCGACGGCGCCGGTCAGCACGAACAGAAACAGGAACTGGAGGAGGCCGGCCAGGGACGGCGACCGAACCAGCGAGCCGACGCGTCGGGGGACGAAGGAAAACAGCAGTCGGCCCAGGAAGTCGGACTCCTCGCCCGTGGATTCGGGGACGAACACTTCCATCCCGCGTTTGGAGTACCCCTGCCAGAAGGCCCGGTCGACGAGCCACCCGGGGTCGGTCCGGTAGTCGAACACCTTGTGAGCGACCAGCGCTTCGGGGACGTAGTAGACGCCCGCGTCGTACTCGCTCCGGAGCCGGGCACACAGCTCCGTCTCGCCGCCCTGCAGGTTCTTCTCGCCCTGTCGCCCCCCGATGTCGTCCTCGAACCCGCCCAGGTCGAGGAACACGTCCCGTCGAAAGGAGATGTTCGACCCGAACGTGTTGCGGACCTCGCCGGCCTCGTCGGGGTCGCCGTTCGGTCCGAATCCGCGATTCGTCACGCCCACGAGCCAGTAGAACTCCTCGGGGAGAAAGCGGGGCTTGCCGGCGACCCACGCCGGAACCATTCGACCGCCGACCGCCTGGCGGCTCTCGTCTGCCTCGTAGGCGGCGACGAGCCGTTCGGTCCAGTCGTCGGCCGCGACGGCGTCGTCGTCGAGAAAGGCGACCACGTCCCCGGTGGCTCGCTCGGCCCCGTTGTTCCGGCTCTCCAGCAGGCCGACGTTCTCGTCGTTACAGTGAATCACCACGTCGTCGCGGTCGCCGAAGTCGGCCCGGAACTGCCCGTAGACGTCGTCGTTCCCGTCCGAGACCAGCACCAGTTCGACGTCGTCGTGAGTCTGGCCCAGCACACTCTCGGCCGCCTCCATACAGTCGTCGTACCGCTCCAGCGTGTGCGTACAGAGGACGACGGAAACACGCATTGGTGGGGAATGCACCACCGCCGCGGTTAGGCGTTTCCATCCCGCTCGGGACTGCTCAGCGAGGCGAGGTCAAAAGGCTTATGCGCGCCTTGGCAGTGTCTCAGACCAATGAGTCACTCACGGGGGACATCGGCCGAAAACCCCGAACCTGAGTCCACGCTGGACAGGGTCAAATCATGGTATCACGTACCAGCCCTCCTCCTCGTGTTCGGGTTCATGCTGTGGAACCGGGCCCGGAACTACGCGTCGTACATCGTCGACGGGGAGGTCCTGTTTACCGGGACCGACCCGTGGTATCACTACCGCTCGACGATGTACGTCGTACAGAACTGGCCGGCAACGATGCCCTTTGATCCCTGGACCTACTTCCCCTATGGGAACCGCTCGGGTCAGTTCGGGACGCTGATGGACCAGGTGTTCGGGACGATAGCGATTATCGTCGGCCTCGGGGACCCCAGCGCCCACACCGTCGGCATGGTCGCGCTCTTCGCGCCGACCGTGATGGGGGCCCTCGCAGCGATTCCCACGTATTACATGGGGCGACGGCTGGCGGGACGAATCGGCGGCGTGACGGCGGCGATAATACTCGCGCTCTCGGCGGGTCTGTTCCTCCAACGGAGCGTCGTCGGGGTCTACGACCACCAAGTCGCCGAAGGGCTGTTGCAGGTGACTTCGGTCCTGGGCGTGATGGTCGCCATCTCTGTCGCCGAACGCGATAAACCGATCTACGAGCAGTTCCTCGACCGCGATATCCCGGCGCTCAGAGCCAGCGTCGGCTACGCCGCCCTCGCGGGCCTGGCCATCTCGATGTATCTCTGGACGTGGCCGCCGGCGGTCCTCCTGCTCGGTATCCTCGGGGTTTTCTTCCTGCTCTGGCTGACCCTCGAGTTCGTCCGGGGGAAAAGCCCGGAACACGTGGCTATCTCCGGGGCCGTGATGATGACCACAGTGGCTGTGCTACAGTTGGCCGTCATCCAGCGGTTGACTATCTCTGCGACGGATCACACGCTGTTACAAGTGATTCTTGCGGCCGCTATCGCCGGTGGCTGTGTCTTCATGGCCTGGTTGGCCCGCCACGTGGAAGCTAACGGCTACGGCCGGAACCTTTATCCAGTCATTGTCGGAGGTGTTCTATCGACACTTGCGATACTGACCGCAATACTGACTCCGGATATCTTTAGCTACTTTGTCGACCAAGTGCTACGAGTGCTAGGCTTCACTGCGAGTCCGTCCGCGACACAGACCTCCGTCGGCGAGGCGACGCCGCTCACGGAGCCCCGCCGTCTGTACCAGTACCACGGACTCGCGCTGTTCGCCGCCGTCATCGGTGCGGTCCTCGTCCTATTCAACCAGCTCACTGACAGGGAAGAGAGTGCGGAGCGGTTCCTGATGGTCATCTGGTTCGCATTCATTCTGGCCGCCTCGCTCACCCAGATTCGGTTCGGCGTCTATCTCGTCTTCCCGGTGGCTGCACTCTCGGCGGTCGCCGTCGACTACGTGGTCCGGTGGACTGACTTCTCTATCGAGGACGGCGTCGAGGCCTACGAGGTCATCACCATCGCCTCGGTCGTGTTAGTCCTGTTCGGAACCCTACTGCTGGTCTCACCGACGGCACTGGCCATCGGTGGGAGTGCGGGCCCCGGCGAGGAGCCGGCCGCCTGGAGCGAGAGCATGGAGTGGCTGGACCAGCACTCGCCGGAGGAAGGCGCCTACGGCACGGGCGGTAACGGGAACCTGGAGTACTACGGTACTTACCCCGATCAGGAGGACTTCGACTACTCGGAAGGGGCGTACGGCGTGATGTCGTGGTGGGACTACGGCCACATCATCACGGTCCAGGGCGAGCGGATACCGAACGCGAACCCGTTCCAACAAGGATCGACTACGGCGGCGAACTTCCTGCTTGCACCCAACGAGACACAGGCGAACAACGTCCTCGAGACAGTCGACGAGGACGACGACACGCCGGCCCAGACCAGGTACGTCGCCGTCGACTGGAAGATGGCAAACACCTACGGCCAGGGCGGCGGGAAGTTCTTCGCCCCGCCCCGGTTCTACGACGTCTCGAACGTCTCCGCGAGCGACTACTACGGGTCGATTCGGAGCCGACAGAACTCACAGCAGTACATGAACTACCGGACCCAGGACTACTACGAGAGCATGGTCGTCCGGCTCTACGAGTACCACGGTAGCGCCAAGGAGCCGCAGTCGGCGTCCCAGCCGTTCGTCTACGTCGTCGACTGGGACACGGCGACCACGCGTAACGGCCAGACCATCCGGGCCTCGCCGGCGGACGGCTCGCCCGCGGTGAAACGGTTCAGCACGATGGAGGAGGCTCGGAACTTCACCGAGTCTGACGGGACCTCACAGATAGGCGGCTTCGGCGCCCAGCCAGGCGAACGGGTCCCGGCGCTTGAACACTACCGCTTCGTCGGCTCCAGCGAGACCAGCGCGTACAGCTCCGGCGCGCACAACCAGTTCCAACTCATCGAGTCCGCGTTCGGTCAGCTCCCGAGTCAGCAGTCTTCGACCGGTGACTGCGCGTCCAACCAGACGGCGATGCCGATCGGCAATCAGACCTACTGCATGGACGACGCGGCCACCAAGACGATGGACCACACCAACCCGGCCTGGACGAAGCTGTTCGAGCGAGTGCCCGGCGGGACCATCGAGGGGACCGCCCCGGCAAACACCACCATCGAGGCGAGCGTCCCGATGCGAAACAACGTCACCGGCGAGACGTTCACCTACACCCAGCGCGTCGACGTTGGCTCCGACGGCCAGTTCGAGATGACCGTCCCGTACTCGACGACCGGGTACGACAACTGGGGCACCGACAAAGGGTACACGAACGTGAGCGTTCGAGCGCAAGGTCCCTACGAGTTCAACATCCCGATTAACCCGCGAGCTTCGGTACAACTCAACGGGACGGCCGAGGTCACCGAAGGACAGGTGGTTGGCGAGGACGACTCCGCTACGACGGTAAACCTGACCGTCCCCAACAACGACCAAACGACCGAGACGACAACCGACACCAGTACGAACGAAACGTCGGGAGGGACCACCGACGGGTCCACAAGCGGTGACACGTCGACGACTGACGGTGGCGAGACGGCGACGCCGAACACCGTCGTGCGACCGTCGACCGAACCGCTACCGTAGGCACTGAGAGTCGGTTTTCGCCGTGACTGCAGCCAGTTACGAGACTGCGACCCGGAAACGCCTTGTCAGGAATCGATCGGGTTGAACGTCCCGTTGATGTCCCACTCGTGGAGGCAGTGGGGGTTGCCGGACTGTTTCTCGCCGTCGACGACCTCGATACGCCAGGTGCAGTGGTCGTCGTCCCACAGGTCGCGTCGCCCGCACCGCTCGCATTCGCGTTCTCGTGGAGAGGTAATTACTGCCATGTTCGAGGGAAGCCCGCCGACGATTATCAGCGTGCCGGTCCACGCGGGGTTTTACCGCTCGATACCGTAGCGCCGGTGATGGGCTTTCACACGTTCGACCCCGCCCGCGCCGACCAGCTAGACGACCCGACCCGCTATGCCTACCTCTCGGTCGACGAACTGCTGGCGCTGTTCGACCCGGCGGCCGACGACGTGGTCGCAGACCTCGGCAGCGGGACCGGCTTCTACACCGACGACGTGGCGGCGGCCGCGGGCACCGTCTACGCCGTCGACGTCCAGCCGGAGATGCACGAGCGGTATCGCGAGAAGGGGCTGCCGGACAACGTGACGCCGGTGACGGCGACCGTCGAGTCACTGCCGGTCGGAGCCCTGGATGCGGTCGTCTCGACGATGACGTTCCACGAGTTCGCGACGCCGGATGCGATGGACGCCGTCGCGGACGCGCTCGCCCCCGGCGGTCGGGTGGCGCTGGGCGACTGGACGCGGACGGGGGCCGGGGACGCCGGTCCGCCGCTGGAGGAACGCTACGCGGCCGCGGACGCCGTCGAGCTGTGTGAAGACGCCGGAATCACCGTCCACCGGGCCGAGGACCGACGGGAGACGTTCGTGCTCTCGGGGACGCTCTAGAAGTCGGGGAGGTCGCCGGCGTCGACTTCCTGGGCCTCCCAGTCCAGATAGTCGTCGGCCAGCACGTCACAGACGACCTGCCCGAGTTCAGTCAGCCCGGCGTTTATCGAGGAGACCGTCTCCCAGGACTCGACATCGGCGTGAATCTCCCGCTCGCGCCAGTCCTCCGGCAAGCCGGGTGCGTGGTAGCCGACCCGTCCGGCGAAGGAGTCCCAGAAGAAGTCGAACTCGCCGATGAGGTCGAGGTCGGTGACGATGTCCCACGTGTCCTCGTCGAGGCTGGTGTCGGCGGCCCACTCGCGGAAGGCGTCGTCCCAGGCGCCGTCAGCGAGGGCCTCCGAGAGCTCGCCGCGTCGGTACTCGTCGCCCTGTACGTCCACGTCGTCGTACTCCGCCGCCTCGACCGCGGCCGAGAGCGTCGGTCGGTCGGGGACAGCCACGTCCAGTGTCATACGCACTCTTCGGCGGCGAGAAGGATAAACGTCATCGACCCCGTTCGCGGGACGGTGAGCGACCCGTCTGGACGCTCAGGCCGCGACGTACTGCGATTCCCAGTCCTGTCGCGCGTCGAGTTCCCGCTGACCGCGACGTGTCAGGGTGTAGAAATTGGTCCGTCGGTCGCGCTGACCCTTCTCGACGAGTCCCTTCTCGACCAGCGTATCGAGGTTGGGGTAGAGCCGACCGTGGTTGACCTCGCTCTCGTAGTACCCCTCCAGTTCATCCTTGATGGCGAGGCCGTGTGGCTCGTCCAGTCCGGCGATCACGTACAACAGGTCTCGCTGGAATCCAGTTAGGTCGTGCATATGTCTCGTTTTTTCAGTTGGTGTCCACACATATCATAGTTGCTAAACCATTGGTAATGCACCTACCGTCTAGTTAGTCACCGCCATCCTGCGGTTACCTCGACACCGAACTGTAATTTAGTAAGTATTATCGAGGAAGGAGCGGGGATTCGACAGGACTTCTTCTCATATTGTCACTCTCCCGGGGCCGAGCGGCGTCGGCCGACCCGACAACGGTAAAGGAAGCCGCCGTGTAACCCGGCGTGATGACCGAACACGCGGCATCGGCGGACGACGAGTTTCCCGAACCGAGAGGCGAGGGGTCCGTCGAAGTCGTGGGGACCGCCCACGTCTCCGAGCAGAGCGTCGAGGAAGTGGAATCGACACTCGAGGACCGCCGGCCCGACATCGTGGCCGTCGAGCTCGACGAGGGCAGATACCGACAGATGCAGGGGGAGGCGCCCGAGGACCTCGATGCGAGCGACCTCCTCCGGGGGAACACGGTCTTTCAGTTCCTGGCCTACTGGATGCTGTCGTACATCCAGGCCCGGCTGGGCGACCGGTTCGACGTCGAACCCGGCGCCGACATGAAAGCCGCCATCGACACCGCCGAGGAACTCGGCCTGGGCCTGGCGCTGGTCGACCGGGACATCCAGACCACCGTCCAGCGGTTTTGGGCCCGGCTGACCGGTCGGGAGAAGCTGTCGTTGCTGGGGAGCCTGCTGGCCGAGATGGGGCCGCCCCTCACCGTTGGCCTCACGGTCGGTGCCGTCTTCGGCAGCGCCATCGCCATCGTCGCCGGCGCGTTCACGGACAGCCTGTTACTCGGCGCCGGCGCGCTCGGCGGCGCGATACCGGGCGGCCTGGTCGGCCTGCTGGACACGCTCCTCGTCGTGGTCGTGGCGAGTCTCGTCGTCGGGCTCCCGCTCGCGGTGGCCCTCGGCCGCCTCGGCGGCGACGCCGAGGACGTCGAGGCGTTCGACATCGAGCAGATGACCGACACCGACGTGGTGAGCGCGATGATGGAGGAGTTCCGGCAGTTCTCCCCGGGCGGGGCCGAGGCGCTCATCGACGAGCGCGACGCCTTCATCGCCCACCGGCTGGTCGAGCTCCGCGAGGCGGGCTATCACGTCGTCGCCATCGTCGGAGCGGGCCACCGAGAGGGAATCGAGCGCTATCTCGACCACCCCGAGGAGCTGCCGCCGATGTCGTCGCTTGTCGGTACCGAGAGCGGCAGTCGGTTCTCCTTGTACAAGCTCGTCGGCTACGCCGTCGGCCTCGCGTTTCTCGTCTTCTTTGGCCTGCTCATCCTGGGCGGAGCGAGTCAGGCCGTCCTGCTGGAGCTGTTCGCCGCGCTCGTCGTCGTCAACGCCGTCTGCGCGGGCGGGCTGGCGAAGCTGGCGGGCGCCCACTGGTCGTCCGCCGCCGCGGCGGGCCTCTTTGGCTGGTTGACCTCTCTCTTCCCGCTTCTCGCGGCCGGCTGGTTCGCCGGCTACGTCGAGTTGCGCTACATCTCCGTCAACGTCGGTGACATCGCCGACCTCAACGAGATACTGAGCGACGAGGAAGCCCCCATCGCCGACCTGGTGGCGCGGATGCGGGCCGTCCCGCTTTTCCGGCTCATCCTCATCGTCGCGCTGGCAAACGTCGGGAGCGCCGTCGCCTCCTACGTCTTCTTCCCGCTCCTGTTGCCCTACCTCGCGGCTGACATCGGCGGTATCGAAGGTGTCACGCGCCTACTATGGGCCGGTATCGAACAGGGCGCCCACATACTCGTCGGGGTGCTGTGATGCACCTGGAGTTCAGCCAACGCGAGATACGTGACCTCGCCGTCGCGTGGCTCGCCCTGGGCGTCGCCTTCACTCTCCTGCTGGAGCGGGAGCTAGTCGCCGCGCTCGACCTCGGCGGACAGCTGACCGCGCTGAGCCCCGCCGCCGTCGCCGGGACGCTCCTCGTTAGCCTGCTGACCGTCGGCGTAGGCTTTCTGTTGCACGAGGTCGCTCACAAGGTGGTCGCGGTGCGGTTCGGCCAGGTCGCGGCCTTCCGGGCAGACTACCGGATGCTCGGCTTCGCCGTCGTCGGGGCGCTCGTCGGCTTCCTCTTTGCCGCTCCCGGCGCAGTCGTCCACCAGGGCCGCATCACGGCAAAACAGAACGGCCTCATCGCGCTCGCCGGGCCGGTGACGAATCTCCTGCTCGCCGTCGTCTTCCTGGTGCCGTATGCCGTCGTCCTGACCGTCGGAACGAGCGGGTTCCTCGCCGACCTGGCCACCCGCGGCCTGCAGATAAACCTCCTGCTGGCGGGGTTCAACATGCTCCCCTTCGGCCCGCTTGACGGCCGGAAGATTCGCGCCTGGAGCACCCTCGTCTGGGCCGTCGTCGCGGTCCCGTCGCTCGTGCTGGCGGTCGGTGCGCTGTTCGTGCTCTGACTGTCGCGGTGACGGCGGGGAACGATGCTCTTTTGCCCGCCCCACGCGCCGGATTCGATATGACCGAGGACGACGCGACTCCCGACGAAGACGAGGCGGAGGGACTGACCTACGCCGAGACCGGCGTCGACATCGACGCCAGCGAGGCGGCGACGAAGGCGCTCATCGGGGCGGCCGGCGAGTTCGAGGGCGACTACGCCGGCCTCGTCGACATCGGCGACCAGTATCTGGCGCTGGCCACCGACGGCGTCGGCACCAAACTCCTGGTGGCGGAGGCCATCGACGACTACTCCACCATCGGCATCGACTGCATGGCGATGAACGTCAACGACCTGCTCGCCACCGGCGTCGAGCCCGTCGCGTTCGTCGACTACCTGGCCGTCGAAACCCCGGACGAGGCGACGAGCGAGGACATCGGCGCCGGACTGCGCGAGGGGGCCAAGCGGGCCGGCGTCGCGCTGGTCGGTGGCGAGACGGCGGTGATGCCCGACGTCATCAAGGGGCTCGACATCGCCGGGACCTGCGCCGGACTCGCGCCCAAGGACGCCGTCTTCCCCGGCGAGGCCGAGGCCGGCGACGCCATCGTCGGCTGGCCCTCCTCCGGCATCCACTCTAACGGGCTGACGCTGGCCCGCGAGGCCGTGACCCGGAACCACGCGTACACCGACCCGTTCCCCCCGAATCCCGACCGGTCAATCGCCGAGGAGCTCCTGACGCCGACGCGCATCTACAGCGAAGCGCTGGAGCCGCTCCGTGGGGCCGAGACCCACGCCGCGGCCCACGTCACCGGCGGCGGGTGGACGAACCTCACCCGGATGGGCGCGTTCCGCTACGAGATCACGGACGCGTTCGAGCCCCAGTCGGTCTTCGAGTTCGTCCAGGAGGAGGGGAACGTCGACGACGAGGAGATGTACCGGACGTTCAACATGGGAACCGGGTTCGTCGCAGCGCTGCCCGAGGACGACGCCGAAACCGTGGTCGAGGCGAGCGAGGACGCGCGGGTTATCGGCCATGTCGAGGAGGGCGAAGAAACAGTGTCAGTTCGCGGCCTGGAACTGCGGGACTGAAAGCCCGAAAGCGGGACAAGTTCGATAGAGTGTGCCCGGACGGAGCGGATTCTCGTCCTGGCGTATCTTAGACTGAGAGACCGTCGTTCTGTGATTCCTGCTCTACGACGCGAAGCTGGAGCGCCTGTCGGATGTGGTATCGCGCGGTCTCGTCGGTTGCCTCCTGCAGTGCGGCTTCTAGGTGGGTGTCGATTGTCTCTGCCATGGTCTTCACTCGCACAGTTCCGCCCCGGTTATATATACCGGATACATCGTTAATCCCCGTAGGAACTGCCTGAAGGCCGACATACAGCGCCTACGGCGGGCGTCGGGAGTTCGGTTCGGACGGGACAAGTATCGGTCGCTACCGGACTCAGCTCACCGTCCGAGCGATGTCGGCTTCGGTGATGACGCCGACGGTCCGGCCGCCCTCGACGACCATCACCGCGGCGTTGTGGTTGAGATACGCGTCCACCTCGTCGATGGTCGCGTCGGGTTCGACGGTGGCGATGGACTCGTGCATCACCTCGGCCACGGGGAGTTCGCCGACGTTCTCCTCCGAGCGCTGGCGGATGGCGGAGTTGCCGATGAGCCCCTGCGGGGAGCCGTCGCGGATGACCGGGACCTGCGAGTACCCCTTCTCGTCCATCAGCTCCTTGCTCTGGTGGACCGAATCGTCGGGTTCGACGCTCACGACCGGCGAGTTCATCACGTCCCGAGCGCGGATGATACCGCCCTCGGCCTCGTCAAGAGCGTTGACGATGCGCCGCAGCGTCGAGAGCCGCGGGTCCACGTCACCGCCTTCGATGCGTGCGATGAGCGGCTGGGAGACGTCGGCGTGTTCGGCCAGTTCGCTCTGTGTCAGCTCCAGCTCGTTTCGCCGCTCCCGCAGGTCCTCGGGCGTCGGCAAGTCCATAGCGTGCCATAACTCGGGGTAATTAAAAAACCCACGGTCGGGGCGGCTGCCGACCGGAGACCCCGCGATAGCCCGCCTCAGGCCTCGGCTTCGGCGTCGTCGTCCTCTTCGGTCTCGAACACTTCGATGACTTTCAGGGGAACGTCCCGCAGCGCGCCGCCGATTTCGCTCTTGGCGATGCGCTGGGCGTGTTCGACGGACTCGGCGTTGAACACGTCCATCTCCAGGACGAGGCCGACGAGAGCGGTGTCTGCGGCGATAAAGGACGAGTCGAACGGCTCGCCACAGGCCGGACAGCCCGTCGCGCCGACCTCCACCTCGACGTAGTCCATGTCGGCCTCGTTGAGGCGCTTGCCGGCCTCGCTGACGGCCACGCCGATGGCGTCGTCGATGTCTTCTACGTCACGGACCAACCAGGCGGCTTCCATCGCCACGAGATAGTTCATACTCTCAACGAATGGGGCTGGCTACTCGTTAGTTGCGGTTCGCGGCCGTCGCGCACGTCACCGTTACTATCGCTATAACTTATGAGAAATAGGGACCAACCTTGCCGCCGAGTTACGCGACGCCCCCGGAGAAGACCCGGTCGAGTTGCCCTAGCGACAACTCAGACTGAACCGCAACACGGCGGCGCCCCGATTCGTCACGAACGTTCCAACACCGGCCCCAAGGTATATATATCGGATTGGCCCACGAGGGAGTGAAGCGAACATGGCTGCCCGACTGCAAACCGCGACGATATTCGCACTGTACCAACTGACCCTGCTCGCCGGCATCGTCCTGCTCCCCGTGGCGATGGTCACCGAGCGGTTCGGTCTCCGGCTCCCCGTCGACCGCGCCGTCGACGGGCTCAACCGCGCCTACGAACAGGCACAGGAGTAAGCAGCCACGTCACCACAGTTTTATCAGCGCCCGTCTGCTATCGGGCGGTAATGACCGACCCGAACTCACCGCTCTCCCAGTCACCCGCAGCCGACCGGTTCCAGACGGACCCCTACGAGCCGGAGGTCGGCTCGCTGCCGGAGCGGTCCGGCGGGGACACGGAGAAAGTCAACAAGACCGGGACGACGACTATCGGCATCACCACCAGCGAGGGCGTCGTCATCGCGACCGACATGCGGGCCTCGCTGGGCGGCCGCTTCGTCTCGAACAAGAACGTCCAGAAGGTCGAGCAGATACACCCGACGGCGGCGCTGACGCTGGTCGGCAGCGTCGGCGGCGCCCAGTCCTTCATCCGCTCGCTCCGGGCCGAGGTCAACCTCTACGAGGCCCGCCGCGGCGAGGACATGAGCATGCAGGCCCTCTCGACGCTGGCCGGGAACTTCGCCCGCGGCGGCCCCTTCTTCGCCATCAATCCCATCCTCGGGGGCGTTGACGACGACGGCCACCACGTCTACTCCATCGACCCCGCCGGCGGCGTCATGCAGGACGACTACACCGTCACGGGCTCGGGGCTGACCGTCGCCTACGGGACCCTGGAGGACCGTTACGAGGACGACATGAGCAACGAGAAGGCGAAGGAAGTCGCCGCCGCCTCCATCAAGGCCGCCGCCGAGCGCGACACCGGCTCCGGGAACGGCATCTATCTGGCCGACGTGACGAGCGACGGCGTGGACATCAACGGCTACGACTTCGACGAACTGCTGTAGACCCGCTTTTTACTACGTCGGGTTTCCTCGCGCCGCCGGCGCTTCGGGAACCCCTACTTGCAAAAACTTGGGAAAACGGCCGGACTCTCACCGCGTTCGAGTTCGATGAAACGGCGCTCGCTGTCACTGGCGCCGTGTGCTCCCTGGCTACAACCACGCCCTCCCCAGCCGATTCACTCGGCTACGCCTCGCTCATCCCTCGCACAGTGTCGTCGCGCCACGGGGGCGCGACAGCGCGCGCCGAGCTACCGGAGCCGGGGGAACTAAACACCGAGAAATCGCAGTACCGGTATGGAACTGTTCGGGACGGCGGGAATCCGCGGTGGGGTCGAGGAGCGGGTCACGCCCGAGCTGGCGCTGTCGGTCGGGCGTGCGGCCGGGCAGGACGGCGGTGAGTTCGCCCTCGGTCACGACGGCCGAGTCACGTCGCCGGCGCTCGCCGACGCCGTGGCCTCGGGGCTTGAGAGCGCCGGTGTGCAGGTGAGTCGCATCGGGCGGGTCCCGACCCCGACGCTGGCCTACGCCTCGCAGGGCCGGCGTGGCGTCATGGTGACCGCGAGCCACAACCCGCCGACGGACAACGGGCTGAAGCTGTTCGTCGACGGGCAGGAGTACGGCGACGAGGCGGAGGCCACAATCGAGCGGCGGGTCGAGAACGGGGTCACGCCGTCGCCCTGGACGGAGTGGGGCGAGACGATTACCGAGGACATCCTGTCGGCCTACCGCAGCGCCGTCGCCGACTACGCCCGCGGGTTCGGGGCGGACCCCGACCGGCTCACGGTCGCCGTCGACTGCGGCAACGGGATGGCCGGCGCGGCGACGCCGCAGGTCCTCCGCGCGCTCGGCGCCGACGTGGTCTCGACCGAGGCGAACGTCGACGGCCACTTCCCGGCCCGCGAGAGCAAACCCACGCCCGAGACGCTGGAGTCGTTCAGCCGGTTCGTGGCCGACGCGGCCGTCGACCTGGGCATCGCACACGACGGCGACGCCGACCGCATCGTCGTCGTCGGCGAAGACGGCGAAATCGTCCACGAGGACACGGTCGTGGCGATGCTGGCCGAACACTACACCGGCGCCGCCACCGTCGAAGACCCCGTCGTGGTGACGACGCCCAACGCCTCCGGGCGCATCGACGAGCGGGTCGAAGCCGCCGGCGGCCGCGTCGAGCGGGTCCGGCTGGGCGCGCTCCACGAGGGCATCGCTCGCGTGCGACGGGACGCGATGAGCGGTACGGACGTGGTCTTCGCCGCCGAGCCGTGGAAGCACGTCCACACGGCCTTCGGCGGGTGGATAGACGGCGTGGCGAGCGCGGCGGTCCTCGCGCGGCTGGTCGCGGCCAGGGGGCTCGACCAGCGACGTGCCGCAATCACGGAACGGCCCTACCGGAAGGTGAGCATCGAGTGCCCCGACAGCCGCAAACCGGCCGCGATGGCAGCGCTGGAGAGCGAGCTGCCCGACGCGTTCCCCGAGAGCGAGGTCGCCACCGAACACGGCGTCCGCCTCTCGTTCCCGGACGACTCCTGGGTCCTCGTCCGGCCCAGCGGCACCGAACCGTACGTCCGCCTCTACGCCGAGAGCGACGACGTGGACGCGCTGGTCGGGCAGGTGCGCGAGGTCGTCGAGTCGGCGGTCGAGTCGGCCGGGGGCTGAGGTCGGCGCGGGGCGACAGTCCCCCCGCTCGTCGGCGGTGGCTATTTGCCCTCGCGCGGCGAGGGCGGGGATATGGACGACCTGCTTTCCGCGGCCCGCGACGCGGCCGAGGCGGCCTACGTTCCCTACTCCGACTACGCGGTCGGCGCCGCCATCGAAACGGCGGACGGGACCGTCTACACCGGCTGTAACGTCGAGAACGCGAACTACTCCAACAGCCTCCACGCCGAGGAGGTCGCCATCGGGAGCGCGGTGAGCGAGGGCCACCAGTCCTTCTCGCGGCTCGCGGTGACCTCGACGGAGCGCGACGGCGTCACGCCCTGCGGGATGTGTCGCCAGACGCTCGCGGAGTTCTGCGACGACGACTTCCCCGTCCGGACCGACGGCGAGGACGGCACCGAGTACACGCTGGGCGAACTGCTCCCGGAGACGATTACGCGGGAGCATCTCGAATGAGCGGCGACAGCGAGGACCCGAACGACGAGGTGCAGTACCACCTCGAAGTCGGGCCCGACGACGTGGCCCTGAGCGTCCTGCTCCCCGGTGACCCCGGCCGCGTCGAGACGGTCGTCGACGACTGGGACGACCACGAGGTCCGGGGTGAACACCGCGAGTACCGCACCGCGACGGGCACCCACCAGGGGACGCCCATCTCGGTCACTTCGACGGGCATCGGTTCGCCGTCGGCGGCCATCGCCGTCGAGGAGCTGGCCCGCGTCGGCGTCGACACGCTCCTCAGAGTCGGCTCCTGTGGGAGCATCGTCCCCGAGGCCGCCGTCGGCGACCTCGTCATCACGACGGGAGCGGTGCGCCAGGAGGGCACCAGCAAGGAGTACGTGCGCGAGGACTACCCTGCGGCGGCGGACCCGCGGGTCGTCTCGGCGCTGGTCGCCGCCGCCGAGGAGCTGGGCTATGACTACCATCTGGGCGTCACCTGCTCGACCGACAGCTTCTACGCCGGCCAGTCCCGCCCCGGCTTCGAGGGGTTCGAAGCCAGAGACAGCGAGGACAACATCGAGGAACTCCGGCAGGCCGGCGTCAAGAACTTCGAGATGGAAGCGGCGAGCATCCTCACGCTCGCGGGCATCTACGGCCTGCGAGCGGGCGCCGTGTGTACCGTCTACGCCAACCGCGAGACCGGCGAATTTCGGACCGAAGGGGAGGCCAAGGCTTCGAAATGTGCCAGCCTCGCCGTGACGTATCTGGAGCGGATGGACGAGGCCGTCGCGGAGTCCGATTCCGACCACTGGCACGCCGGACTCTCTATCGAGCGGTAGCGGTTCGCTCCACAGAAAACTTATTTCCGCTCAATCGGGACAGATACTATGCCCCGCGACACGTTCGTCTCCTGGCAGACACTGGCGCTCTTTGTGCTCTTCCCGCCGCTCGCCGTCGTCGCTATCGTCTTCTTCCCCCTGACGCTACTGGTTGTGTTCTGGCTCTACTATCGCGGGAAGAACGAAGCGAAACGAGAGGCCTACGATGCGGCCGAGGGCAGCGCGTCGGACGGCTGACCGTTCACTCGGTTCGACTCCCTCGGCTGCTAGTGCGGTTCTCAGACAAGCGGTGTCCGGTCGTCTGAGCGAAGAAAAACGGCCGGGAGGGGCCTTCGGACGACGACCCGGGGAAGGGCAGGCTGTCCGGTAGGAACGCAAAACGGAGTCGTTCGCAGAACGCATCCGGCGCCGAAGGCGACGGTTCTAACGCGGCAAGCCGACTACCGCGCACCGAAGGTGCGCGACGGGAGGCGAAGCCGCGATTTTTCCCCACGTTTTTGCCGCGGAGGCGTGTCGAGCGCCGCCGCGCTCGACCGCCGGAGCGTGCAAAAAGTGGTCTTACATATCCGGCCACGCCTTCAGGGCGCGACCGGGGCCGGTGACGTCGTTTATCCAGCGGGCGGCGATGGCTTTCTTGAGTAGCTTCGCCGGGAGCCCGCCGAACGTGTCGATGGGGACGCCCATCACGTCGTGGGCGACGGCCTTATCGCCGATGGAGATGGCTGTGCCCTTGTCCTTGTGCGTCCAGGTCTTCAGGGGCTGACCGCGCACGGCGCGGGCGATGTTCTCCCCGGCGACCTCGGCGGCCGTCCAGGCGGCCTCGGCGGTCGGCGGCGCCGGGTTCTCGCCGGGCTGCTCGATGAGCGCGCAGTCGCCGATGGCGAAGACGCGCTCGTTCGTGGTCTGGAAGTTACCTTCCGAGTGGATGCGGTGGTTGCGCTCGTCTTTCTCCAGGTCGACGTCGCGCACGCAGTCACGGCCGGTGATGCCGCCGGTCCAGATGAGCACGTCGTAGTCGAGTTCCTCCTCGTCGCCGATGTAGACGGTCTCCTCGTCGACCTCGCCGATGAACTCGCCGCACTTGATGTTCACGTCCCGCTCCTCCAGTCGCTTGCGCAGGGCGCCCTGGAGTTCGGAGTCGTTGCCCGGGAAGATTTCGTCGAGCCCCTCGACGAGATGGATGTCGATGGGCGCGCGGTGGTCGTCGCGGAACTCGGCGATTTCGCCGCAGGCCTGGATACCGGAGAGGCCGGCGCCGCCGACGACGACCTGTGCGGGGTCGCTCTGGGAGGCCTCGCGGGCGGCCTCCTGGACGGCGTCGTGGATGCCCAAGGCGTCGTCGAGGCTCTTGAGCGTGTGGGCGTGCTCGTTCAGGCCGTCGATGCCGAAGAACGCGGTCTGAGAGCCCAGGCCGACGAGCAGGTAATCGTAGTCGACGCCGTCCCGGTCGGAGAGTTCGACGACGCGGTCGTCGGTGTCGATACCGGTGACGGTGTCCTGGATGAACTCCGTCGTCGGCTGTTTGATTTCGTGGACGGGGATCGTGATCTTGTCCTGGACGGACGGGTCCCGGATACAGCGGTGGGACTCGTGGAGGACGAGGTGATAGTCCGTATCGGAGATCCAGGTGATGTCGGCGTCACCGTTCAGTTCGTCTTCGAGACTCTTGATGGCGCCTGCACCGGCATACCCAGCGCCGAGTACGACGACCTTGTCGGTCATACTATCGACTCCGAACGGGGATGATACAAAGGCTACGGAATCGCTGTTTCCAAAGTGATAAATCGTGGCGGCGAGAATGGGGTTCCGCCCTGGAGAGAGACTAGTGTTCGGGTTCGCCGGCCGGGGCTCGCATGTCGTCTATCTTGAGAATGAGCTTGTTGCTCGTGTCGTCTTTCCCCTGTAGCGTCCCGATTATCTGGAGCTTCGAGAGCGGTGTCGGCCCGACGGTGATGTCGTCGCCCTCGTGAAAGCCCGTGATGGAGCCCTGCAGCTGAATCTCGGCCCGACACTGCTCGGGGTGGTGGACGCTCGTGAGGTCTATCTCCTCGACGTTTGCGTGCTCGACCAGCTCGCCGTTGTGTCGCAGGGGGACCTCGGCGGCCTGGTCCATCTCCTGAATCTGGAGCGTGTCGTAGGCGGTCGCCGTGGGCTTGTACCCGCCCTTCGGTCCGGGGACGCCCTCGACCAACTGGAGGGCTTTCAGGCTCTGCATCTGGTTCCGTATCGTGCCGGGGTTGCGGTCGACCTTTTCGGCGATATCTTCGCCTTTGACGGCGCTCTCGCTCTCCCGGTATAGATTTACCAGCTCCTGTAGGATGTTCTTTTGGCTGGGTGTCAGCTCGATTGAAGACATGATATTCCGTTCGGCACAGCCGGCCTTAAAAGCGACGGTGGTACCGACCGGCAAACTGGTGACAGTTTGGACTATCGCAGGAAATAGCGACATAATTTTCACCGGCCGCCCGAGAGTGAGTCAGTATGAACGGAGAACGCGTGTTGGTCACCGGCGGCGGCGGATTTATCGGCTCCAATCTGGCAAACCATCTCGCTGCGGACAACGACGTGGTCGCCCTGGACGACGGCTATCTCGGCACGCCGGAGAACGTGGACCCGAGCGTCGAGTACGTCGAAGGGAGCGTACTCGACGACGACCTGCCGACTGACGTAGACGTCGTCTTCCACCTGGCCGCGCTGTCGTCCTACGCGATGCACGAGGAGAACCCCACGAAGGGCGCCCGCGTCAACGTCGAGGGATTCGTCAACGTGGTCGAGCAGGCGAGAGAGGACGGCTGTGACACCGTCATCTACGCCTCTACCTCCTCTATCTACGGCGACCGGACCGAGCCCTCGCCCGAGGACATGCCGGTGACGGTAAACACCGGCTACGAGGCCTCGAAGCTCGCCCGCGAGCGGTACGCCGAGTACTTCCAGAACCACTACGGCCTCTCGATGGCCGGGATGCGCTTTTTCTCGGTCTATCAGGGCATGGAGGAGGGTGCCGAGTCACACAAGGGCGACTACGCGAACCTCATCGCGCAGTTCGCCGACGACATCGCCAACGGCCGCCGGCCCGAAATCTGGGGCGACGGGAGACAGACCCGGGACTTCACCCACGTCGACGACATCGTTCGCGGCCTCGAACTGGCCGCCGACCACGAGTTGACCGGCGTGTACAACCTCGGGACGGGAGAGCAGTACAGCCTCAACACGCTCGTCAGGGAACTCAACGACGCACTGGGGACCGACGTGGAACCGGTCTACGAGGAGAACCCGATTCCGGACGATGTCTACGTGCACGATACGATGGCCGACGCCTCGAAGATGCGCGAGGCCACCGGCTGGGAGCCCGAGATTACCTTCGACGAGGGCGTCAGACTGGTCTGCTCGCAGTACGAATAGCGGGGGAGAACTTTTTCCGTTCGGCGCGTTCTGGGACCTATGGACATCCGCGTACTCGGCGTACCGATGGACCTGGGGTCTGACCGTCGCGGTGTCGACATGGGCCCGTCGGCCATCAGATATGCGGGCCTGGCGTCGGAACTCGAGGCACTCGGGGTCGACTGTACCGACGGCGGCGACGTATCGGTCCCCCGCCCCGAGGAGCGGGACCCGGACGCCGGCGGGTTCGACGGCGGCCGAGCGAAGTTCCATCGGGAGACGAAGGCGGTCTGTACGGAACTCAGCGATAGCGTCAGTCGGGCCGTCGGTGACGGCGTGACGCCGCTCGTCCTGGGTGGCGACCACTCCATCGCCATGGGGACGGTGGCGGGGGCGGCGGGGCCGGACGAATCGCTCGGGGTGGTGTGGTTCGACGCCCACGGGGACTTCAACACGCCGGCGACGACGCCCAGCGGCAACATCCACGGGATGGGGCTCGCGGCCATCCTCGGCCACGCCTCCTTCGGCGGGGAGGCGTGGGGCCACGTGCCGGCCGTCCGCGAGGAGAACGTCGCGCTGGTGGGGCTTCGGGACGTCGACGAGGGCGAGCGGGCCCTGCTCCGCGAGAGCGACGTCTCGGTGTACACGATGTCGGACATCGACGACCGAGGTGTCCCAGAGATTTCCCGGGAGGCCCTGTCAGTCGCCACGGATGGGACCGACGGCCTCCACGTCTCCTTGGACCTGGACTGGCTCGACCCGACTGAGGCCCCGGGCGTGGGCACGCCGGTCCGGGGCGGCGTCTCCTACCGGGAGGCCCACAGCGCGATGGAGGCCGTCGCCGACTACCGCGACCAGTTGCGCTCGTTCGAACTCGTCGAGGTGAACCCGATTCTGGACGACCACAATCGGACCGCCGAGCTGGCCTGTGAACTCGCCGCGAGCGCGTTCGGGAAGCGAGTGTTCTAGGGCCGCTCACTCGCTCGGGGCGTACGCGGTCTCTGGCACACAACGACAGGGTTTGCACTGAATTGGGACACAGCGACAGCGTCGGCGAGAAAAACCGTTCGGGCGACTACTCGTCGGTGACGACCGCCGGCACCACCGTCACGCTGGCCACTCCATCGCCCTCCTCCAGTTCCATGATGGTGACGCCCTTCGTGTTGCGGCCGACCTCCGAGATGTCGCCGGCGCGGATACGCATTATCTGCCCCTGTGCGGACATGATGACCAGGTGGTCGTCGTCGGTGACGGCCTTGGCCGTCGAGACGGGGCCGTTTCGCTCGTCGGTCTTGATGTCGATGAGCCCCTGGCCGTAGCGGGACTGCGGGCGGTACTCCGAGAGACGGGTGCGCTTGCCGTAGCCGTTCGCCGTGACCGTAAGCAGCGAGCGGTCGTCCGCGTCGGTGGTCGCGACCATCGCGGCGACCCGGTCGTCGCCCTGTAGCTCGATGCCGTGGACACCGCGGGCGGACCGACCCATCTGGCTGACCTCGCTCTCGTCGAAGCGGATGGTCATCCCCTGCTCCGTGGCGATGACGAGGTCGCCGGTGCCGTCCGTGACGTCCACGTCGACGAGTTCGTCGCCGTCCGCCAGCTTGGCGGCCCGAATCCCCGTCGAGAGGATGTTCTCGAACTGGTCACAGCAGGTCCGCTTGACGTAGCCCTGGCGGGTGACCATCGTGATGCACTCGTCGTCGTCGAATTCGTCCGTCGAGACGACGGCTGTCAGCTCCTCGCCGTCGTCGAGGTCGAGCAGATTGATGGCCGACTTCCCGCGGGCGGTGCGGGACATCTCCGGCACTTCGTAGGTCTTCAGCCGGTAGACCTGCCCTCGGTTGGTGAAACAGAGCAGGTAGTCGTGGCTGTTGGCCCGGAAGACCTTCGAGACGCGGTCGCCCTCCTTGGGGTCGGCGCCGATGATGCCCTTCCCGCCCCGGTTCTGCGGGTCGAAGTTCGCCACGGGCATCCGTTTGATGTAGTCGTCTTCGGTGATGACGACGACGCAGTCCTCCTCGGGGATGAGGTCCTCGTGGGTGACCTGGCCCTCGTCCTCGATGATGGACGTGCGGCGGTCGTCGTCGTACTCGGCTTTCATCTCCTGGAGCTCGTCGACGATGACCGAGTCGAGCTTCGCGGAACTCGCCAGGACGGATTCGAGGTAGTCGATGGTGTCCTGGACGTCCTCGTACTCGGCCTCTATCTCGGCCGCCTCCATCGAGGTGAGCGAGCCCAGCTGCATCCGGACGATGTGGGCCGCCTGCTCCTCGGAGAAGTCGAACTGCTCGTGCAGTCCCGTGCGGGCGGCGTCGCGGTCCTCGCTGTTCCGGATGAGTTCCACCACGTCCTCGACGTTCTGCAGGGCCTTCAGCCGGCCTTCGAGGATGTGGGCGCGGTCCTCGGCCTCTTCGAGGTCATGCTCGGAGCGCCGGCGGACGACCTCGCGGCGGTGGTCGACGTAGTGCTGGAGAGTTTCCTTCAGTGAGAGGACCCTCGGCTGGCCGTCGACCAGGGCGAGGTTGATGACGCCGAAGGTGGATTCGAGGTGGTGGTCGAGCAGCTGGTTCTCGACCACGTCGACGTTCGCGCCCCGCTTGAGTTCGACGACGACGCGGACGCCGTTGCGGTCGGACTCGTCGCGCAGGTCCGAGATACCCTCGATCTTCCCCTCGTTCACGTCCTCGGCGATGCGTTCGACGACGCGGGCCTTGTTCTCCTGGTAGGGAAGCTCGGAGATGACGATGCGACCGTCCTCGCGGTCGACCTCGTACTCGGCCCGCACGCGGAGCCGGCCCCGGCCGGTCGCGTAGGCCGAGTAGATGGCGTCCCGGCCGACGATGTTCCCGCCGGTCGGGAAGTCCGGCCCCTTGACGTGCTCCATCAGGTCCTCGACGGTGGCGTCGGGGTTCTCGATGAGGTGGGTCGTCGCGTCGACCAGCTCGCCGAGGTTGTGGGGCGGGATGTTCGTCGACATCCCGACCGCGATGCCCGAGGAGCCGTTCAACAGGAGACTCGGGACTTTCGACGGGAGGACGTCTGGTTCCTGCAGCCGGTCGTCGTAGTTACTGGAGAAGTCGACCGTGTCCTTCTCGATGTCCGCGAGCAGCTCCTCGGCGATGGGGGCCATCCGAGCCTCCGTGTAGCGCATCGCCGCGGCGGGGTCGCCGTCCATCGAGCCGAAGTTCCCCTGGCCGTCGACCAGCGGATAGCGCATCGAGAAGTCCTGGGCCATCCGGACGAGCGTGTCGTAGATGGCGCTGTCGCCGTGGGGGTGGTAGTCACCCATCGTCTCGCCGACGATGGAGGACGATTTCCGGTGGGCAGTGTTCGAGGAGACGCCCATCTCGTGCATCGCGTAGAGGATGCGTCGATGGACCGGCTTCAGCCCGTCCCGAACGTCCGGGAGCGCCCGGCCCGCGATGACCGACATCGCGTAGTCGATGTAGGACTGCTCCATCTCGTCCTCGATGCGGACGTGCTTGATTCGGTCGGCGGGGGCGTCGTCAGGTACGTCGGAACTCATATGTCAACCCACTCCGCTTCCGGCGAGTGTTCCTTGATGAACTCCTTGCGCGGTTCGACTGCGTCGCCCATCAGGACGTTGAACATCTTGTCCGCGGCGGCGGCGTCCTCGATGGTTATCTGTTTCAGGATGCGGTTGTCCGGGTCCATCGTCGTGTCCCAGAGCTGCTGGGGGTTCATCTCGCCCAGCCCCTTGAACCGCTGGACCTGCGTCGGGTTGCCGTCGCACTTCTCCTCGACAATCCTATCGCGTTCCTCCTCGGTCATCGCGTCGTAGGTGTTGCCCCGGTAGCGCACGCGGTAGAGGGGGGGCTGGGAGGCGTAGACGTAGCCCGCCTCGATGAGCGGCTTCATGTGCCGGTAGAGCAGGGTGAGCAGGAGGGTGCGGATGTGGGCCCCGTCCACGTCGGCGTCGGTCATCATGATTATCTTCTCGTAGCGCAGGTCGTCGATGTCGAACTCGTCGCCGATACCGGTTCCCAGCGCCGTGATGAGGTTCCGAATCTCGTTGTTCTCCAGAATCCGGTCCAGGCGGTGTTTCTCGACGTTCAGAATCTTCCCCTTGATGGGGAGGATGGCCTGGAACTCGGGGTTGCGGCCCTGCTTTGCGCTGCCGCCCGCGGAGTCGCCCTCCACGACGAACAGCTCGGCGTCCTCCGGCTCCCGGGTCTGGCAGTCGGCCAGCTTCCCGGGCAGCGCCGTCGAGTCCAGCGCGGACTTCCGTCGGGTGAGCTCCTCGGCCTTCTTGGCGGCCTTGCGGGCCTTGGCGGCCTCGACGGCCTTGCCGACGATGGCTTCGGCGGTGTCGGGGTGCTCCTCGAAGAACGTCGAGAGCCCGTCGTGCATCGCCGACTCGACGATGCCGCGGACCTCGGAGTTGCCCAGCTTGGTCTTGGTCTGGCCCTCGAACTGCGGGTCGGGGTGTTTGACCGAGATGACCGCTGTCAGCCCCTCCCGGATGTCGTCGCCCTTGAGGGTGTCGTCGAGGTCCTTCAACAGCCCGTTGTCGGTCGCGTAGTCGTTGATGACCCGCGTCAGCGAGGTCTTGAAGCCGGTGAGGTGGTCCCCGCCCTCGCGGGTGTTGATGTTGTTCGCGAAGGCGTGGATTGAGCCCTGGAGGTCGTCGGTCCCCTGCATCGCGATTTCGACCTGGACGACCCCCTCGGGAATCTCCTCCTCGTCCTCGAAGTAGATGACGTCGCGGTGGAGCGGCTCTTTGGTCTCGTTGAGATACTCGACGAACTCCCTGATGCCGCCCTCGTACTCGAACGCCTCGCTGGTCCCGTCGCGCTCGTCGTGGATGCCGATAGCCACGCCGGAGTTGAGGAAGGCGAGTTCGCGAAGGCGGGACGAGAGCGTCGAGAAGGTGAAATCGCCGGTCTCGAATATCTCGTCGTCGGGCCAGAACCGCACCGTGGTGCCCGTCCCCTCGTCCGGTTCGAGGTCCCGGACCTTCTTCAGGTCGTACTCGGGCTCGCCGTGGTCGAATCGCATCTTCCACAGCGCGCCGTCGCGCTTGACCTCGACTTCGAGCCACTTCGAGAGGGCGTTGACGACGCTGACCCCGACGCCGTGGAGCCCGCCCGACACCTGGTAGGACTTGTTGTCGAACTTCCCCCCGGCGTGGAGGATAGTCATCACGACCTCGACCGCGGGGCGGCCGTGCTCTTCGTGTTCGTCCACGGGGATACCGCGGCCGTCGTCGCTGACGGAGACCGAGCCGTCTTCGTGGATAGTCACGTCGATAGTGTCACAGTACCCGGCGAGGGCCTCGTCGATAGCGTTGTCGACGACTTCGTAGACGAGATGGTGGAGACCCCGAGCGTCGGTCGACCCGATGTACATCGCCGGCCGTTTCCGGACGGCCTCTAACCCTTCCAGGGTCTGGATCGACTTAGCGCCGTACTCTTCAGACTCTCCTGACATAGGAACTGATTCCCTGTTGTAGGTGCGGAGTGATAAAGGTCCCGCACGCGCGTGCGTGAGTCGTGGACGGGGTCGCTTCGGTCGGATAACCCGGCCTTACCGCGTTGATATATCCACGTCGCGGTGGGACAGGGCCGGCGCCCGCACAGTTCGGGGCGGGCCCGCGATTGGTCGCCGTTCAGTTTCACCGTGGTGGCGATTACCTTTTAACCCCGACGGCGGTACCTACCCTACGAAATGACCTCGTTTCAGTCGCAACTCGGCGACGGGGAGGGCATCGCCGAGGAGCTGGCCCAGTCCCAGCGGGCCATCTCCATCGCCGAGTTCTTCGAGAAGAACAAGCACATGCTCGGCTTCGACTCGGGGGCGCGGGCGCTCGTCACAGCCGTCAAGGAGGCGGTCGACAACGCCCTGGACGCCTGCGAGGAGGCCGGCATCCTGCCCGACATCTACGTCGAGATACAGGAAGCGGGCGACTACTACCGCCTCATCGTCGAGGACAACGGGCCCGGCATCACCAAAGAGCAGCTCCCGAAAATCTTCGGGAAGCTCCTCTATGGCTCCCGGTTCCACGCCCGCGAGCAGAACCGCGGCCAGCAGGGTATCGGCATCTCAGCCGCCGTCCTCTACTCGCAGCTCACCTCCGGCAAGCCCGCGAAGATTACCTCCCGGCCCAAGGGTCAGGCCGACGCCCAGTACTTCGAGCTCATCATCGACACCGACACGAACGAACCCGAGATAAGCGTCGACGAGACGACCTCCTGGGAGCGCCCTCACGGCACGCGCATCGAACTGGAGATGGAGGCGAACATGCGGGCCCGGTCGAGCCTGCAGGACTACATCCAGGACACCGCCGTCGTCAACCCCCACGCCCGCATCGAGTTCATGGAGCCGGGGCTCGACGAGTCGCTGAAGTTCGAGCGCGTCGAGGGCGCGTCCTTGCCCGCCGAGACCGAGGAGATTCGCCCGCACCCCCACGGGGTCGAACTCGGGACGCTGCTGAAGATGCTGGAGGCCACGGATTCGTACTCCATCTCGGGGTTCATGCAGGGCGAGTTCACCCGCGTCGGCCAGAAGACCGCCGACAGCGTCATCGCGAACTTCAACGACCGCCACTTCGGTCGCGGGATGGCGTGGTCGCCGCCCGCGAGCCACGAGGACGCCGACATCGAGGCCGCCGTCGAGAACGCGGTCGCCAACAAGGGCGCGACCGCCACCAGCGAGTTCGCCGCCGCCGTCACCGACGATATCGAGTCCCGGGGGCAAGTCGCCTACCACGACATCGTCGAAATCGTCGACGCAGCCGCCGACGACGCCGAGGCCGACCACGGAACTACCTTCGGCAGTACGGTCAGGGAGAACGCCGTCGAGGCCGCCTGGGCCGCCGTCACCGCCGAGCGGACGAGCGACCTCTACGAACTCGTCGACGCCGCGACCACCGTACGGAAGGACGACGCGGCCGTCGAGGGGGTGGCCTCGCGCCTGGCCGAGAAGTTCGCCGACCCCGAAAGCGCCGGGGACGACGACCGCCGCCACCGGCTGACACGCGACGAGTTCCGCGCCTACGTCGACCGTGCCGCGGACATGACCGAGGAGCAGGACGACGCGACCTTCGGCGACACGGCCAGGGAGAACATCGTCGAGGAGCTGTGGGACGTGGCCGGCCGGGTCCCCGACGAGCCGCCGAACGTCTCCGAGGTGGCGAGTGACCGCGACACGGCCAGCGAGCTGCTGACCGCGATGCGGGAGACCGACATCATCGCGCCGCCGACGGACTGCCTGGCGCCCATCACCGACGAACTGGTCGAGTCGGGCCTCCGCAAGGAGTACGACGCCGACTTCTACGCCGCTTCGACCCGTGACGCGTCGGTCCACGGCGGCGACCCGTTCATCGTCGAGGCCGGCATCGCCTACGGCGGCGACCTCCCGGCCGAGGGGAGCGTCGAAGTGCGTCGGTTCGCCAACCGTGTCCCGCTGGTCTACCAGCGCGGGGCGTGTGCGACGACGGACGTGGTCAAGTCCATTAACTGGCGCAACTACAACCTAGACCAGCCCGGCGGCTCGGGCATCCCGAACGGCCCCGCCGTCATCATGGTCCACGTCGCCTCGACGAACGTCCCCTTCACGAGCGAGTCCAAGGACGCCATCGCGAACGTCCCCGAAATGGAAGACGAGATAGAGCTCGCCATCAGGGAGGCCGCCCGCGAGCTCAAGAGCTACCTGAACAAGCGCCGGTCGATGCAACAGCGCCGGGAGAAACAGGACAAGCTGGCGACCATCCTCCCGGAGATGGCCGAGAAGCTCACCGAGGTCACCGAGAGCGACGAGCTACACATCGACGACTCGCTCGCCCGCATCATGAACAACGTCCTCGTCGAGCGGGAGGTCGAGGACGGCACCGTCCGGCTCGTCGTCGAGAACAACGACGACACCAACGCCGAGCTCGACGTGACCGACATCGTCAGCGCCGAACCGGGGGACACCAACGGCGCACAGGTCGTCGAGATGGACGGCGAGTGGTTCGTGAAGTGGTCGCCGACGGTGGCGGCCGGCGAGCAGGCGGTCCTGGAGTACAGCGTGGACGACGAGGCCGAGTTCACCGTCTCGGTCGACGGCGTCGAGGACGAGAAACTGACGGTGGACGCCTAACATGAGTTCAGAGACCAAGACACAGGAGGAGGAGGCCCGCGAGAAGCTCATCGACCTCGCCGAAGAGTTCTACGACCAGTTCGCCGAGGGGGACGTCCCCACGATGTCCATCCCGACGCGGACCAAGTCGAACATCGAGTACGACGAGGACAAGTCGGTGTGGGTGTACGGCGACCGACAGTCGACACGGTCCGCGAAGACCGTCTCGGGCGCCGAGAAGCTCCTGAAGGCGACCTATGCCATCGATTTCCTCGCCCAGCAGCTGGAGGAGGACCGCTCCTCCACCCTGCGTGAGCTGTACTACCTCTCGGAGTCGTGGGACCTGGAGGAGGCCCAGTTCAACAGCCAGGACGAGTCCAACGACCTCATCGAGGACCTGGAAATCGTCTCGGACGTGACCCGCGAGGACTTCCACATGCGCCCCGAGGAGTCGGGCGCGACCATCATGGGGCCGCTGAAACTGCGCGAGCAGACCCGCCGCGGCGAGCGCGAGATTCACTGCCAGAAGGACGTGGGCGAGGGCGGCTACCAGATTCCGAACAACCCCGACACCATCGAGTTCCTGGAGAACGACGCCGACTTCGTCCTCTGTGTGGAGACCGGTGGCATGCGCGACCGGCTCGTCGAGAACGGGTTCGACGACGAGTACAACGTCATCGTCGTCCACCTCAAGGGCCAGCCGGCGCGGGCGACACGCCGCATCACCAAGCGGCTCCACGACGAGCTCGACCTCCCGGTCACGGTCTTCACTGACGGTGACCCGTGGTCGTACCGCATCTACGGCTCCGTCGCCTACGGCTCTATCAAGTCCGCGCACCTCTCGGAGTATCTGGCGACCCCGGAGGCGCAGTTCATCGGCATCCGGCCCGAGGACATCGTGGAGTACGACCTCCCGACGGACCCGCTGTCGGACTCGGACATCAACGCCCTCGAATCGGAACTGGAGGACCCGCGCTTCCAGACGGAGTTCTGGAAGGAGCAGATAGAGCTGCAACTCGACATCGGGAAGAAGGCCGAACAGCAGGCGCTCGCGTCGCGCGGCCTCGACTTCGTGACCGAGACGTACCTGCCCGAGCGGCTGACCGAGATGGGCGTCATCGACTGACGCCGGTGGGCCCTCGCCACCAACGGCCAAATTCGGTGGTTCCAGACGTATTTTACTTCACCGCGCCATAGCGGTCGCCATGCCAGTGATGTCGAGCGACGACTTCTCGTTGCACCGTGAGGGCTGTGGTGAGTTCGACGACGGGATGCCCGTCTCTTCCTTTCCCGACGAAGTGAGCTCTATCGAGGACCTCGACTGTGAGTGCTGGAGCGAGTTCGACTCGCTCGCAGAGGCCAGCTAGCGCTCGTCCAGCACGACCGGGACGCCGCGTTTCGCGACGTCCTCGGCGAAGGCGCCCGAGTCGGCCGAAAGGGACTCGAACGTGTTGTAGTGTATCGGAAGGACGAGGTCCGGCTCCATCGCCTCGGCCAGGTCGGCGGCGTCGTGTCGGTCCATCGTGTAGCTGCTGGCGATGGACGGACAGAACAGCGAGACGTCCAGTTCGGCGTGACCGTCGAGTACGTCGCTGTCGCCGGGCCAGAACACCCTGGTGTCGTCGACGGCGAGGAGGAACCCACAGCCGATACCCTTCGGATGGATGGGGCTGCCGTCGGCCCGGACGTTCGGGCCGTCCTCGCGGTTGTACGCCGGCATCGTCCAGACGGGCACGTCGCCCACGAGCAGTTCGTCCTCCATCGACACCTGACGGACCTCGTAGTCGAGGTCGGCGAGCCGGTCGACGTCGCGGTCGGTGGCGTGGACGTCGAGGCCCTCGAACGCGACGACCGTGGCGTCCTCGCTCGCGACGCGTCGGATGCCGTCGGGGTCGTAGTGGTGAACGTGTGTCACGAGGACGATGTCCCCGTCTTGGGGCGCGTAGTCGCGTGCGGGCGGGTGGTCAGCGTCCGGCGCGTCCGGCTCCCACTCGCCGGTGAGGACGCCGTACCGCCCGGGGTCGAGATAGACGACCGTGTCGTCGCCTTCCAGGCGGAGCGTCGCGTAGCCCAGCCACTCGGCGGTGATGCCGTCGTGTCTGACAGTCATACCCGACAGTTGCGCAAGCGACGGAATACGACTGTCGGTCCCGGTGAGCCGTGGGGACTCGCCGCGGATTCGGAACTACTCCCCGTCATCGAGGTCGACCTCGATGGAGACGTATCGGCTCTGGCCCGAGGCCGCGTAGGGCTCGTCGGTCTCGCCCGGGCTCTCGAAGTCGTAGTCCAGCCGCTGGTTGTCGTTGGTGTCCCGATGGGCGACGAGTACCAGCGGCTGGCGGGCGGGGGGCTGTTCGTCGAGCGTGATGCGTACGTCGCTGTGCGAGCCCGGGGCGAGGTAGCCCGACGTGCCCAGGACCGTCCCGTTCTGGTCCTGTGCGTGGACCACGACGAACCCGCCGGTGGACATCGACGCCGAATCGACGGTGAGCTGGCCCCCCTCGACGCTCGGGTTCTCGACGGTCATCGAGGCCACCGGGGAGGAAAGCAGAACGAAGGCGACGTAGGCGATACCGAGCAGGATGGCGGCGTGTTTCGCGCCGTCTTTCAGGCTCCCCTCGCCGAGCTGGCCGCCGATGAATCCCGTCAGGAGGGCCTGGACGAGGGCGATGTGGAAGAAGACGAGGGTGTACGCGGCCTTGTCCACCTGGCCCAGCCGGGCGAACTGGTCGGTGTTGACCCCGAGCCGGTTCGCGTTCGACGGCGTCGGGACCGAGGAGGGCAGCGCCGGGACGAGCACCTCCTGGACGGCGACGATGATGACCAGGAAGACGAAAAAGGAGATGTAGATGACCACGAGGTAGGTCAACATCTGCTGGCGCCGTCGGTTGCGGAGCCGGTGGTCGGCCCGCGCCTGGTTGGCCGCGATGCGTAGCACCGACCCCAGCTGTCCGGAGGCGTGCATCGCCTTCGTCAGCAGCGTGACGACCCGGGAGATAGAGGTCGTCCGGATACGCCGGCCGAATCGGACGAGCGCGTCGTCGACGTTCGCGCCCATGCTGATGTCGGCCCAGATGCGCTCGACCTCGGGGGAGAGCACCCCCACGTCGCTGCCCCGGACCCGTCGGATGCTCTCGACGAGCGTCATCCCGGCCTCGTTGAGGCTGGCGAGCCGTTCCAGGAGCTCCGGCGTCGCGGCCTCGATACGGCTGATACGACGGCTGTAGATGGTCCGGACGACGGCAAAGGAGCCAAGCACCACGAGCAGCGACTGGACGACGAGGTCGTCGAGTATCCGGAGGTTGACCGACGCCGTCTGGAACGCCGACGGGAGGCGGACGGCAAACAGCACCAGCGCGACGGGGACCGAGAGATACAGGACGTGAGTCGGGTTCCAGATGAGGGTACGGGCGGGCGAACGCAGGGTCGCCTTCAGCGAGCCCAGCCGGTCGTGGAATCGGAGCCGCGCCCAGTTGGGGTCGCTCTCGCCGACGGTGCCCCCGTCGGTCAGTCCGGTCGCGCTACTGGCGTCCGAGGGACGGCCCATCGTGGCCGTCGCCACCCGTTCGAGCGCCCGCGTCGTCCCGGTGTCGCCGATGCCGAGCGCCGAGAGCTTCTGGTTGAGATACACCATGAAGCCGAGGTTGGCCAGCGGAATCGCGAGATAGCCGAGCAGCTGGAGGAAAGGCAGCGTGTCCGTCGTCGTCAGCCCGAACACCATCAGAATGGTGATGAGGAAGAGCACCCCGGCGACGAAGATGGTGACGTAAGCCTCGGCGATTGTCGCCAGCGACTCCAGTAAGTCGGCCTGGCGCTCGGCGGCCTCCTCCTGGTGGCGCTCGTACTGGTTGTGCAGGAACGACGAGAGCGACTGGCCGCTCTGGAGGACCGACGAGAGGTTCTCCGAGAACGTCTTGAACCGCTCGCTCGGGGTCCGCCTGTTCATCCGCTTGATGCTCGAAATCATGTCCTGGCCGAACAGGTCCATCTCGCGGACGGCGACGGCGAACTCCCGGGCGTTCTCGCCGTATATCTCCTCGTTTCTCGCCAGGACGGCCATCACGTCCGGGAACGACATCCCGCCCCGCGAGAGAGCGTACATGAAGGCGATGGTGCGGGCCATCCCCGCGTCGATGTTGCGCTGGCGGACCTCCGCCCGGTTCTTCGGCATCTCCCAGCGCAGCACGTACGTCAACACGGCCGCGAGCGCGCCGGAGACGACGCCGCTGCCGACGAGTATCGCCAGCGTCTGGCCGCTCGTAAGCACGAGTTCGAACCCGCGGATACCGAAGGCGTTGACCATCGTCCGCGGCAGCCCCATCATGAGGTCGACGATGACGGGAACGAGCAGGAGGAACCCGCCGACGGCGTAGGCACCGGCGACGGCGCCCCCGACGGCCGCCAGTCCGGTGTAGAAGTACGTCCTGGTGGCGTAGGTCCGGTAGGACTGCCCGATGTAGGCGGCTTCGAGCTGGCGCTCGCGCTCGGCCGACGGCTTGACGTACCGCCCAAAGAGCCGGCGGGCGACACTCGTCAGCCGTCGGTCGACGGCCTCGCTGGCCGAGGAGAGCACGACGAGGCCGAGGATTCCGGCGACGACGGCCAGCGGAGCCAGTCCCAGCGGGTTCAGCGCCATCTTACTCCGCGGAGCCGATGCGCTCCATCACTTGCTCCTTGTCCGCGTAGTACTTGTTGACCATCGCGGTGAAGCGTCGGTAGTCGGTGACGCCCTGCTCCTGAAGGAAGGTGAGAAAGCGCTTCCGGTCGTTTATCTCGGTGAGCAGCTCCGACTGGCTCCAGCCGCGCTCCTCGCGTATCTCCTCGGTCAGTTCGCTGTTTCGCTCCTGGAACCGGTCGCTCGTGGCCTCCCAGGAGTAGGTCGTCGAGTAGTCGAGCTCGCCGGTCCGCTGGTCGATGCCCTCGATTTCGGCGAGGGTCTTGGCGCGGCGGACCCGCTCGTCGCCCGACCGGGCCAGCACCTGCACACAGAGGATGTCGAGGCTCTGGACCATCGGCCGCGGGACGTTGATGGGCTCGTTCTCCAGGCGGTTGATGACCGTCTGGACGGAGTCGGCGTGCATCGTCGAGAACGTCGTGTGGCCGGTGTTCATCGCCTGGAACAGCGTGATGGCCTCCTCGCCACGGACCTCGCCGACGATGATGTACTCGGGGCGGTGCCGGAGCGCCGAGCGCAGGAGGTCGTACATCGTGATATCGGAATCGTCCAGCCGCTCGCGAGTCACGGAGGAGAGCCAGTTGTCGTGGTACAGCGACAGCTCGCGGGTGTCCTCGATGGTCAGCACCTTCGAGCGGGGCGGGATGAACATCGCCAGGGCGTTCATCGAGGTCGTCTTCCCGGCCGCCGTCCCGCCGGCGAAGATGAGCGACTTGTTTGACTCGATGGCCAGCCAGAGGTACGCGAGCATCTCCAGGGAGAAGGTGCCGAAGTTCAGGAGGTCGATGGGCGTGAACGGTTCGTCGGCGTACTTCCGGATAGTAAAGGCGGACCCGCGTGGCGTGACCTCCTCGCCCAGCGCCAACTCGATGCGCGAGCCGTCGGGCAGCGTCGTCGAGACGACGGGGTCGGAGACGGAGACGTGCCGGCCCGACCGCTGGGCGAGCTGGATGACGAAGTTGTTCAGCTCCTGTTCCGCGAAGGCGATGTTGGTCTCGACGTCGGTGTACTCGTCGTGGTAGACGAAGATGGGGAGGTCCGAGCCGTCACAGGAGATGTCCTCGATGGCCGGGTCGTGCATCAGCGGGTCGATGAGGCCGTAGCCCTGGAACGAGCGGTAGAGGTAGTAAAAGAGGCGGTAGAACGTCTCGGCCTCGATGACGACGCCGTACTCCTCCAGTCGGTCGTACAGCTCCTCCCGGAGCGCGCGTTCGGGGTCGTCGTCGACCCCGTCGCGGTAGATGAGCGGGCCGCGGATGTCCTCGTAGAGCCGGTCCAGCAGCTCCGACTCGAAATCGGTGAGCGAGGGCTCGACCACGTGATAGCGCTTCTCGTCGGTTTCGGGGTCGCGGTTGATGGAGACGAACGCAAAGGGCGCGTTGAGCCAGTACCGTTCGAGCTCCTCCCACCCGTCCAGCCCCGAGAAGTGCGTCACCGTCCCGTGGCGGGCCGGGTCGTAGTTGGATTCGGGCACGGCCGTCCCCGAGAGGATAGTGGCGGTCCGGGAGAGCCACGCCTGTATCTGGCCCAGAGGGTTCTGGACGCGGTCACCAGGGTCGGGTGTTTCGGGGTTAGACATCGGTCAGGAGATAGCTACGGTGGATGTACGTCGGGTTTGGTGGCCAGCTACTTAAATTCGCTCGCCGACTCAGTCGCCGTGTCGGCCGGCGATCGTGACCACGGCGAGACGCTAGGTCAGATCGGCGGTGAGCAGAACGCCGGCGAGCACTGGGGCGACCAGCGCGCCGACGGGTATCGTCCAACCGGCGAATCCCCCCGGGAGGTTGAGCAGGGCCGTCCCGCCCAGCAGTAGCAGGCCGACGGCGCCGAGGAGCCCGCCGAAAACGCGGACCGGGTGAAGGGGCACTCTCTCGGTGAACTCGTCCTCGCGGTGGTAGTAGTACGCGCTGGCGGCGAACGCGACGGCCATCACGGCCAACGCGGCGGTCCAGAGGACGGCCGTACGGCCGATATAGCCGCCCCGAAGCGTGACGGTCTCGAAGGCGGCCAGGAGGTCCCGTGTCCCGGCCTGCAGTTGCACGACCTCCCAGGCCCAGACGAAGTTCAGTTCGTTGGAGATAGTGATGCCGTACAGATACTGCACTCGGAAGGGGAGAAACCGAAAGACGACGCCGGTAATCTGGTCGTTCCCGAACACCGAGACGGACCAGGGGGCTATCGCCACCAGCCACGTCGACAGCACCGCCAGTTCACCGGCGTACTCGGATTTGACCCACGCCATGCTGTTAGGGTGGCCGCCGTCGACCCGGTAAAAGCTACCGGTCAGCCGGTCGGGGGAGCGACAGCGGCGATACGTTCTTTGGTACGGCCATCCAAGCGTGGGTACTGAATGAGGCGCGACTACTTCACCATCGATATCCGGCCGGAACCGGGCGACGGCGGTATCCCCGCACTAGCCATCGAATACACGGGCCCGGAGGGGGGACTCCGGAACCGCCTCACCGAGACAGCGGAGGCGACACTGGATTCGAGCGAGCTTGACGTGGCCTTTCGCCACCAGGCCGAGACGGACGGCGGCGTCCTCTCGCTGACCGACCGACTGACCGGGGAGTTCATCTTCGAGGTGCCCGCCCCGGTCGAGGCGGTGGACACGCTTGTCTCGGCGGCCCAGCGACACGAGGGCGACGGGGAGTACGAGGTCCGACTGACCGACAGCGACGGGAAGTCGCTGGTGTACGAGAAGGAGACGCTGCTGGTGTACGACGAGGACGGGAACCTCCTCCGACAGCGCAGCCTCATTCCGGGGAGCGTCGAGCTCTAGAGCCGCTCGGCCAGGGCCGGAAGCACCGCCGTCACGTCGTCCCGGACGACGTAGTCAGCCGCGTCGTCCCGCGGCGTCGCATCGAAGTTCACGACGACGAGCGTCGCGTCCGAGTCGACCGCGAGACGCGGGAGGAGCGCGGCGGGTCGGACGGACAGCGACGAGCCGACGGCGAGGAACACGTCGCTCTCGCGGGCCAGTCGCTGTGCCTCCGACACCACGGCGTCGGAGAGGGACTCCCCGAACAGGACCACGTCGGGTCGGTAGACGCCGCCGCAGTCACACCGGGGCGGGAGTTCGGTCGACGGAGCCCCGTCGTCACCCCTCGCCGCCGCGGCCCGCTCGAACACCGGCTCGGCCGGCTCGGTCGCTCCGCAGTCGTCACAGCGCACTCGCCTGTTCGTCCCGTGGAGTTCGACGACGCGGTCGCTGCCGGCGTCGGCGTGGAGGCCGTCGACGTTCTGCGTGAGCACCGCGTCGAGGTGGCCGTCGGTTTCCAGGGCCGCCAGCGCGTCGTGGGCGGCGTTCGGTTCGGGGTCGCCGCCGGTCAGTTCGGCCCGGAGGTCGACCCGGTCCCGCCAGAAGCCGGCCGGGTCGGCCTCCAGCCGCCGGCGGTGGAAGGCGTTCGGGTCCCACTCGTTCCAGATGCCGTCCTCTCCCCTGAACGAGGGGATGCCCGAGGCCGTCGAGACGCCCGCCCCCGTGAGCGCCACGGCGGCGTCGGCAGTCCGCATCGCGTCGGCGACGGCGTCGAGCGCGTCCTCGTGCATAGGTCCACGAGCGAGCGGGCGGGTCAAAACGCCGTCGCCTGCGAAGCGTCACCGGCCCGAGAGACGGCGGCGCCGGCGGACTGTCGGAACGTTCGGTTCTAAACCATTTTTCTGCACAATCATGGGGCGACTACAGCCGGCGGGGCCGGCCGCGAAAGACGGATTTAAACCGCCCCGCCCCGCCCTTTCGCATGACATGCGATTGCATGAATACCAGGCGAAACAGGTCTTCGCCGACGCGGGCGTTCCCACACCCGCGTCCACGTTGGCCGAGACAGTCGACGAGGCCGTCGATGCGGCCGAGGACATCGGATATCCGGTCGCTATCAAGGCACAGGTACACGTCGGTGGCCGCGGGAAAGCCGGCGGCATCAAGCTCGTCGAGGACAAGGAGGAGGCCCGCGAGGCCGCGGATTCCATCCTCGGGATGGACCTCAAGGGCTTTCACGTCTCGAAGGTCCTCGTCGAGGAGGCCGTCGACTTCGTCAACGAGCTGTACGTCGGTGTGACGATGGACCGCGGCGAGGGCCGCCCCGTCGCCATGGTCTCGACGAAAGGCGGCGTCGACATCGAGTCGGTCGCCGAGGAGACCCCGGAGGCCATCGCGCGCGAGCACATCGACCCCGCGTTCGGGATGCACCCGTTCCAGGCGCGCAAGGTCGTCTACGAGGCCGGCGTCGACCGCGAGGTCGCCAACGACGTCGCCCGCGTCCTGACGACGCTGTACGAGCTGTGGGACGACCGCGACGGCAGCGACGTCGAGGTCAACCCGCTGATGATAACGGGCGACGGCGACGTTGTCGCCGCTGATGCCGTGATGAACATCGACGGCGACGCCCTGTTCCGCCAGCCCGAACTGCAGGCGATGGGCGAGGAGGCCGAGGAGGGCGACGAGCTCGAACAGAAGGCCGACGAGTACGGCTTCGACTACGTCCGGCTGTCGGGCAACGTCGGTATCATCGGCAACGGCGCGGGCCTCGTGATGACCACGCTCGACCTCGTGGACTACTACGGCGGCGAGCCCGCGAACTTCCTGGACGTCGGCGGCGGCGCGAAGGCCGACCGCATCGCCAACGCCCTCGACATGGTGTTCTCCGACGACAACGTCGACTCGGTCGTCTTCAACATCTTCGGGGGCATCACCCGCGGTGACGAGGTGGCAAACGGCATCAACCAGGCCCTGGAACAGTTCGACGTAATCCCCAAGCCGGTGACGGTGCGCCTGGCCGGCACCAACGCCGAGGAGGGGATGGAGATTCTGAACGAGGACCTCGTGACGGTCGAGCACACGCTCGAAGACGCCGTCCAGCGAGCGGTCCAGCACGCGGAAGAGGAGGAGGAAGAATAATGTCCGTTCTAGTCGACGAAGACACGCGCGTCGTCGTACAGGGAGTCACAGGTGGCGAAGGGAAGTTCCACACCGAGCAGATGCTGGAGTACGGCACCAACGTCGTCGCCGGCGCGGTGCCGGGCCGTGGCGGCCAGGAGGTCGCCGGCGTCCCGGTGTACGACACGGTCCACCAGGCCGCTCGCGAGGAGGACGCCAACGCCTCGGTCGTGTTCGTCCCGCCCGCGTTCGCCGGGGACGCCTGCTTCGAGGCGCTCGACGCCCCGGGGCTCGACCTCGTCGTCGCCATCACCGAGGGCATCCCGACCCAGGACATGGCTCGGGTCTACCGCAAGCTGCAGGAGACCGACACGCACCTCGTCGGGCCGAACTGTCCGGGCGTCATCACCCCCGGCGTCGCCAAGCTCGGCATCCTGCCGGGTAACATCTTCTCGTCGGGCAACGTCGGCCTCGTCTCCCGCTCCGGGACGCTGACCTACCAGGTCGTCGACAACCTGACCGAGCGCGGTCTGGGCCAGTCGACCGCCGTCGGCATCGGCGGGGACCCGATTATCGGGACCGACTTCATCGACGCCCTGGAGCTGTTCGAGGCCGACCCCGACACGCACGTCGTCGCGATGTGCGGGGAAATCGGCGGCGAGGACGAGGAGGAAGCGGCCCGCTACATCGGCGAGCACATGGACACGCCCGTCGTCGGCTTCATCGCCGGCCGCACCGCACCGCCGGGCAAGCGGATGGGCCACGCCGGTGCCATCGTCTCCGGCTCCGGGACCGGCACCGCCGAATCCAAGATATCCGCGCTGGAGGACAACGGCGTCGCCGTCGGCGACACGCCGAACGAGGTCGCCGAACACGTCGAAGACCTCCTATAGGTCCGCGGCGACCGCCGGCCGGTTCTATCCGGCCGGCAAGCAGAGGCGCGGACGTATTCCTATGACGCTGCGGCGACCGTCGGCCGGTTCTAGCCAGCTGACAAGCAGAGGCGCGGACGTATTCATGTAAACCGACACCAACATTCGCGTTGACAATCGGCGGCCGGAACCTGAACTATCCGGCCGACGCCTTCTTTACCTAGGTTTTCGAACTATAACTGAATGAACGAACAGGCTCCCGAGCGGCGAGTCGCAGTCGCTGGGACTGAGGCCGGCGGTAGCTCCGGGCTGCCGGCGGCACTGGCCGACAGGTCGTCCGTCACCGTCGTGACCGTCGACGCCGGCGGTCCCTTCGACGAACTGGCCGACGCCGACGCGCTTGTCGTCGTGGACGACCCGCCGGCGACCGACGGCGTGGAGATGTTCCGTCGCGTCCGCGGGGGCGACTGGACGCTTCCGGTCGTCCTGGTCAGCGAGGCCGTCGACCCCGAGCGGGTCGAGGCGGCCCTCTCGGCCGGGGTCACGGAGTACCTCTCGGCGTGGACCGAAGCGAGGACCGAGGAACTGGCCGCTCGCATCGAGGCCCACGTCAGGATTCCCGCGCTGGACGGTATCGCCCAGGCGGAGCGCTGGGACGCCATCGCCGGTTCGCTCGCCCACGACGCGAAAAACCCCCTGAACGTCGTCACCGGCCGGCTGGAACTCCTCGACGTCGAGGACACGCACGGCGAGGCCATCGAGCGGTCCGTGGGGCGGGTGGAGTCGCTGCTGTCGGAGCTGTCGACTATCGCAAGTCTCACCGCTCCAGTCCGGAACACGGACCCCGTCGACCTGGCCGAGTCGGCCAGACGGGCGTGGGACGATATCGGCGGGTCGGCCGACAACCTCCGCGTCGAGACCGCTCCGACGGTCCAGGCGGACCCTGACTCCCTCCGGCTCGTCCTCGAACGGCTGTTCGAGAACGCCGTAGTCCACGCCGGCGAGGATGCGACCGTCACCGTCGGCGACACCGGGACCGGCTTCTACGTCGCCGACGACGGGCCGGGCATCCCCGCCGAGGACCGACAGCGCGTCTTCGAGCAGGGGTACGGCACGGCCCGGGAGGGGGAGGGGTACGGGCTGTTCGTGGCCGAACGCGTCGCGACGGCCCACGGCTGGGACATCGTCGCGGGCGAGAGCGAGGCCGGCGGCGCCAGGTTCGACATCGGCTACCGGTAGGGTCTCCGAACCGCACAACCGACTCCGGCAAACTGAGAAGAAATCGCGTTACAGCGCCCAGAACGTGTCGAATCGTCGCCTCCGCGCTCGCGTTGTGAACGTTCCGGTGTAGCTATAAGGACGGAATCTGAATATTCGGATATGCCCCACACTTGCCGGAACTGCAAGCGGACATTCGGGACCGAACTCGAACTCGAACTCCACCTCGACACCTGCTCCGCCGGGCAGCTGTACTGTGACGAGTGTGGCGGTCGGTTCACCGAGCGAGCGGCCACGGAGGACGGATGGCACTATCGCTGCCCGAACGAGGACTGCTCGGGAAGCGGCATCGACGACGACATCCACCAGGTATCCGACGCGCGAGTCGCGAAACGGTAGTCGTCCGCCGCTCACGCGGTCCGAGCGAGGGCGCCGATGCGAGCACAGGCCCGCCGGCAGACGGGCACGTAGCCGAAGGCGGCGAGCGGGAGTTCGAACCCGACGACGCTCCCGGCGGGGTGGGTCTCGACGAAGTGGCCGGTGGCCGGCACGCGGGCGACCGTCCACGTCCACCGGTAGTTCTGGCAGGTCGTTATCTCGAAGGGGAGCCGGACGGCGCCCAGCACCTGGACCCGACCGCGGCTCCCCGACGTGATGTACCGGTCGGCCGACTCGACGGCGGTGATAGACGGTCCCCAGTCGGGCCAGCGCCGGGTATCCGTCAGTACGGTCCAGACGGCGTCGATAGGGGCGTCGACGGTCCGACGGACGAGGAGTCGTCGACCGTCGGGCGTCCGTTCGACGCTGGTGGCGGTCTCACCGAGAGCGGGTGGCATTATCAGAACGGATAGGGCGGTACCAAAGTATAGGTTAGTCCGGGCATAACCGCCGGCCAGATGATAGACGCCCGCGACCTCCGCAAGGAATACGGCGATTTCGTCGCCGTCGAGGGGAGTACCTTCTCCGTGGACCAGGGGGAAGTGTTCGGGGTCATCGGCCCCAACGGGGCCGGGAAGACGACCACCCTGAAGATGCTCGCCGGCCTGCTCGAACCGACGGGCGGCACCGCCGAGATAGCCGGCCTGGACACCGAGACGACGGAGATGCGCCAGCAGTTGGGCTTTCTCCCGGAGGAGTCGCCGCTGTACGAGGAGATGACGCCCGTCTCCTATCTGAAGTTCTTCGCGGACCTCTACGACGTGCCCGCGGACGTGGCCGAGGAACGGATGCACGAGACCCTAGACGAACTCCAGCTGGAACACAAGGAGCGAAAGCTGGGGGACATGTCCAAGGGGATGAAACGGAAAGTAGCCATCGCGCGGTCGCTCATCAACGACCCCGACGTGCTCATCTACGACGAGCCCGCGTCGGGGCTGGACCCGCTGACGACGAACTACGTCATCGAGTTCACCGAGCAGCTCGCCGAGGAGGGCAAGACCATCGTCTTCTCGGCGCACAACCTCTTTCACGTCGAGTCTATCTGCGATAGGGTCGCTATCATGAACGAGGGCCAGATAGTCGCCCGGGGTGACCTAGCGGAACTGCAGGCCGAGTACGGCGAGACGCGGTATCACGTCTACACCACCGTCGAGGTGCCTGACGCCGTCCGCGAAAACGGCAACTTCCGGACGCAGGTAGACAGCATGGACGCCGTCGAGGCGACCCGGACCGCCGCGGAGGACGCCGGCGGACAGGTGGTCGACATCCGCACCGAGGAGTCCAGTCTCGAAGAGGTGTTCCTCAACGTCGCCGAGGCCGGCACGCGGGGGACGCGCTACGTCGGGGAGGACGGCGAGTAGATGCGCCCCGGGAAGCTGCTGCGGGTCGCGAAGTGGGAGGTGACGAAAAACGCCGGCGGCGTCGACAGGAAGACGGTCGTCGTGATGGCGCTTGCCATCCTCGCGATGGGCTCTGTCGCGGCCGTCGCCGTCAGCGGGGGCGGGCCCGGGCTGAACGCGGACATCTACCGCATCGGCGTCGAGGAGTCGAGCCCGTACTACGACGTCGCCGACGACGACCCGAGTTTCCGAATCCAGGAGCCAAATCCCAGCGCGCTCGAACGGGGTGAGCAGGAACTCACGGTCTACGAGACGACCCGGGTCAGCCGGCCCCGGACCGAGAAACAGGCGGCCGCGCTGGAGGCGTTCCGGAGCAGCACCGAGTCGTACAACGACCGGACGATGGCCCGCGACGACAACCAGACCGCGGCCTTCCCGGTGTCGGTAACCCTGGTCTACCAGGAGCAAAACGGGAGCAGCGCGCTCGACACCCGGACCGACGGCGGTAGCGACGGCCAGTCGACCGACGACGGCGGGAACGGGACCGACGAGCAGGGCAGTGGGGGCTCCGGCGGCGCCGCGACGGCGACCGGTGGTGGCGGCACCGGTGGAAGCGGAGGCGACGGTAGCGCGGGTGGCGGCGAGCAGACGGCGGCCGGTGGCGGCGGTGCGGACCTCGGCGGTATCGGCGCCCGTCTCACCGGCGACGTCGCGGGCGGCACGCCCGGCGACATCTCGCCGCCGTTCCCGTTCGAGTCGCTCGTGCTCGCGTTCCTCTACATCGTCCCGATGAACTTCGTCATCCAGGCCTACGGCTCCTCGATGCTCTCGGAGCGGCTGAACCGCCGGGGCGAACTGCTGCTCGTGACGCCGGCCTCCCGCGGGGACATCATCGGCGGCAAGACGCTGCCGTACTTCCTCGGGGCGATGGGCGTCGCGACGGCGATTACCGCGCTGTTGCGCTTCTCGGGTATCGCGCCCAGCGGGAGCCTCATCGCGGTGGCCGCGGTCCTCCCGATTGCCCTGCTCTTCCTCTCGGCGACGTTCTGTGGCGCGATGTTCGCGCGGTCGTTCAAGGAACTGACCTTCGTCACCGTCACCATCACGGTGTCGCTGACCTCCTACGCGTTCGTTCCGGCCATCTTCACCGACGTGACGCCGATCGCGCTCATCTCGCCGCTGACGCTCGTGGTGATGGACCTCACCGGCCGGTCCATCTCGCTGGGCGAGTTCGCGTTCTCGACGATTCCGCCGCTGCTCACCGCGCTCGTCCTTTTCGGCCTCGGCGCCGGACTCTACCGCGAGGAGGACATGTTCACCCAGCGCTCGATTCCGCTGAAGGTGCTCGACGCGCTGGCGGGACAGATCAAGTCCCGCCGGAGCGCGCTGAAGATGAGCGCCATCCTCATCCCGTTCGTCATCGTCGCCGAACTGGGCGCCATCGCGTTCCTGTTCGTCCTCGATTCGGTGTCGCTGAACGTCTTCGGAACCAACCAGTCGCTGGGTATCGTCCTCGTGCTGGGCGTCGTGGCCGTCGTCGAGGAGTTGGGCAAGAGCCTCCACATCTACGCCGGCTACGCACACGCTCGCTACGAGCGGACGCTCCGGTCGGCTATCGGGCTCGGCGCGCTCTCCGGGCTGGGCTTCTTCCTCGCCGAGAAGGGGCTGCTCATCGTTCGCCTCTCGGACCTGGAGAGCCTGCCTATCGGTGACGCCGCGACCATGGGGGCGACGCCGCCGGCCGGCGTCCCGCTGTGGGTCGTGGCCCTGCTGTTCCTCTTTGCGCCGCTTGCCCTCCACGCGGTGACGGCGGCCATCTCGTCGGTCGGGGCCCGGCGCGGTCGCTGGGCGTACGTCGCCGCCGTCGGGGTGGCGGTCGTGGTTCACTTCGCCTACAACCTCACGGTGGTGACCAGCCTTGCGTGACGACCGCCCCTGGTATCGGGACCCGCGCATCGTGGTCGCCCGCCGGGACGTTCGCTCGCTCTCCCGCGAGAAGACCATCGTGCTGGCCCTGCTCATCCAGCTGTTCGTGGCCGGTTTCTCCTCGTTCCTCGTCGTGGGCCTGACCTCCCTGTACGACCCCGGCTCCGTCTCGACCGGCGAGGTCGAGATGGCCGTCACCGGCGACGCGCGCGAGAAGCTGCTCGAAGCCGGCGCCGAACACGAGGGCGCACAGATGACCGAGTTCGAGGACGCCGACGAGGCCCGCCTGGCCTTCGAGCAGCGCCGGGCCGACGCCCTGCTGAACGCCAGTTACGTCGAGTCGGCCGAGGGGCCGGGGCAGAAGATATCGGTCACGGCCCGCATCCCGGAGGGGTCGATACGCTCGACGCTCATCGTCGTCAACGTCCGGCGGGTGCTGGAGACGCTGGAGCGCCAGGAGCGGTTCGAGCGGTCGGGCTCGCTCGACGAGAACCCGGTCCCGCTGCCGCCGGAAATCAGCGCCAGCCCCTACTTCGGGTTCACCTACACGGTGTTGATTCCCCTCTTGCTCTTCCTCCCCGCGTTTATCAGCGGGTCGGTGGCGGTCGACACCATCACCGAGGAGATGGAGCGCGGGACGCTGGAGCTGCTGCGCGTCGCGCCGGTCAGCCTGCTCGACATCGTCGACGGGAAGGCCCTGGGGATGGCGCTACTGGCGCCCGTCCAGTCGCTGCTGTGGATACTGTTGCTGTCGGTCAACGGCATCCCCGTGGCGAACGTCGCCATCATCCTCCTGTTCGTCGCGGCGGTCGCGGCGCTGGTCGTCACCATCGGCGTCGTGCTGGGGGTGGCAACGGGCAAGCGCCGGCCCGCACAGCTGCTGTACTCCGTGCTATCGCTCGTCGTGTTCGGCGCCGCGGTGGTGTTGCCCGAACACCCAGCGACGACGGTCGCGAAACTCGCCGTCGACAGCCCGACGCTGTCGACCTACGCGACCGTCGTCGGGACGGTCGTGGTGGCTGTCCTGGGGTACGCAGTCGCCAGGAAATACGTCGGCAGCGTCGACGCCAGCGCGTTCTGACCGGGGCCGCTGTCGGCGAGACCGACGGTTGTTTTTTGCCGTCGGCGCCCGCCGTTCCGATATGGAGTACACCACACTCGGTTCGACGGGGATGGAGGTCAGCCGCATCTGTCTCGGCTGCATGAGCTTCGGTAGCTCGGAGTGGCGCGACTGGGTGCTGGACGAGGACGAGAGCAGGGAGATAATCGAGCGGGCCATCGACCTCGGCATCAACTTCTTCGACACCGCGAACATGTACTCAGTCGGCGAGTCCGAGCGCGTCCTCGGGAACGTGCTGGCGGACTACGACCGCGACAGTCAGGTCGTCGCCACGAAGGGCTACTTCGAGATGGACGAGGACAACCCCAACTCGGGCGGGCTCTCGCGGAAGACCCTCGAACAGGAGCTGTCGAACTCCCTGGAGCGGCTCGGGATGGACACCGTCGACCTCTACCAGATTCACCGCTGGGACTACGACACGCCCATCGAGCAGACGCTGCGCACGCTTGACGACATCGTCCGGCGGGGTCAGAGCCGATACGTGGGGGCGTCCTCGATGTGGACCTACCAGTTCGCCGAGGCGCTGCGGACGAGCGACCTCGAAGGGCTGGAGCGGTTCCAGACGATGCAGAACCACTACAACCTGCTGTATCGGGAGGAGGAGCGCGAGATGCTGCCCCTCTGTGACCGCGAGAACGTCGGCGTCGTTCCCTGGAGCCCGCTGGCCCGGGGGTATCTCGCCCGCCCCCACGAGGAGTTCGAAGCGACGACGCGGGGACAGACGGACGACTACGCCCGCGAGCACCCCTACTTCGCCGGCGGCGGCCGGGAGATAAACGAGCGCGTCGAGGAGCTGGCGGGGGAGTACGACGCGACGATGGCCCAGATAGCGCTGGCCTGGCTGCTGGACAAGGAGTGGGTCGACGCCCCCATCGTCGGCACGACGAGCGTCGAACACCTCGAAGACGCCGTCGCCGCGCTGGACATCGACCTCGCCGACAGCGACGTCACGTATCTGGAGGAGCCCTACGAGCCGGTGCCGGTGTCGGGCCACGAGTAGCGAGGTTTGCGGGAGCACAGCGACCGCAAACCTCGAAGCGGAGCGGGGAGCGAAGCGACCCGCGGAGCAGGAGCGAGGTGCTGACCGAGGGAAAGGACCTCGAAGCGGAGCGGGGAGCGAAGCGACCCGCGGAGCAGCAGGTTGTAGAACACAGCGACAGCCGCCCTCGAATCGCGCCTCGACGGAACGAGACTACCGACCCCGTCAGGGTACGCCGACGTGCTGATGGCGCCGGAGGAGATACAGCGGCGCCAGCACGAGCGTCAGCGGTGGCAGCGCCATCCAGTAGTACCAGCCCGAGGGCACCCAGTCGGAGACGGCGGTGACGTACCGCCGGTCGAGGTGGACACAGACCGGCGAGCAGATAGTGAGGACGAACCCGGCAGCGGCGAGCGGCAGGAGCGGCAGCGTCGTGACCGGGTCCGGCGGCAGGAGTACGGTCGTAGCCGCCTGAGCGACCATCACCGCGACGATACCCGCGATGGGGAGCCACCAGCGCGACGGCGGCCGGGACGCCTGTTCGGTCACGGTATCCGTCCCCCCGGGCTCCCGGGCCCGTCGCTCCCGGCCTGCTCGTGGGTGTGGTGGAAAAACCGGATGAGCGCCGTCCCGTCGTCGCTGACCGGTTCCAGGCAGACCCGCTGGTAGCGGTCGTTGTCGCGCATGTTCACCATCAGCCCCTCGTCGTGGACCGAGACGGACTCGAAGCCGGCGCCACAGACCGGACAGACGACCGGCTCCGCGGGGCCGTCAGCGTCGGTGGCGGAGCCGTCGCCGCTCACGCCCGGACCTCCGTCGCTACCTGTCGCATCCGCTCGAACTCGTCGGCGTCGTAGGCGATGAGGGACACGTCCGACAGCGAGTCGGGCTCGAAGGCGGCGAGCTCCTCCGAGATGATGCGGACGCCCTCGTCGAAATCGAAGCCGGCGATGCCACAGCCAATCGCCGGCATGACCAGCGACTGGCAGTTCAACGCGTCGGCCTCCGCCAGCGCGTTCCGGGTCGCGTCGCGGATGCTCGCCGCCGTCGCCTGGCCGCCGGCGGGCATCGCCGCGGCGTGGACGACGTAGTCGGCGTCCAGCCGGTAGGCCTCCGTCGTCGCCACACCGCCGAGTTCGACCGGCCCCTTGGCGACGGCCTCGTCGTCGATGCCGGACCCGGCCGCCCGCTTGAGCGCCCCGGCGACGCCCGACCCCATCCGGAGGCTGGTGTTTGCCGCGTTGACCAGCGCGTCGGCGGACTGGGCGGCGATGTCACCCTGGATGACGTCGAACTCCATACGCGACAGTGTGAGCGTCAGGGTGAAAGTTTTAGTGGGACACGGTGACTCACCCCACGCCACTCCGATGATCGTCGAGTCCCAAACGCCCGCTATGGACCTGTTACGGATGGAGTGGCGGGACGTTGGCTTCTGTCACTGGCCGGTCGAGCCGAGCGTCGTCGCGGCGACGCTCCCGGACGGGCTGACCGTCGATATCAAGAACGGGCAGGCGTGGCTCGGTGTCGTCCCCTTCGAGATGCGGGACATCCGCCCGCGGGGGAGTCCCATCGGCCGCGCGTTCGGCGAGTTGAACCTCCGGACGTACGTCACCGACGGGGAGACCCGGGGCGTCTACTTCTACAACCTGGACGCCGACGACCGGCTGAGCGTCGCCGTCGCCCGGCGGCTGTTCGAGCTGCCGTACTACCGCGCGTCGATGACCGTTCGGCGGACCGGCGACGGCGTTCGCTTTCGCAGCCGTCGGACCGACGACCGCGCGCCCCGGGCCGACTTCGACGCCACCTACGGCCCCGCCGACGGCGCGGAGACCCACGAGCCGGCCCCGCGGTCCCTGGAGTACTTTCTCGTCTCACGCTACCGGTTCTACGTCGCCGACGACGCCGGCGCCATCTACTACGCCGACATCGACCACGAACCGTGGCCGCTGCAGGCGGGGACGGCCGACATCCGGGCGAACGAGCTCTTCGCCGCCAACGGGTTCGACCACCCGTCGGGGGACCCGCTCGTCTACTACAGCCCCGGTATCGACGTGACGGCCGGTCGGCTCCACCGGCTGTGACCGACGTGACACTCAAGGGAGCGCGGTCCCGAGAGCCACCGTGTCGAGAAAGCCGCTCACCGTCCGCGTCGCGGACGTCTGTTTCTGTCACTGGCCGGTCGACCCCGAGGCCCTAGAGCGGACCCTCCCCGACTGGCTCACCGTCGAGCGGGCGGCCGGAGACGCCTGGATAACGGCCATCCATCACACCGTCGCCGGCGTCTCGGCCGTCGGCGTGGACCTGGGGAACCCGGCCCAGTCGGTCACGGTCCGGACCTACGTCCGGGGGCCCGAGGACCAGCGCGGGCTGTACTTCTTCGCGGCCTTCACCACGGACCCGATAGCCAGCGCCGCCGGCCCGCTGTTGCGGCTGAACTACCGCGACGGCCGGGTGGCTCGCCGCGACGGTGACGGCGACGCCCGGACCGAGCGGACGCTGGACGTGGACGGCCGGCGGGCCCTCACCGTCCGGTACACGCCCGGAGACGGGCCCGCGACGGCCGCGCCGCCGGACTCGCTGGCGTCGTTTTTCGTCGAGCGGTTCCGCGTCTTCGGCGGCGGGCCGCTGGGCGCCCGGTTCGTCGGGCACGTCGGCCACGACCCCTGGAAGCTCGGGCCGGTCGAGGGGACCGTCGAGGGCGACCTGCTGTCGACGCTGGGCCTTCCCGAGCCGGTCGGCGACCCGCTACTCCACTACAGCCCCGGGAACGAACTCGGGGTCGCCCCGTTCAAGCCGCTGTGGCTCGACTGAGGGGCGGAACTGACAACAGGGGGCCGGCCGTTGGCAGCGTCCATGGACGACCTGGCGCGGGTGTCGGGCGTGGTCGCCGTCTGCATTGCGGCGGTCGGTATCGCCGGCGCGGCGCTGGCCTCGCCGGCCTTCGCGGTCACCGGGAACGCGCTGTCGGACCTGGGTCAGCCCGGCAACCCGGCCGCAACGCCGGTGACGACGCTGCTGTTCGATGGCGGGTTGATACTTGCCGGTGTGGTCGGGCTCCCCTTCTCAGTCGTGCTCTGGCGCCGGAGCGAGACATCCATCGGGCGGGTCGCTGTCGTCCCCTTCGCGGTGGCGCTGCTCGGGATGGCCGGCGTCGGCCTGTTCCCGGCCGGGCGCCCGCTCCACGTCCCGGCCGCGCTGACGCTGTATCTCGGTTCGATGGTCGCGATGACGCTCGCTGGCGTCGATAGCGGGCTGGCCGGGAAGCGACGGCGAGCCGCGGTGACGCTCTCGTTCGTCGCCGTCCACGTCGCCGGCTGGTGGTGGTGGGCCGCCGGCGGCCCGGTACCCCGGCCCGGGCTCGCCGTCCCGGAGCTCCTCGGCGCGGCCGTGTTCGCCGCCTGGGTGGTCCTGACCGCAGTTGGGGAACGGTCGGGCCGCTCCGGCGGATGACACCAGTATCAATCGCGGCAACGGGGCCGAACGAATAAGGGCCGACTGGGCGCTACAGTTGAGATATGGCAGCTATCGAGACGACGGAGCTGACCCGGCGCTTCGGCGAAGTGACGGCGCTGTCCGGGCTGAGCCTCTCCGTCGAGGACGGCGCCCTGTTCGGACTCCTCGGCCCCAACGGCTCCGGGAAGACGACGACAATCGAACTGTTGACCGGCCAGCGCGAGCCCACGAGCGGGTCGGCGACCGTCGTCGGCCACGACCCCGTCGCGGAGCCGATGGCGGTCAAGCAGGCCATCGGCATCCTCCCCGAGCGGGAGGACCCGCCGAGCTTCCTGACCCCGCGCGAGTATCTCACCTTCGTCGGCGAGGTACGCGCCATCGACGATGTGGACGAGCGAATCGAGACCTGGGCCGAGCGCCTGGAGTTTTCGGGCGTGCTCGACGCCCTCTCGACGGGGCTGTCGGAGGGTGAGCGCCAGCGGGTGATGCTCGCCGCCGCCTTCCTCCACGACCCGGACCTCGTGTTCATCGACGAGCCCCTCGTCAACCTCGACCCCATCATGCAGGAACAGGTCAAGTCCGTCCTGGCCGACTACTGCGAGCGGGGCAACACGCTCTTTCTCTCGACGCACTACGTCGACGTGGCCGCCGAACTCTGTACCCACGTCGGCATCGTGGAGGGCGGCGAGCTGGTCGCGGAGTGTGACCCCCGGGAGATGAGCGAGGACGAGTTGCTGGACTACTTCATCGCCGAGGTCGGGGGCGATGCCGCGGCGGGCGTGACGCCGGCCGAGGGGCGGCCGTGACGGGGACGCTGTTCCGGTGGATGGTCCGCGAGGAGTGGCGCCTCCACAGCCACCTCTTCGGCGGGGCCCGCTTCGCGGCGTTCCCGCTCGTTGTCGCTCTCCTCACGGCGGTCGGGGCGTGGCTGCTCCCGCTGACGGGGACGCCCCTTGCGACGGTTGCCGGCGGGCTGGTCGCGCTCGTCGGCTTCTTCGGGCTGCAGGTCGGCACCATCGGGCTGGTCGGACGGGACGCCCTGCGGGACGTGCTGGGCGAGATGACGCTGCTCGTGTTCTCGGCGCGGACCCTCCCGCTGTCCTTCCGCCGACTGCTCGCGACGTTCCTGCTGAAAGACGTCTGTTACTATGCCGCGTTCGTGCTGACCCCCGCCGTCGTCGGCTACGGCACCGTGGCGGTGGCCTCGGGCGCGACGCCGGCGAGCGTGGCCCTGCTGTTGGTGGCCGTCGTCGCGGCCTTCGCCTTCGGTGCGTCGCTGTCGCTCGCGCTCGTCGCGGTGGCGACCCGGAGCCGGCTCGCGTTCGTGGGCGCGCTCGCCGTCGGGGCGGCGACTGTCGTCGGGCTGGGGCTCGACCCGGTCGCGTACACGCCCTACGCGCTCTATGCCGACCCGTCGGTCGCTGCAGCCGTCCGCGGGCTCGCCCCGACGCTCGCGCTCGCGGCGGTCGGGGTCGCGCTCTTCGAGCCGGTCGACGACGGCGGCTCGGCCCGCCACCGGGCGACCGAGCGCCTCTTTACCGGGGTTTCGGACCCGCTGACCAGGCAGTCGCTGCTGTCGGTCGCCCGCTCGTCGGGGTCGGTCGGCAAGGTCGTCTTCTCGATGGGCGTGCTGTTTGCCGTCACGGCCCTGCTGCTGGGCCGCATCACCGCCGCGACCGGCATCCGGCCGCAGCCGGGGGTCGCCTTCGGGACCCTGCTGGGCCTGGGCGCCTTCACCACCTACAGCTGGGTCACCCAGTTCGACTCGCCGCGGGCGTATCTCCGGTACCCGGTGGCCTACGCCGACGTGTTCGCCGGGACGCTGCGGGCGTATCTGGTCCTCTCGCTGTCGGCCGCGGCGAGCTACCTGGCCGTGGCGGCGCTGTGGTATCCGGCGCCGGCCCTGGCCGTCGGCGCGCTCGTGGTGCCCGGGGTCGCCGTCTACGTCTTCGGCGTCGCGGCGTATCTCACGGGCCTGTCGCCCAACGAGCTCCTGTTCGATACGGCGCTGTTCGCCGTCTTCGGCGCCGCGCTGGCCGCGCTGGCGGTCCCGCTGCTGGTCGCGGCGCTGGTCGTCTCGGTCGCTCCGACGGCCGCCGTCGTCGGGGCCGTGGGGCTCGCGACGGCGGCCGGCGCCGTCGGCTGGTGGCTGACCGGGCGGGCCGGCCCGCGCTGGGAAGGGCGGCTCCGACGCTCGTAGCGGGCAACCGGACAGTTCCCCGTAGCTACAAGTACCGTAGTGTGTTCGGATATAGTACGAGTAGAGTATATGTCCGAGGGAGATATCAGGACGCTGGTGGTCGATGACAGCGAGTTCTTCGCCGACATGACGGCCCAGACGTTGTCCCAGGAACACGACATGGACGCGGTCTCGGTCCACAGCGGCGTCGCCGCCGCCGAGCGGTTGACCGAGGACGAGTTCGACTGCGTCGTCAGCGACTACGAGATGCCGGGGATGGACGGGCTGGAGCTGCTTTCGACCGTGCGGGAGGAGGAGCCGTCGCTGCCCTTTATTCTGCTGACCGGCCGGGGCGACGAGGAGACCGCGAGCGAGGCCATAAACGCCGGTGTGGCCGACTACCTGCTGAAACTCGAAGTCGTCGAGGACAAGCAGTACGGCCGGCTGGCGAACCGCATCGAGAGCGTCGTCGAACAGGACCGGACGCGAAAGAAGTTCGAGTCCCTGGTGGCGAACTCGCCGGACGGCATCGCCCACGTCACCGCGAAAGGCGTCCTGCTGTCGACCAACCCGTCGCTGGCCGACCGCCTGGGGACGACCGTCGAGGCGCTGTCCGGCGAGCGCCTGACCGACGTGATGGAGACGGAGACCGCCCGCCGACGGGTCGCCGCGGTCCGCGAGGCCATCGAGACGGGCGAGACCGTCGAGACGACGGACTCGGTGGACGGGCGCCACTACCAGAACCAGTTCGTCCCCGTCGAGAGCCACCGCGAGCGGAGCACCGTCCAGCTCATCTCCCGGGACGTGACCGAGCGGGTCGAGCGCCAGCGGGAACTGGAGCGCCAGAACGAGCGGCTGGAGGAGTTCGCCAGCGTCGTCAGCCACGACCTGCGGAACCCGCTGAACGTCGCCGACAGCGCGCTCGAACTGCTCGACGCGGACGACGACGAGCTGGTCGGGAAGATAGACCGCTCGCTCGACCGGATGAGCGACATCATCGAGGACGTGCTGACCCTGGCTCGCGAGGGGCGGGCCGTCGACGACCCCGAGTGGGTCGACATCGGGACGCTGGCCGAGGAGGCCTGGGCGGACGTCGAGACAGAGGACGCGACGCTGTCGGTGACGGCGTCCGGCCAGCTGGAGGCAGACCCCACCCGGGCGCGGGACCTCTTTACCAACCTCTTTCGCAACGCCGTCGAACACAACGACGGCCCGGTATCGGTGACTGTCGGTGCCGTCGAGGGCGGGTTCTACGTCGCCGACGACGGGTGCGGGGTCGACGGCGGGAGCGGCGTGTTCGAGATGGGGTACTCGACGGCCGACGAGGGCACGGGCATCGGGCTCGCCATCGTCGCACAGATAGCCGACGCACACGGCTGGGGGCTCGACCTCGCCGAGAGCGAGGTGGGCGGCGCCCGGTTCGAGGTCACCGGCGTGGCGCGGCGCGAGTGACTTTTCACAGCTGACCCCATAGCGGGGCCATGACAGTCCGGGGCGTCCTGCTGGACCTCGACGGAACGGTGTATCACGACGACAACCCGCTGCCCGGGGCGTCGGCGGCGGTCGACCGCCTGCGCGAACGGGGCCTCTCTATCCTGTTTTTCTCGAACAACCCGCTCCACGACGGCGAGGAGTACGTCGAGCGCCTGCAGTCCATGGGCGTCGACGCCCGCCCCGGCGAGGCCTGCTCCTCGGCCGTGGTCACGCGGGCGTACGTCGACGACCACCACGCCGGCGACGACGTGTTCGTCATCGGTTCGGACTCGATACGGGACCGCATCGACCGCGGCCGGGCGGCCGTTATCGAGGACCCCAGCGCCGCGGACGTCTTGCTCGCCTCCTGGACCGACGAGTTCCACTACGACGACATGGTCGACGCCCTGCGCGCGCTCGACACCGGCACCGTCTACCTGGGGACGGACCCGGACCCCACCTTCCCGGGACCGGACGGCCACCCGGTCCCCGGGACCGGCGCCGTCCTCCGGGCCATCACGGGCGTCACGGAGCGCGACCCCGACCGCGTGCTCGGCAAGCCGTCAGAGGTCGCCATCGAGGCGGCGCTCGACCGCATCGGTCACGAGCCCGAGGACATCCTCGTGGTCGGCGACCGACTGGAGACCGACATCATGCTCGGCGAGCGGGCGGGGATGGAGACGGCGCTGGTGATGACCGGCGTCACCGACGACGCGAAGCTCGCGGCCAGCGAGGTGAAGCCGGACCACGTGTTGGATTCGCTGGCCGACGTGGACGCTATTCTGGAGTAGCGCCGGCGGCCCGAAGCCGGTGGACCGCCCCGCCGGCGTCCCCGGTCGAACAGACCAGCAGCTCGCCCGCCGGCGTCCGGCCGAAGGAGAGGACACGAGAGCCGAGGCCGGAGACGGGCACCGTCGTCAGCGACCAGCCGTCGTCGCCCTCGGTCGCGACGAACAGTTGTCCGTCCGCGACGTAGTCGGCGAAGACGTACCGCCCCTGCAGGCGCGGGATATCTTGCCCATCGTACATCTGACCGCCGATGACGGAGATGCCGGTGACGCCGTCGCCGTCGTGGGGGTACTCGATGATGGGGTCGACGAGCGGGTCGCCGCTGGGGCCGGTCGTCGGGCACTCGTCGGTCCGGAAGCAGTGTGCCCCCTCGCGGACGTTCCACCCGTAGTTGCCGCCCCGCTCGACGACGTTTATCTCCTCGTACTTGTTCTGTCCCACGTCGGCGACGAACAGGCGGCCGTCCGGGCCGAAGGAGAACCGCCACGGGTTGCGAAAGCCCCAGGCGTACTGTTCGTCCAGGCCGGATTCGCCGACCAACGGGTTGTCCTCCGGGATGCCGTAAGGACGGTCGCTGTCGCCGCCTCTGTCCACGTCGATCCGGAGGAGGCTTCCCAGCAGGTTCTCGGTGATATCTTGCCCGTTGCCGCCCTCGACCGCGTCGTACCAGTCGTCGACGTGACCCCGACCCTGGTCGTTGGCCGCGCCGCCGTCGCCGACGGCGACGTAGAGGTAGCCGTCCGGCCCGAAGCCGATGGCGCCGGCGTTGTGGTTGCCCTGTGGTTCCGGGATTTCGAGCAGGATACGCTCGCTCCCCTTGTCGAGCCGTCCGTCGGAAATCCGGAACTCCGAGAGGACGAACGTGTGCGAGTAGTTCGACGGCATCCGCTCGCGCAGGGGCGCGCTGTAGCGGACGTACAGCCGACCCGAGCCGTCGTACTCGGGGTGGAACGCGATACCGAGCAGCCCCTTCTCGCCGCCCGGCTCGGCCATCCGGTCGGTCAGGTCGGCGGTCGCCGACGGGGACGCGCCGGCCGATTTGACGTACGTCAGTGTCCCGAACTGGTCGGCGACGAAGTACCCCCCGGCGCTCGGGGCGGCCACGTCGACCGGGGCCCGAAACCCGCTTGCGACCGTATCGCCGGCCAGTTCAAGTCCCTCGAGGGGCCCCGCCGGTGTGCTGGTAGATTCGGACGACGAACAGCCCGCCAGCGCCGCTACGGAGAGGGTCGCACCGGCGAGAAACTGCCTGCGGGTCGGCGTGTGCATACCGGGACGTACGGCGGCGTGGACTTGAACCACCCGACTCGTGGCGCCGCGGGTCCAGAAATAAACGCTAAACAACGGGAGAGTGTCTCCCTGTCGAATTCTTTATTGGCCGGGTTGTGCAACCGACAGTATGGTCGACAAAGCCGAACTCCGCGAGCAGTTCACCGAGGCGTTCCAGGACGCAGACTACCCGGTCTCCAGCCCGATGGAGCTCGTCCCGGCGCTGCCGGCCGGTCCGTCGACGAAGTTCGAGTCTGGCGAGTTCTCGATGACTGCGATGGAGCTAAACACCAAACTCGAGGGGGAGTTCCCCTACGAGAGCGTCGACGACTTCGTCGACGACGTGATGTCGTCGCTCGAATCCAAGGACCTCATCTAGGGACGGCCAGTACCGCGACCGTGACGGCGATGCCGAGACCCAACAGCGCGTAGTTCGCCAGCGTGTTGTCGGCCCGGCAGACGCCGGCAGTGTAGTGCCGGTCCGAGACCGGCCAGAAGGGCGTGATTCCCATCGGCGTGATGGCGTCGGCGAGCAGATGCGAGACGATAGCGGCGGTGCCGACGACGAACCCGACGGCACCGACCTCGACGGCTGTCCCGAAGCCCGCGGTCGGTCCGAGGGAGACGCCGACAGCGGCCACGGCCGCGCCCACGGCGAGTGCGAAGCCGAGCGTGTGCGTGACCCCCCGATGGGCGACCCCGGGGAGCCGCTGGTCGACGTCGGGCAGCGTGGCAAGCGCCAGCGAGACCGCGCCGCCGCCGACCGCGAGCGCCGGCCGCCCCAGCAGTGACAGCGCGAGCCCCAGCGGCGCGTAGACGACGAGCGCGGCCCCCTGGTGTCCCAGCCGATACATACCGAACGATTGGCTCCCGACGTCCCCTAAACTGTCGGTTCGGTGGCGAGGCTTATGTGGCCGGCGCGGCAAGTGAGGGCATGTTACTGCCGGCGGTCGTCGAGACGCTCATTGCGACTTTCGGACCGTTCCTGATTCCGGCGACCCTGTTCGTGCTCGGAGCGATCGGCTACCTGTGTCTCTATCTGGTCACCCGCGCCCGTCACGAGACCTACACCGACGACGGGCCCTGACCCACGTAGGCGACGGGCCGTCCGAATAATTGTTTCGAACCAGCATACTTTTGCATTAGACTAGTCTAATCCTTCGTATGTTGAGCGCGAAGATGGAGGACTATCTGAAGGCGATCTACCGGCTCGAACGGGAGGGCGACCCGCCCGTGGCCACCTCGACCATCGCCGAAACCCTCGACGTGACGCCCCCGACGGCGACGAGCATGGTCGAGACGCTCGCCGACCGCGACCTCCTCGAGCGCGAGAAGTACAAGGGCGTCACGCTGACGGCCGAGGGCGAGACGGTCGCCCTCGAGGTCATCCGCCACCACCGACTGCTGGAGACGTTTCTCACCGAGAAGCTGGGATACGACTGGTCGACCGTCCACGAGGAAGCCGAGATTCTGGAACACCACATCAGCGAGGAGTTCGAGCGCCGCGTGGCCGCCGCGCTTGACGACCCCGAGGTCGACCCCCACGGCGACCCGATTCCCAGCGACACGTTGGACCCCATCGACGACAGCTCGGCGTCGGCCCTGGCCGACCACGGCGAGGGGAGCCGCCTGCGCGTCGCCCGCGTCCGCGACCGCGACCCCGAGGAGCTGACCTATCTGGACGGGGCCGGCATCCGCCCGGGCATCGAACTCGTCGTCGAGGAAGTGGCCCCGATAGGGCTGGTGACGGTCCGACTGAACAGCGGCGAGACGGTGGCGCTGCCCGACCACATCGCCGACGCCATCCAGGTCCGCAACCCCAAGGACGCCGCAGAAGAGGTGAGCGGGGCGTGAGTGAGGCCACGTGGCTCGGCGTCGTCGCCATCGCCGCCGGCGCACAGCTGGCCGTCCTGCCGGGCGAGAAGGTCCAGTTCATCATCGCGGGCCTCTCCACGCGCTACCACCCGGCGATGGTCGTCGCCGCCGCCGGCACCGCGTTCGCCGGCTGGACGGCGCTCGAGGTCTGGCTCGGCAGCGCCGTCACCGGACTGCTGCCGGGCATCTACCTCGACGCGCTGACGGCAGCGCTCTTCGTCCTCTTCGCGTACCTGCTGGTCAGGACCGCACCGGAAAAGGACGCCCCCGACAAGGAGGCCGCCACGGGCGCCCTGACCGACGGCGGCGAACTCGACGTGCGCGTCCCCTACGTCGACTGGCAGGTGCCGAACAGGCTCGGTGGGTTTCTCCCAATCTTCGCGATGATGGCCTTCGGCGAGTTCGGCGACAAGACCCAGCTCATCACCATCTCGCTGGCCGCCCAGTACCCCGCTTTCGGGACGGCCATCTGGACCGGCGAGATGCTCGCCATCATCCCCGTCAGCATCGCCAACGCGCTGTTTTTCCACGCGTTCTCCCACCGCTTCGACCTGCGGAATGCCCACCTCGTCGGCGCCGGCCTGTTCTGCTTTTTCGCCGCCGACTTCGCGCTGAAGGTGGTCGCGGGGGTCTCGCTGTGGGAGACCGTCGTCACCGCGATAGCGAACGCGCTGCCGCTCTGAGTTTCGGAACGGAGAACGAAGCGTATCTTAACTTTCGACTCGAAGGTTTTCGGATCCAGAGACTTACCGAAGAAAGTGACAAACCGCATCAACGGGTAGCCCCTACTAGCATACAAGATGAGTGACCACACTATCCGCCTGGAACTAACGGGCATGAGCTGTGCGAACTGCTCGGGGACCATCGAGGACCGCGTCGGCGACCTCGACGGCGTCTCGTCGGTCGACGCGAACTACGCCACGGACGAGGGCAGCGTCACCTACGACCCCGAACGGGTGTCGCTCGGCGACATCGTCGACGCGGTACAGGACGCCGGCTACGGCGTCGACACCGAGACGACGACTGTCGGCATCACGGACATGTCGTGTGCGAACTGCGCCGAGACGAACGCGGCGGCGCTGGAGGGCGTCGAGGGCGTCGTCTCGGCGGACGTGAACTACGCGACCGACGAGGCACAGGTGACGTATCTCCCGTCGGTCACCTCGCTGTCGGACCTCTACGACGCCATCGAGGACGCCGGCTACTCGCCGGTCCGGGAGGACGGGGCAGACGGCGAGGACAGCGGCCAGTCCTCGGCCGACCGGCGCGACGCCGCCCGGGACGCGGAGGTACGGAAACAGCTCCGGCTCACCCTCTTCGGCGCCGCGCTCTCGCTCCCGCTGCTCCTCTTCATGGCCGACCACCTGCTCTCGCTGGGGCTGTTCGAGGCGACCCTGCTCGGGGTCCCGCTGGGCTGGGTCCAGTTCGCGCTCGCGACGCCGGTCCAGATAGCGCTGGGCAAGCCGTTCTACGAGAACGCCTACAACGCGCTCGTGAAGAACCGACGGGCCAACATGGACGTGCTCATCGCGCTGGGCTCCTCGACGGCGTACGGCTACTCCGTCGTCGCCCTGCTCGATATCATCGCCAGCACGGGGCTGTACTTCGATACGGCCGCCTTCATCCTCGTGTTCATCACGCTCGGCAACTACCTGGAGGCCCGCTCGAAGTCCCAGGCCGGCGCCGCCATCCGTGAGCTCCTGGAGATGGAGGCCGACACCGCTACCGTCGTCCGCGAGGACGGCACCGAGGTGGAGATTCCACTCTCGGACGTGGCGGTGGGCGACCGCCTGAAGGTCCGTCCCGGCGAGAAGATACCCACCGACGGCGTGGTCCGGGACGGCGGCAGTGCGGTCGACGAATCGATGGTCACCGGCGAGTCGGTCCCCGTCGAGAAGGGCGAGGGCGACGAGGTCATCGGCGCCACGGTCAACCAGAACGGCGTCCTCGAAATCGAGGCGACGAAGGTCGGCTCGGAGACGGCGCTCCAGCAGATCGTCGAGCGCGTCAAGCAGGCCCAGTCGCGCCAGCCCGACATCCAGAACGTCGCCGACCGCATCTCGGCCTATTTCGTCCCGGCGGTCATCGGCAACGCCCTGCTGTGGGCGGTCGTCTGGGCGCTGTTCCCCGAGGCGCTGGCCGGCTTCGTGGCTTCGCTCCCCGTCTGGGGCCTCGCGGCCGGCGGGCCGGCCGCCGTGGGCGTCTCCGAGTTCGCCGTCGTCGTCTTCGCCTCCGCCGTCCTCATCGCCTGCCCCTGCGCGCTGGGGCTGGCGACGCCCGCCGCGACGATGGTCGGGACCGCCATCGGCGCGCGCAACGGCGTCCTGTTCAAGGGCGGCGACGTGCTCGAAACGGTGCGGGACATCGACACCGTCGTCTTCGACAAGACCGGGACGCTGACCGAGGGCGCGATGGAGCTGACCGACGTCGAAGTCGTCGGTCCGGCCGCCGACGGCGGGGCCCTGGCAGAGCGCCCCGAGCTCACCGAGGCGTTCGTCCTCGAACTCGCCGCCAGCGCCGAGAGCGGCAGTGAGCACCCGCTCGCGGAGGCCATCGTCGAGGGCGCACGCGAGCGCGGCGTCGAATTCGAGGACGCCGAGTCCTTCGAGAACGTCCCGGGCCAGGGCGTCCGGGCGACCACCGAACACGGCGACGTGCTGGTCGGGAACCGCAAACTGCTCGAGGACAACGGCGTCGACACCGAGCCCGCCGAGGAGCGCATGGACGCCCTGGAACGGGAGGGGAAGACGGCGATGCTCGTCGCACTGTCCGCGCCGAGCGCGGGTAGCTTCGAGCTGGTCGGCGTCGTCGCCGACGCGGACACCGTCAAGGACAGCGCCAAGCGCGCCGTCGGCGACCTCCGCGAGCGCGGCCTGGACGTGTGGATGATAACCGGCGACAACGGGCGGACCGCCCGGGCGGTCGCCGAGCAGGTCGGCATCGACCCCGACAACGTCCAGGCCGAGGTGCTCCCCGAGGAGAAGGCCGCGGCCGTCGAGGGGATTCAGGACGACGGCAGCCGGGCGATGATGGTGGGCGACGGCGTCAACGACGCGCCCGCGCTGGCGACGGCCACCGTGGGGTGTGCCATCGGCTCGGGTACCGACGTGGCCATCGAGGCCGCCGACGTGACGCTGCTGCGTGACGACCCCGCCGACGTGTTGAAGGCCATCCGCATCTCCGAGGCCAGCCTCCGGAAGATAAAGCAGAACCTCTTCTGGGCGCTGGGGTACAACACGGTGATGATTCCGCTGGCTTCCCTGGGCCTGCTCCAGCCGGCGCTCGCGGCCGGGGCGATGGCGCTGTCGTCGGTGTCCGTGCTGGCAAACAGCCTCGTGTTCCGCCGGTACACGCCCGACACCGACTACGAGTTGCTCGGCTCGCTACGCCCGTGAGAGCGGCCGTCGCCCGGGCGTCCAGCCTGACGGATACCGGTGGCTCGCCGTAGCGGCGCGGTTCGTTGAACGGCGTAGCCGGTGATAACCCCCTGCAGTCCCCCGATTGGCGACAGTTCGACGCCGTCAGCCCGGTCCGTCGAACGGCGTGTCCGTGCGACGGAATAGCTGAGTCGGCATGAATCAGCAGGGTTATCAGCCGAATACACCAAAATAGCCCGTGAATCCGACTCGCCTTTTCGCGACATCTCTCATCAGCGCCACCGGCGTTGGGCTCAGTGCTATCGCCGGACGGGAGCTCCTTGACGGCCTCCCCGGAGTCGCTGGTCTGGTGGTCGCCGGTATGACGTTGCTGCTGGGGCTCGCGTTCATCGTGACCGGGCCCATCGCCTATCGAGCCGAGGTCCAGTCACAGCACCTCCTCCGGATTGCGGGGTGGAACACGCTCGGCGTGGTCGCCACGACAGCCGTACTCGCGCTGGTGTTTACGTTTCAGGCGGCCGCCGGCGGACGGGTGTCGGCACCCCTTCTGTCCGGTGCGATAATCGTCGGTGTCAGCGCGTTCGCCCACGTGCTCATCGGCTTCAACGACGTCCGCCGGATTCGTGCCCAGACCGTCGCCAGACAGCGACAGAAAGCGGCCGTTATCAATCGGTTCGTGCGACACGACCTCAAACACGCCGCACAGCTGTTGATCGGCTACGGCGAACACCTCTCGGACACCGGGACGACACACACGGCCGGCGAGACGGATATCGGCACCCGCATAATCGAGTTGGCCGACAGCCTGAGCAGTACCCAGTCCCAGATAGCTGTCGTGGACGAGCTACTCGACTCGGAGAGCACACTGCGGCCGGTGGACCTGGCGCCGCTGATTCAGGAGCGGGTCGCCGCGTTACAGGAGAGCCATCCCGCCGCGACTGTCGAGAACGACGTCGGGGCCGGGGCTACTGTGCTGGCCGGCTCTCACGTCGAGGTAGCGGTTCGGGAGCTGTTGGAGAACGCGTTCGTCTACAGCGGCGAGTCCCCCGAAATCACGATTGCGAGCGACCGGGCGGGGAGCACGCTCGAAGTGACCATCGACGACAGCGGGGACGGGTTCCCCGAGGAAGAGCTGTCCCTGATAAACGACGATGCCGTCGAGACACAGCTGGAACACAGCAACGGGCTCGGGCTCTGGCTCTCGAAGTGGGTCCTGGAGACGTACGACGGCGCACTCAGACTGCAAAACGACGCGGACGGCCAGGGCAGTACAGTGACCATGAAGTTGCCCTTGGCGGCCTGAGGTGACGAGGACCGGCCTGTGCCAATCACCCGATTCGCTGCCGCTGTGAGCGGCCGGCGCTGCTGAGGCCAGTAGTTCGCCTCTCCCGCTAGCTCTGATTTGGTCGGACACCGCAGTACAGCCCCATCCAGTACGTTCATACGAACAGAGCCCTCAGACACGGCCAGTGAGCGAGTCGCAGCCGTCCCGGGGGCGCCAGCCGTCCGGCCTCAGCGTTCGCCTGCGGGCGCTGTGGCGGGCCGTCGTCGTCGCCTGGCAGTTCGTTCCGTTCGTCTGGGGCTGGGCCAGGGACCGCAAGCGGTTCCTGCTTTTCGGCCGCTCCCGTGAGGTGACGAGCGACCAGCGCGTCAAGCGGGCGCGGCGGCTCAAGACGACGTTTCTGGACCTGGGACCGGCCTTCATCAAGCTCGGGCAGATGCTGTCGACGCGACCCGACGCCCTCCCCGGCGAGTACATCGAGGTCCTCTCGGAGCTACAGGACAAGGTCCCGCCCGAGCCGTGGGCGGAAATCGAGCCGGTGCTCGAAGCGGAACTGGGCGGGCCGGTCGGCGAGCGCTTCGAGGGCTTCGACACCGACCCCATCAGCGGCGCGTCGCTTGGCCAGGTGTACGAGGCGACCGTCGACGCGGAGCGCGTCGCGGTGAAAGTCCTCCGGCCCGGCATCCGCGAGCGCGTCGAGTCCGACCTCAGGGTGCTGGAGACGCTGACGCCGGTCCTGGCCCGCGGGGCGGAGCCGGCACAGGCCTACACGCTGGAGAACCTGAGCGAGGAGTTCGCAGTCACCATCCGCGAGGAGATGGACTACGCCCACGAGGCCCGGATGCTCGGCGAGATAGGGGCGAGCTTTGCGGACCGCGACGACGTGGCCATCCCGGAGGTCGTCGCGAGCCACTCGACGGACCGCGTGGTGACGATGACGTATCTCGACGGGGTGAAGATAGACGACGTGGCCCGCATCGACGAGCGGGGCGTCGACCGCGGCGAGCTGGTCCAGCGGCTGGAGGAGGTGTACATCCAGATGATAGTCGAGGACGGCCGGTTCCACGCGGACCCCCACCCCGGAAACCTCGCCGTGCAGGACGACGGGACCCTGGTGTTCTACGACTTCGGGATGACCGGTCGGCTGGGGCCGCGGACCCGCGAGCAGCTGATGGAGTTCTACGTCGGGCTGGCGACCGACGACGTGGACCGGGTGATGGACGCATTCGTCGCGATGGGAGCGCTGGACCCGGCGGCGAACCGCGAGGTGATGGCCGAGGCCTTCGAGATAGTCATCGAGCAGTTCCGCGGCGAGGACATCAGCGAGTACCGCGTCGAACAGCTCGTCGGCCAGTTCGAGAGCCAGCTCTACGAGTTCCCGATGCGCCTGCCGCAGGACCTGGCGCTCGTGGTTCGGGTGACGACGGTACTGGAGGGGGTCTGTCGCACGCTCGACCCCGACTTCGACTTCATCGAGATAATCACCGACTACGTGATGGAACAGGGCGGGGCCGACGCGGGCAATGCGATTCGCGAGGAGATTCAGGAGACCGTCACCCGGGGTGCCCGGTCGCTCGTGACGACGGCCCCCCGTGCCGAGCGGGCCCTGGACATCGCCCAGCGCGGGGAGTTGACGCTGGAGACCGTGCTCAGGGACGGCGAGGGCCTCGCCCGGCAGATGGCCCGGCGGCTGCTGTTGGGTTTCGTCGCGGCCGCCGGCATCCCCGTGGCGGCGCTTTTCTACGTCGACGCGTCGCTCCCGCCGATGGCGCTGGCGCTTGGCGTGAGCGGGCTCTCGCTGGCGGTGCTGGCCTGGTCGTTCCGCCGCTCGCGCGGCAGCAGTCTCGCCACCCCGCAGTTCACGCGCCACGAGATGGGGCGGCGGGAGGGCGGGGAGTAATCAGACCAGCAGTTGCACGTCGGCGTCGGCCATGTGCCGGAGCGCCGTCGCCGCGCCCACGTCGGTCGTCACGCCGTCGTAGAACGCCTCGTGGTCGTAGTCGAACAGTTCCGTCGTCATCTCGCAGGCCTGGAGGTCCACGCCCATCGCCAGACTCGTCTCGACGAGCTCCTCGATAGTCGCGGTACCGTTGTCGGCTATCTCGCGGTTTAGGTACCACGTCGCCAGCGCGTCGCCGCCCGGAAGCGCACCTAGCAAGTTCGGCATCGGCATGTTCGGGTTGCCGACGGCGCTGACCTGCAGGTCCCGGGAGCGGTCCTCGTGGAGGATGTCGAGCCCCCAGAACGTGTGGAAGACGGTCACGTCCCAGCCGAAGGCCGCGGCGGTGCTGGCGAGTATGAGCGGCGGGTAAGCCATATCGAGCGAACCCTGGGTCGCGACGATGGTCATCGATTTGGGGCCATCGTCTCGGAGCGTGTCGACCTCTGCTTCGAGGTCCTCGATGCGTGCTTCGAGCGCGGCGACCTCGCCCGACGGGTCGGACGCGACGCCGTCGGCGGTCGCCGATTCGCTACTCATTCGCCCACCCGCTCGACGTAGTGGTGGTAGACGGTCCGCCCGTCCGCGGTCGATTCGGACTGGGCCAGTAGTTCGACGGTATCGAGTGAGTCCGCCCAGCCATCGATGTCGCTGACGGACCCCGAGTCGGTCGCGAGCACCTCCAGGACGTCCCCGACATCGATGTCATCGACCGCCTGTTTCGTTCGCACGACCGGCATCGGGCAGGACTCGCCGGTCACGTCTATTGTCTCGGCTACGTCGTCTGGTGTCGTATCGGCCGCCATTGTATTGTACTCTGTCTACAATACATTATCAGCCACGATAAACCTGCCGGACCCAAGAACCCGTTCCAAGCGTCGATAATCATATCTCGTGCATCAATCAGAAAACGGGGCATGCTCAATAAATCGTTATTTCGTAGGTTGTGCAATACACCCACAACACTTTTCAGTGCCACCGAGCTAGGTGCGATACAGAATGAGCGATAAACCGTTCCCGATACCCGACGACGTCGCGAGCATCGAGCCGACTGACCTCTATGACCGCCTGGACGACGGGGGGACCGTCGGCGTGCTCGATACGCGCACCCCGGACGATGTCGACGACTGGCGCATCGACGGCGAGGGCGTCGCCTTCGCGAACGTGCCGTACTACGAATTCCTCGACGGCGTCCCCGAGAGCGCACTCGAAGAACTACCGGCGGCGCGACCCCTCTACACCGTCTGTGCGAAGGGCCTATCGAGCAAATTCGTCGCCGATGTCCTCGACGAAGCGTACGTCGACGACGTGGTCGCGGTCGAGGACGGCATGGAGGGCTGGGAGCAGGTTCTCGCGAGTAACGAGCTGTCGGCCGACACGGACGCGACGGTGGTGCAGTTCTACCGTCCGTCCTCGGGCTGTCTCTCCTACCTCGTAGTCAACGACGGCGAGGCTCTCGTCGTGGACCCGCTGCACGCCTTCGCCGACGAGTACGTCGCCGCGGCCGAGGCCCACGGCGCCGAACTGGTCGCTGCCCTCGACACGCACGTCCACGCCGACCACGTCAGCGGAGTGCGAACGCTGGCGACCGAGTACGGTGTTCGGGCGGTCGTTCCGAACGCGGCCGACGCGCGCGGTATCGAGTACGACATCGCATACGACACGCTCGCAGACGGCGAGACGGTCGCTCTCGGCGACATCTCGGTCGAGGCCGTCCACGCTCCCGGCCACACGAGCGGAATGACCGCCTATCTCGTGGACGACGCCGTCGTACTGACCGGCGACGGCCTGTTCATCGAGAGCGTCGCCCGGCCGGACCTCGAAGACGGCGCCGAGGGTGCGCCAGCGGCCGCCGGACAGCTCTACGACACGCTCCAGGAACGGATTCTCACGCTCCCCGACGAGACGCTGGTTGCGCCGGGCCACGTCAGCGACGGGGCCGAGCAGGCCGACGACGGGAGTTTCACCGACACGCTCGGTGGTATCGCCGCGGCGATGCCCGCGCTCGACCGCGACAGGGAGTCGTTCGTCGAGTTCGTCCTCGCCGATATGCCGCCCCGCCCCGAGAACTACAGGGACATCATCGCGACCAACCTCGGCCAGCGGGCGCTGGACGACGACACCGCGGCCGAACTGGAACGGGGCCCGAACAACTGCGCTGCCACCACCGACGCGATGACGGGGCGGTAGATGCTCGCCGAGACGCTCCTGCCAAACGGCTGGCTCCACTACCTGCTTGGCGGCCTGTTCATCGGCGCCGGCACCGTCGTCATCTACGCGACGACCGGCATCACTGCGGGCGCGAGCACGTTCCTGGAGTCCACGCTGTCGTACGTCTCGAAGCGGTCGCGATTCCAGCAGTTCCGCTTCACTTCGACCCGTGACTGGCGGGTGGTGTTCACGCTGGGTATCGTGCTCGGCGGCGCCATCTACGGGCTCACCGTCGGCGAGTTCGGCTGGACCACGGAGGTCCAGTGGTGGCGCTTGCTGTTCGGCGGCGTCCTCGTCGGCGTCGGCACGCGGCTCGGCAAGGGCTGTACCTCCGGTCACGGAGTCTGTGGCGTGGGCTCGCTCTCGGAGACCTCGCTGGTGAACGTCGCCACGTTCGTCGGCATTGCCATCGGGACCGCACAGGTCGTCATGGCGCTTGGGGTGACACCGTAATGGCGGAAGAGACACGATCGGACGGCGAGCGTCACCCGCTGTTCATGCCGGCCATCCTGCTGGGCGGGGTCGTCTTCGGGTTCGGCCTCGGACTGAGTCGGATGTACCGCCCTGAGGTCGTCTTACGATTTCTCCAGCTCTCGGACATGGGACTCCTGCTCGTGATGGGCGGGGCCAGTGCCGTTGCGGGCATTGCCTTCGCCGTGCTGTCCAGGACAGGGCGGTCGGCACCGCTCACCGGCGCCCAGTTCGGCAAGCGCGTGAAGTCGCTGGACCGGAACGTCGTGCTCGGCGGCGGCATCTTCGGGGTCGGCTGGGGCGTCTCGGGCATCTGTCCCGGCGCGGCCTACGCCAGCCTCGGGGTCGGTAACGTCACCATCGTCTACGCGCTGGTCGGGATGTTCGCCGGGGCCTACCTGCAGGGGTACGTCCGGTCGACCGACGACACCGGAGCCGCGGAGGTGCCGTCGTGAGCGACACCACTTTTCCCCGCAGCGGCCGGAGGACGAGCTAATGCCCGAAGCCATCCGCACCCAGCTCGAAGCGGACGTCCAGTGTGACTACCTGCTCGACTGTTTCCACGGTCTGACGGAGCTCGACCGCACCTGTTTCGAGCGTCTGGTCGCGAGTAGCGAGGCGCTGACGGTCGACGATCTCGCCGAGCGTGTCGACCGCGACCGGACCACGGCCTACCGTTCAGTACAGCGCCTGTTGGAGGCTGACCTCGTCGAACAACGCCAGGTCAGCGGCGACGGCAGCAGCTACCACCACGTCTACGAGCCCCGCGACCCCGACGCTATCGCCGACCAGATGCAGCGGGAGCTCAACGACTACTACGCGAAGATGGGACAGCTCATCCACGAATTCAGGGATAAGTTCGGTGAGGAATCGGGATGAGCGACTACGACGACCAGCGAGACCAGCCCGAGCAGTTCGACCCCAGTGGCGAGCGCGAACGGCGCCTCGGCGCGGGGTTGTTCGAGCGGGAGATGGGGCCAAGCTCCTCGTTGGCTCATCTCTACCGCGGCGAGGTCCACCGGATGACCCGCTGGCGCGAACGGCTCGACCGGACGACCAACTGGGCGGTGACGGTCATCGCGGCTATCCTCACGTGGGCCTTCTCGGACCCGGCTAACCCACACTACCTGGTACTCGTGGGACTGGTCACGCTCGGCGTCTTCCTCGGCATCGAGGCCCACCGGTACCGCGGGTTCGACGTGTGGCGCTCCCGGGTCAGGCTCGTCCAGGAGAACGTCTGGGCGCCCGGACTGGACCCGAGCCGCGACGTAAGCGACCGGGAGTGGCGACGGAAGCTGAGTGACGACTACCGCCAGCCGACGGTGAAGATACCCTTCGAGGAAGCCCTGGCCCACCGGCTTCGGCGGGTGTATCTGGCGCTCTTTTCCGTCGTGAACGCCGCGTGGATCATCCGCGTGACCGCGTTCGCCGGCGGGGCCGACTGGCCGGCGAGCGCGGCCATCGGAATGGTGCCGGGGGCCGTCGTCACGGCCGCCGTCGCGCTCGTCTACCTCGCCGGTGTCGTCATCGCGGTCCGACCCCGGGAGTGGCACTCCCGGTCGGAACTGCGGACGGAGCAGATAGACGACTGGCAGCAGCCGTAGTTGCCCTGTTCTAGAAGGGCTCGTGGCTCCCTCCGGTCACCGCTGTGCTCCGTCGAGGGACCTCCTTTCAGTCGGTCCCTCGCTATAACTCGCCCTCGCGAGCCATCGTCCGAATCTCGTCGGCCCGCTCGCGAATCCCGGCCCACTCTTCCTCGCCCTTGTTGTCGACGTGGCTGTACATCAGTCCCATCCGGTGGTTCGATCGGAGTTCGTCCTCGTTGCGGTCCAGGAACTCCCAGTACAGCGCGTTGAACGGACAGGCCCCCTCGCCGGTGGTCTTGGTCTTGTAGTAGGGACAGCCCGAGCAGTAGTCGCTCATCTTGTCGACGTAGTTGGCCGAGGCGGCGTACGGTTTCGTCGCGAAGACGCCGGCGCCGTACAGCCCCATCTCGACGACGTTCGGCGTCGTCACCCAGTGGAAGGCGTCGACGTAGGCCGCGTGGAACCACCGGTTCAGTCGCTCGGGCTCGACGCCGTAGACGAGCCCGAAGTTCGCCAGTAGCATCAGGCGCTCGATGTGGTGGGAGTAGCCCCGCTTGCGGACGCCGTCGACCACGTCCGAGAGACAGGCCATGTCGGTGTCGCCGGTCCAGTAGAACTCCGGCAGCGCCTCCTGGGCGTCCAGCTGATTGGCCCCCGCCAGCTCGGGCATCTCGCGGCGGTAGACGTGGCGCAGGAACTCCCGCCAGCCGAGCACCTGCCGGACGAACCCCTCGACGCTGTTGAGCGGCGCGTCGCCGGTCTCGTAGGCCCCGATAGCGCGCTCGATGACCTCCTCGGGGCCGAGCAGGCCGAGGTTCAGCGACGTCGACAGCAGGCTGTGGCTCATCGCCCACGCCTCGCCCCGCATGGCGTCCTGATACGGGCCGAAGTCGGCCAGCCGATAGGTGACGAAGTGGTCGAGCGCCCGCACCGCCTGCCGGCGGGTCACCGGCCAGCGGAACGGTTCGGGGTCGGCCCAGTCGCCGCCGTATGGCGGCCCGTCGTAGCCGCCGGCGAACGTCTCCGCGACCCACTCGGCAGTCTCGGTGACCGTTTCGCCGTGGTCGAACGTGGGCGGGTCGGCGGGCGTCCACTCCCCGGGCGGCGTCTCCCGGTTCCGGTCGTCGTAGTTCCACTCCCCGCCGACGGGGTCGCCGCCGTCCATCAGGTAGCCCGTCTCGCGCCGCATGAACCGATAGAAGTCCTCGTGGCGATAGCGGCCCCCGCTCGCCCACGCGTCGAACCGGTCGGGCGAACAGAGGAACCGCTCGTCGGGGACGAACTGGACAGTTCCGCCGGCGTCGGCGACGAGCGAGCGGAGACGCTCGCGGGCAGCGTCGGTCTGTGGCTCGGTCGTCACCAGGTCGTCGTCGGGATGCTCGTCGAGGTGGGCGGCGAGCCCGTCCGCGAACGTCTCGGCCCGGCGGTAGTGGACGGTCCGGCCGGACTCCCGGACCGCGTCCCTGAATTCCCGCATCGCCGCGAACACGAGCGTCAGCTTGTGCGGGTGGTAGGGTAGCTTGCGGGCGAACGACTCGGCCTCGACGAGGAGCAACGGCTCGTCGGGTCGGCGGGAGAGCGGCCCGCGGTGTCTGAGGAGGTGGTCGCCCCGGAGCCACACCGTCATCGCAGCCCTCGCATGGGGTCGGCTTCCGGCGCGAACACCATGAACACACACCCGAACTAGGTAGGGACTGTCCGGAGTAGGTTTTCACACCGTTCGCCGCACGACCTGTCACGTGGACCCGGACGGAGAACGACAGCGGTCACTACGTCGTCCACGCTTCTTTCGCGAACGGGCAGCCCGTGCTTTCGTCCGACGGATGCCGTCGTCGGGTCGGTCGTCACCGGTCGAGCGAGGCGGCGCGGTCGCTGGCGTACAACGAGTACGCGATGACGGCGAACCCTGCGGCGGTGACAGCGGTCTCGAAGAGCAGCGCCGTCCCCACCGAGAAGCCGAACAGTTGGTCCGCGACGCCGGCCAGTAGTGACCCGAACGTGACCGTACCAAAGCCGACGGCGAGGTACGTCAGCGACCGGGACCCGGTCTTCGATGCGGCCTTGGCGGCGAAGTACGTGATGAGGCCGCCAAGCAGTAGCGTCACAGTCTTGAGTCCGACGACGATGGGCGAGATTTGACCGTTCATAGTTCCTCACTGATACGCGACCACAGGAGCGCCAACCGCTCGTCGGCGGATTTCCGCGGGCGGACACACTCGACGTCGAAGGCGTCCTCGCCGACGAGCGGAACGAAGACGCCCGTCGTATCGCGGACGTAGGTGGTGGTGTGGTGGCCGTCCGGACGCAGATCCGTCTCCTCGGCCACCAGGCCCGCCTCGCTCAGTTGCTGGAGTTTGCGGTACGTGCTGGTCTGGGGGAGGTCACACGCCTCCGCGACGGCGCTGGCGGGCAGTGGCTCCTCGACGGCCGCGAGGATGTCGCGGCAGTCGGGGTCGGCTAACGCCTCGAACAGGGCTTGGTCGTCGATGTCGTCTCCACTCACGGGGGCCTCCTGCGGGCGGCGGGGGACAGTCCGCTCGGCGTGGTATCGGACGGCACGGCTGTGAATCTACCGGTCACGGCTAGCGACTACCCGGCTCGTGATACTTGGATGAGATAGTAAGCACCGTGTCCCGATTTCCAGAATGTGGAAAGCGGGGGGATATTTTAGGCCGTATTCAGTCCTATCTGTCGGCGTGATGCAACGACCCTCCAGTCGCCGCGAGTTCCTCCTGAGTACAGCGGTGGCCGGCGTCGGCGCTACCGCCGGCTGCCTGGTTAGCGGTTCCTCGGACAGCTCCGAGTCGACATCGACCGAAACGCCGGAGCAAACGCCGCCCGACGACCTCGACGCGTGGCTCGAAGAGGCCAACGGCTACGACGGTGAGACGCGCCGGTTCGGCCCGGACGGGCGGGCGACCGTCGCCGTCGGGGAGGACGGGAACGCCTTCTCGCCGGTCGCCATCGAGGTCCCACCGATGACCGCCGTCCAGTGGGACTGGACCGGCCACGGCGGCCAGCACAACGTCGTCGCGCTCGACGGGACCTTCGACAGCGGGAACACGAACGCACAGGCCGGCACGAGCTACGAGTTCTTCTTCGAGGAACCCGGCGAGTACGCCTTCGTGAGCGAACCCGACGACGGGATGCGCGGGGCCGTCATCGTCGCGGAACCCCCGTCGACGGGGTACGATGCCGTCGACGAATGGCTGGCCGGGACGAGCAACTTCGACGGGACAGTCGCCGACCGAACGGACGGCGCCGCCGCCACCGTCCGCGTCGGCACCGAGGGCAACGGCGGCCTGTTCGCCTTCGACCCGCCCGCGCTCCGCATCACCACCGGGACGACCGTCCAGTGGGAGTGGACCGGCGAGGGCAGCAGCCACAACGTCACCTTCGAAGACGCCGACATCGACTCCGGCGAGGTCACCTCGGAACCGGGTACCACCTTCGAGCACACCTTCGAGGAGACGGGCCAGTACCGCTACTCCTGTCTCCCCCACCGGGGCGTCGGGATGAAGGGCGCTGTCATCGTCGAGTAGACGGCCACCTCGTATCGGTTCATACCACGTCTCGTTCGTTCCTCGCGTCCGCTCCTCACAGAACGAGCGTGGCGGGAGTGAGCGAAACCGGCGGTTTCGCGAACGTCGAACGACGACGGAGTCGTCGCTCGGGACTTGAACCACGGTCGGACGTGCTCGCCACGCTGCGTGCGACCCCGCTGATTAGAATCCCGCCATGCCGGTTCGAGGCCGACTCGCTGCGCTCGTCGACACTCTGCACGGGCGTGGCGGGATTCGAACCCGCGCTCTAGGGGTTAGGAACCCCTCACCCTCGTCCACTAGGCCACACGCCCGCCTGGATACGAAAACTGAGAAAGCCGGTTAGTTGCTGCTGGATTCGGTCGTCGTCTCGTCGGTCGTGACGGAGTCGGTCTCGGAGGCGGCCCCGGTCTCCGAGGTGGCTCCGGCCTCGTCGGCGCTCGACGACTCGCTCGGACTCGCGCCCTCGCGCATCTCCTCGAGTTCCTGCTCTACTTCCTCGCGCCCCTTCTGGAACTCGCCCATCGCCTCGCCGGTCGAGCGAGCGAGCTTCGGAATCTTGTTGGCGCCAAACAGGAGCACGGCGATGAGGAGGATGACTAGCAGCTCCACCCCACCGGGAACTCCGGGGAACAGTGGTACGATGGTCCCTGACATTGTGATGGGTACTTACGTGGTCGCTATTATAGTCTTTTTGTCTGGTACCCCGATTTCGGAACGGTGTTTTACAGGGGATGAAATCGCCAATATCGGCGTTTCGAGCAGGCAGCCACACCCCGCGATATCAACCTTTTGTCGCCTCTGGTTTGCCGGCGCGAGGGACGGCCAGCCACTACTGCTGGACGAGCCTGGCGGTGACGTCGTCGAGCCAGTCGGGCACGTCGAGGTCGGCGAGCGTGCCGTCGCGCCAGGTCGTCACCACCTCCGTCTCGCCGTCGCGCGTGAGATCTATCTGCCACTTGCGGCCGTCCTCGGCCGTGATGTTGAACCGGGCGCCGCCGTTCGCCAGCGTGGAGACGTGTTCGACCGTCACCTCGATGCCGGTGTAGACCTCCATCGTATCGGGCATGGCTGGTCCTATGCGCCGGCGACTATTTAAAGGACACCGGGAGGGCTGCCCGGACCACCGGACTCATCCGTCTCGGGCCCGGAGCCCGCGGTATGATTGCAGTCGGCGACACAGCTCCGGAGTTCACAGCACCGCTCGCGAACGGCGACGTAGACGAGGTATCCCTCTCCGAGGCGGTCGCGGACGGGCCGGTCGTCCTGGCGTTCTTCCCGGGCGCGTTCACGAGCGTCTGCAGCCACGAGATGGAGTCCTTCGACGACCGGCTCGGCGAGTTCGCGGACGCGGGGGTCACCGTCTACGGGGTGAGCATCGACACGCCGTTCGCCCAGAACGCCTTCCGCGAGGAGCTCGAACTGGAGTTCGACCTCATCAGTGACACCGAGCGCGACATCGTCGACGCCTACGACATCGCGATGGACTTCACGGCACTTGGCGTCCACAACCTCGCCAAGCGGGCGGTGTTCGTCGTCGACGAGGACCCGACCGTCACCTACGCCTGGGTCACCGACGACCCCGGCGTCGAACCCGACTACGACGAGGTCATCGAAGCCGCACAAGGCGCCTGAAAGCCCGGATTTTTCTCGCTGGCCGTATTGGGTGTGCGTATGAGCGAGACTGACGAGGAGGCGGGCGGCCGTATCTACGACCCCGAGGCCGACCACGCGTTCCCCGACGAGCGCGTCAACGACGTGCTCGATATGCTGGCCGCCGACGAGGAAGTGCAGGCGTATCTCGAAGCCCAGAACGTCAACCCCGTGGCCCGCAAGCGCTACAACGACCACGGGACCAAACACATCAGCATCGTCCGCAACAGGGCGCTGTGTCTCTACGACCTGCTCAAGCGGGGCGGCGTTGACTTCAACGGCGCGGCCCAGCAGGGTCTTGCGGAGGCCGACGAAGCCGTCATCGTCGCGCTGGCGGCGACGCTGCACGACATCGGCCACGTCGTCCACCGCGACGACCACCCCTACTACTCGATTCCGCTGGCCGCCGACCTGCTCGACCGACTGCTCGAAGGGTACTACGACGTCGACGAGCGCGTCCGGGTGAAAGGCGAGGTCCTCCACGCCATCCTCTGTCACCACACCGAGGAGGAGCCGCTGACGCTGGAGGCCGGTGTCGTCCGCGTCGCCGACGCCCTGGACATGGAGCGGGGGCGCTCGCGCATCCCCTACGAGCAGGGCGGCCGGGGTATCAACACCGTCTCCAGCCAGGCCATCGAGAAGGTGACGCTCGAACCCGGCGACGACTACCCGGTGCTGGTCGAAATCGAGATGAACAACGCCGCCGGGGTCTACCAGGTCGACAACCTCCTGAAGGCGAAACTCCACGGTTCCGGGCTGGAGGAGACCATCCGCATCGTGGCGCTCAACAGCCACGAGAACGGGGACCGAATCGTCGAGCGAATCGAACTCTGACCCCGGGAACGTGTGAGCGACATAACTGTTTAGTACCGGCGAACCCTACCCGTGTGCATGAGTCTCATCCCCCTCGGTGAGCCGCGGGGTGACGGGCCGGAGAACGGGCGAGACGGTCCGGACGACGAGCCGCTCGTCACCCGGCTGCTGTCCGGGCTGCGGGCCGTGGTACTGGCGCTTCCCGGCGCCTCGACGCTGGCGAGCGAGCCGGCCAGTGACCAGCCCGACCCGGCGGTCGACGCCGCCGACCGCGACACGTCACCCGACCGGAACGCGCCGGCCGCGCTCCCCGGGAGAGCCGGGAGCGAAGTCGAAGTAGTCAGTACCGAGGCCGACGACACGCTCACCGTCGAAGCTGTCGACAACCCCGACGCCACCATCAGCTCGGACACCTGGGAACCAATCGAGCGGTAGCCGGCGTTGCACACGGCACGTGTCCTCTTCGCGAGTTCCGCCCAGTAGAACGCGGCGGCCGGGTGGGAGCAAACACGAAGCGCCCGTGAACACCGACTGGCGCAGCCGGTCGGAATTTGAAACCCGAAACTCGCTTCGCTCGTCTCGTGCGATTCAAATCCCTCAGTTCAGCATTTGCTGCTCGCGGTTTGCTCGCAGCAAAATGCGGCGGCCGGGATTTGAACCCGGGCCATGAGCTTGGAAGGCTCAGGTCCTACCACTAGACCACCGCCGCTCACTTCGTTCGCGGCGTCGTTCGCAGTTCCTGCGGGACTGCTCACCACCGCCGCATGCTCGCGTCGCTCGCATGCGCCGAGGTTCGCGAATCCATCGGACTCGCTCACCACCGCCGCGTAGTCTGCTCACGGCCGGTCGCTACTGGAAAGCGGGCCGTGAGGCGAGCGTGTTACGGAATAGACCCAAGGTGATTAAGGACCTTTCCCTTCGGACCGGACGACGGCGTAGCAGTTGCCGCTGGAAATCTCGAACGACACCGTCGCCAGGCCGCTACGGTCCAGTGCCCGCCGGAACTCCGCCGGGGCGTAGATGTGGTAGAACCGGGGCACCGTCTCGCCGCCGGGAAGCGTCCAGTCGACGGTGGTGTCGAAGCCGGTCTCGGCGTCTTCGGAGGTGTCGAAGCGGTCGTGGGCCGTGCTCCAGACGCTGACCAGCGCCCGACCGCCGGGGGAGAGCACCCGGGCGAGTTCGTCCAGGCTCGCGCCCCGGTCGGCGGCCGAGGGGAGGTGGTGGAGGGTCGCGACGTAGACGGCCAAGTCAACGGTGTCGTCGGCCAGGGGCAGGCGAGCGGCGTCCCCGAGGGCGAGCGCGGTACGGTCACCGACGCGCTCGGCGGCCGCCGAAAGCAGCGCCCGGGACGCGTCGAGCCCGACGACCCGGTCGGCCACGTCGGCGAGCAGGGCGGAATGGCGGCCGTTGCCGCAGCCGATATCGAGGGCCGTCCCGCAGGTCGGAGCGTCCGCGACGAAGGACTCGACCTCCGGCCAGGCGTACTCGCGGGTCTTCGAGAAGTGGGCGCCGATTCGCTCGTAGGTCTCGCGGACGGCGGCCCGGGAGCGGTCCATGTGGAGTGGTGGGAACGGCCCTCGCTTACCGCTTTCGACCGTCAGCGTCGCGCGACCGCCGACCGGATAGGCCCGATATCGGGCGTCCCCGCGTCGCGGTCGGGCTCGGGGTCCGCCCACGCGAACTCGACGCGACACCGGGTGTCGACGAGAAAGGCCGCCCGCCGCGTCGAACCGTCGGGTCGCTGGACACCGAACTGGTCGTCGACGCCGGGGTGGTCGACCAACAGCGGGAACGGAAGGTCGAGGTCGGCGGCGAACTGCCGGTGGTCCGTGACGGTGCCGGGAGCGACGCCGAGGACGGCGATAGCGTCGGTCAGGTCGCCCCACTCCGTGTCCCGCAGCGCTTCCAAATAGGCGGTACAGCGCGGCTCGAAGTCGGCGGTGTAGAACGCGACTACCACCGGCGCCTGCCGAGCGGCCGCCGAGAGCCGGTAGGCGCCGGTCGTCGCTCCGTCCGTTCCGTCGAGGTCGAAATCCGGCGCCGGCTCACCCGTCTCGAGCATACCGTCGAAAGGTGCCGCCGGGGAAAAAGCCGTTCGCCGTCTCAGTCAGCCATCGTCTCGTGGTCGGCCGTCCCTTTGTGGGGCTCGACCGGCGTCACGAGCTTGTACCCGCCGTAGAGCGCCAGCACGAGTAGCCCGGCCAGCACCAGCCCGGTCCGGAGCGCCGGGTCGATCATCGGCGTCGCAACGACTTCGCCGGCGTCGTTGGTCACCGGTGCCGCGCCGTACGCCGGTCCGGCGAGTATCTCGACGATGCCCAGCCCTGCGATGCCAAGCAACATCAGTCCGCTGCTCAATGCCATAGCCGCCTTGTCGATAGTGTTAGTCATTTTTTGTCACCTCGTTAGCCCAGTAGGTACCGGAGCCGCGGTTGCTGCTTGACGAACTGGAACCGCTCGATGATAGCGTCGAGACCGTAGTACCGGCCCGCGCCGACCACGATGATCGTCACGAACAGCAGTAGCCCCATCAGGTCCCCGTTGACCAGTCCGTGGCCGAACTCGGCGTTCCCGATCCAGAACAGGGCCATGAAGAAGACCCCGCCGGCCGCGGCCAGTCGGGTGAGCACGCCGGCCATCACCGCGAGCCCGATGAGCGTCTCGAACAGCGGGACGCCGGGCTCGATGAGCCACGCCAGGTTGTTCCCCATCCACACCGGGATCGGGCCCAGCGCCGTTCCGGTCATCTGTTTGAGGTAGGCCGGCCCGTAGGTGTAGGCCAGCCCGTCCTCGAGGAGCTTGGTGACGCCGGAGTGGAAGAACCACCACCCGGTCACAAGCCGAAGGAAGCCCAGCCAGTAGGCCGTCCACGGACCGTCCAGTGCGAGCTCGAAATCCTCAGTCAGGGGGTTGGTTGCTTGGTAGGACATCGGTGCCTCACATATGAACATGTGCGTCCCATCAGTATATATGCGGCCGCAGGTTCCCAGAGAGTGAGAACGATTTTGAGGAGGTAAGAACGCTCATACCGCCGGGTTCGTCGACGACCGACATCTACCTTCGAGCGGCGTTACGGGAGGCAGTTACGATCGGGAGGGCGGTAGCCATCAGCGTACGTCTCCGGGGGCCGGACCACCGTGAGGTTCAAACGCCCCTCGGAACTACCACGGGTAATGGCAATCGAGCTTGAGGGTACCCACACCACGGCGCGCGTGTTGGTCGAGGACGAGTCGCTGGTCGAGGAGGGGTGTATGGAGCAGATACAGACCCTCATCGACCACCCCGCCTTCACTGAGCCGGTGCGCATCATGCCCGACACGCACTGGGGGGCGGGCGCGCCAATCGGCTTCACGATGCCGCTGGCCGACCGCGTCGTCCCCAACATCGTCGGCGTGGACGTGGGCTGTGGGATGGCGGCGACGAACCTGGGGCAGACGCTCCCGCTCGACGACGCCGAACGCGAGCGTCGCGTACGCGAGGCCGTTCCCATGGGCCGGTCGGTCCACGACTACGACGACGCGCCCCACCTCGTCTCCGAGTTCCCCTTCGAGCGAGCCAACGAGGTGTTCGAGCAGTTCGACGCGGCCTTCGCCGACCGCTTCGGCGAGCACATCGACCCCATCGAGTTCGAGTTCGACGGCTACGACGCAGACTACTTCGAGGCCCTCTGTGACCGCGTCCTGGCCGACCAGCGCCAGGGGATGGACCACGTTATCAAGAGCGCCGGGACGCTGGGCGGGGGGAACCACTTCGTGGAGTTCGCGCAGGGCCGGGAGTCGGGCGACTACTGGCTCGTCGTCCACAGCGGCTCCCGGTACCTTGGTATGTCCGTCGCCCAATACTGGCAGTCGACCGCGACCGACCGGCGAGCAGTCGGCGATATCCGGGGGGAGATTCCCGACGAGTACACCGAGTACCTGAAGTTCGACCCCGACACCGTCGAGTCACGCGACCTCTACACCTGGGTCACCGGCGGGATGGGCGAGTCCTACATCGACAAGGAGCGCCTGCGCCGGGAACTCGACGGGAGTGACATCGAGGACGCCTTCGACAAGTTGGGGCGACTCCAGGAGGCCGTCCGTGACGACCTCGGGGATGACGACCGGAACGAGGACCTCGACTGGCTCGAAGGCCGTGAGGCACACGGCTACTACGTCGACATGCTCTTCGCCCAGCAGTACGCCCGCTGGAACCGCGAGCTGATGAGCGACGCCATCTGTGACGCGCTGGGCGTCGAGCCGGTCGAGCGGTTCCAGTCCATCCACAACTACATCGACTTCAGGGATTTGACCGTCCGGAAAGGCGCGACGCCGGCCCGCGAGGGCCAGCAGCTCGTCGTCCCGTTCAACATGGCGGAGGGGTCGGTCATCGCCCGCGGGCTGGGCAACGACGAGTGGCACCGGACCGCCCCCCACGGGGCCGGTCGAGTGATGAGCCGGCGGCGGGCCCACGACATCGTCGACATGGACGAGTTCGCGGCGGCCATGGACGGCGTCTACTCGGAGTCGGTCGTCGAGGGCGTCCGCGACGAGGCCCCGATGGCCTACAAGGACGCCGAGCGCATCGCCGACGCACTCGCCCCAACCGCCGAGGTCGTCGAGTGGCTCGACCCGGTCCACAACCTGAAGTCGACGGACTGAGCGGGTCCGGCGGCGCGGCCGCGGTTTCGTGGGCCGGTGGGTAACGAACGCGCTGTACGCTTCCCCACGGCCCCGGATTGGCACGCCGGCCGACAGGCGTACCGTCGGCCGATGTTCGGATTGGGAGGTGCTGTTCGACCACGCGCGCGACAAGCGATATTTGTTCCCGCCCCGTAGGGCCGATATGACCATCCTGGTCGCCGTCGCCGACGACGAGGCCTCGTCCCGCGTCATCGACACGGCCGTGGCGCTCGGTTCGGGACTAAACGTGCCGCTGTACGTGGTTCACCTGGTCGACGACGCCGACGCGGACCGGGCCGCCGAACGGATGCGCGACGAGCTCACGGAGCGACTGGCCGGCGAGCCGGTCGAAGCCACCGTCAGCCTGGAGTACGTGGGCCGGCACGGCCGCCGTCCCGGCACCCGCATCGCCAGCGAACTGCTCGAGATAGCCGAGGACGTCGACATCAGCCACATCGTCATGGGCCACGAGGCGAAGGGGCTGGGCGGGCGGCTGCGCAGCGGCGACGCCGCCTTCGCCGTAGTCAACGAAACGGCGGTCCCGGTCACCGTCGTCCCGCCCGTTGCGGACTGAAATGAGGGACACAACAGCTATGCGTCGGCCACGCCTCTATTCTCCGTGGCGTTCAGACGACTGCTCCGCGGGACGGTCCCGTGGTCGCAACTGGAGGGTGTCAGCCGGGCGGTGCTGTCCCGGTACGACGAGCCAAGCGGCCGCGTCCGCTTTCTGTCGGCCGACAACTGGCTCTCGACGCCGATGGTCGTCAACGACCGGTGGTTCGTGAAGGTCGTCACCCCGCAGAACTCGCTGGTCCACGCGCTGTTGACGACGGGGCGCAACATCGGCGCCTTCTCCTCGGGCACCGCCGGTTTTTTCGAGCACTTCGGGACGCCCTACCAGATGGCCGAGCACGAACTGGCGGCGACAGAGCGGATGCGCGAACTCGGCGTCAACGCCCCCGAGCCCATTGAGGCCTTCGAGTACGAGGGGCTGGGCGTCATCGTCCTTGAGTACTTAGAGGAGTTCCACACCCTGGACGAACTCCCGCCGGAGGCGGTCGCCCCGCACGCCGAGACCGTCTTCGACTTCCTCCACCGGATGCACGAGGCGGGGCTGGCTCACGGCGATTTCCGGTGTGAGAACGTCCTGGTGGCCGACGACCGGCTCTACTTCATCGACGCCACCAGCGTCCGGGCGGCGGCCATCGCCGACGCCCGGGCCTACGACGTGGCGTGTGCGCTGGGCGCGCTGGAGCCGCTCATCGGGGCCCACGCCGCCGTGGGCGCGGCCGGGAAGTACTACACCCCCGAAGAGCTACTGGCCGCGGAGGAGTTCCTGGACTTCGTCAACATCCGCCCGGACCACGACTTCGAGGCGGCGGTGATCCGGGGCGCGATAGAACAGGCGGCCGGGTGAGCGGCGACGGTGGCGGCTTACTCCGCGTCGGCCGGCACGTCGAAGTCGTGGAAGTGCTCGCCCTCTTCCTTCGAGAGGATGTCGAGCGCCGCGGCGCCGCCGTCGCCGGCGGAGATGACGGCCTGCCACTCCTGGTCGCGGACCATCGCGCCCGTGGCGTAGGCGTCCTCGACGCTGGTCTCCATCGAGAGGTTCACGTCGACGAGGTCGCCGTCGAACTCACAGCCCAGCGCCTCGGCCAGCGAGCGGTCGGCGCCGGTCGCGAGCACCAGATACGTCGCGGACACCTCGTCGTCCTCGGTGGTGACGGTGAAGCCGTCCGCACCCTGCTCGACGCCCGTGACCTCGCTCTCCGCGAGGTCGACGCCGAAGCCCTCGACCTGCTCGCGGGAGGCCTCGACGAACTCCGACCCGTCCATCGAGTCGATGCCGAGGTAGTTGAACAGGTGGGCCTTGTGCATCCACGTCTCGTCGGTGTCGTAGACGACCGTGTCGAGACCGTTTTTCTCCGTGAACAGTGCCGCGCTGAGGCCGGCGGGACCGCCGCCGACGACGACTACATCAGTCATACAGGCAGTGTACTCGGCGGACACGGAAAGGCCTGTCCGAGCCGGCAGTATCACGAGGCCGCTTCGCCGGCGGCGATTCAGGCTTCCAGAATCTCTCTGGTCTTCCGGTGGCGGAAGCGGAACATCGGCTCCATCCCGATGAACCCCAGCGGCCCGGCGGCCTCACCGAGACGCCCGCCGGGCAGTTCGTACACCACCCGGTCGTGGACGATGGTCGCGAGGTCCCCGACCGCGCGGAACTGGTGGGTGTGCTCCCACTCCGGGAACGGCCCGTCCCGCATCACGTCCCGGAACATCGCCTCGCCGTCGCGCTCCTCCCGGGCGACGATTTCCGAGACCCACCGCTGGCGCGGCCCGACGCCGAAGGGCCGTACCGAGGAGACGACGACCGAGCCGGCGGTCAGCTCCGCCGGGTCGGGCTCGCCGTCGGGCCCGCGGCTCTCCTCCACGCGGAGGTTCATCCAGTCGGGCGTCAGGGCCACGAGGCCGTCGGCCGTCGCGTGAAACTCCCAGACATCGTCGAGGGGCGCCGACACGCGGACCTCGCGCTCGAAAACGGGCATGGTATCATATTAGGGCGAGCGGAACAAAACTCCGGCGGTCAGTCAGGGTCGGTGGCGTGACCGGGCAGCCGACCGGTAGCGGCCGGAGTACAGCTGTAGAGACGGATGTGTATCGCCAGAGAGGGCCAGTGGGCCGTCGGACCGGGACCCGGGACAGCAGCTGTTATGGCCAGATACCGCTCTCCTCGGCGGCGTCGACGACGCGCTCGATGGCGACGACGTACATCGCGGTCCGGAAGTTCGGCGCGTCGGTGCGCTCGTAGGTATCGACGAGGTTGTCGAAGGCGTCCGTGATGATGGTCTCCAGTTCGTCGTTGACCCGCTCCTCGGACCAGTAGAAGCGCTGGCGGTTCTGGACCCATTCGAAGTAGGAGACGGTGACGCCGCCGGCGTTGGCGAGGATGTCGGGGAACACGGCCACGTCGCGGTCGGTCAGCACGTCGTCGGCTCGGGGCGTCAGCGGCCCGTTGGCGGCCTCGACGATGATGTCGGCCTCGACGTCGCGGGCGATGTCGGCGTTGATAGCGTTCTCCAGTGCGGCGGGGACCAGCAGGTCCACGTCCATCGTCAGCAGTTCCTCGTTGGACATTGCGTCGGTCGCGCCCTCGAAGCCCCTGAGCGAGCCGCTCTCACGCTTGTGGTCCTTCGCCGCCCTGGGGTCGAAGCCGTCTGGGTTGTAGACGGCGCCAGAGGAGTCCGAGGCGGCGACGACGTTCGCGCCGAGGTCGTCGATGAGGGTCGCGGCGACGGAGCCCGCGTTGCCGTACCCCTGGACGGCGACGGTGGCGTCCTCGATGTCTTTCCCCAGATAGTCGAAGGCCTCGCGGGCGGTGAGCATCACCGAACGCCCCGTCGCCTCGACCCGCCCCGCGCTCCCGCCGGACTCGGGCGCTTTCCCCGTAATGACGCCCGGCTCCGTGGTGTTCTCCAGGGTCTCGTAGGTGTCCTTTATCCAGTTCATCTCCCGCTGGCCGGTGTTGACGTCGGGGGCGGGGATGTCCTTGTCCTCGCCGATGAAGGGGCGCAACTCCTTGGCGAACGACCGGGTGATGCGCTCGATTTCGCTCGCGGAGTACTGACGCGGGTCGATGCGGACACCCCCCTTGCCGCCGCCGTAGGGGATGCCGACGGCGGCGCACTTGTACACCATCCACCCCGAGAGGGCCTTGACCTCGTCGCGCGATACCTCCGGGTGGTAGCGGATGCCGCCCTTGTAGGGGCCGCGGTCGCCGTTGAACTGCGAGCGAAAGGCCCGGACGACCTCGATGGAGCCGTCGTCGAGCTCCACCGAGAGGTTCGCCTCCAGCACCCGCTCGGGGTGTTTCAGTCGCTCCAGGACGTCGGTGGGGTATTCGAGGTAGGCGGCGGCGTCGTCGATCTGCTCCTGCAGACTCTCGAACGGGTTCACCTCGTCGGACATACCCTAGCCCTGAGTGAGCGCGGACAAAAGGATGCCGCCGGCCATGGACAGGGCCGCCCCACGGGGGCTGGCGCTCACCCGCCGTGGAACACGTCGTCGGCGCGAATCCGAAGGACGACCCGCTCGCTCTCGATGGGCTGGGGGTACTCGTCCTCGCCCATGTACCGGGCCGCGAGTTCGTCGATGTGCTCGCGAGCCCCTTCGGTCGTCACCGCGTCGACCTCGCCGGTGACAGCGAGGAACCGGTAGGGGTCGTCGGGGTCGGTCATGCTGACCGACACCGTCGGGTCACGGTCGACGTTTTTCGCCTTCCGACGGTGGCGCTCGGTGTTGACGAGCAGCCGGTCCCCGTCCGGGTCGTAGTCGACCCACACCGGCGTCGTGTGGGGCCGGCCGTCGGGGAGCATCGTCGTCACGTGCGCGAACGTCGCCTTCTCGAAGAGGTCGTGGTACTGCTCGGGTATCGTCGCCATGTGTCAGCTGTCGTGAGGGAGGGAGTTAGTTGTATCCCGTTACAGGCATCACCGGGTCGGCCCGCCGTCCGGCGGCCGAGCACGGTCGAGTGCCCGACGCCGCCACGTTCCGCTTATTCTGTAATCGTGTGTAGCGATTGAGCGGCTTGAACGAGCAGGATCAACGCGATTCCGAGTCCGACTGCCCCGCTACCTAGCCCCGTAGAGAAGATACCGACGACGAGAACGAAGCCGTACAACACTGCGACACCGGTCGCAAGTATGAGAAAAACTTCGCTGGCGGTGTTTATCGAAAAGCCCGCGTTATTTTCGCTCATTCATGAGCCCTCCCGGTGGTTGGTCTGTGGGTTCTACCATATGTCACTTATATTATTCGATGTTCGTCCCCTGGTCTGCGCAAACAATCCTGAATCTGAATAGAACCATCGTGTTGGCGACGACTGTTAGGTCAGCGCTTCGCGGCGGCGCCCGACAGTGGCTTCCACGCCGGACGCGTAGGGTACGGCGTGATTCCCCCGCTCCGCCGTCGCTGTCCGCGGTGTGGACACCGGGACTGGACGACCCGCTTCGAAGCGGTCCGTGTCGAGGGCGACCGCCTCGTCGTCTGTCCGGCCTGCGACCACCGGTTCGAACCGGCCGAGAAGCCCTGGTACCGGTGACGACTGGCCGCTGCCGCCCGCGTCCCGCAGGAGGGGTGGTGCTCCTAGACACGGACGTTCCGAACGGCTTCGGCGGGTCGTCGGGACCTCACCGACGGCCCTGAAAACACACCCCTGAAAAGCGGCGTTACCGGGCGACGGAGGCCTCGATGCGGTCGACGAGCGCGTCGTTACCCAGATACAGCGGCGTCCGGTCGTGGAGGCCCTCGGGTTCGGCGTCCAGCAGGGAACCATCGCCGTTCGAGGAACGGCCGCCGGCGGACTCGACGATGTAGGCCATCGGGTGGCCCTCGAACTGGAGTCGGAGTTTCCCCTCCGGGCGGGACGCCAGAGCGGGATAGGCGAAGACGCCGCCGTAGGTCAGGACCTGATTGATGTCGGCGACCATCGCGCCGCCGTATCGGAGTTTGAGTTCCTCGCGAATCTCCTCGGCGACCGGCTCGAACGAGTCGGTCCAGGAGTCGGCGCCGCCGCCGAAGCCGAAGACAGTCGGGTCCTCCGGCACGGTGACGTCGTTGTCGACGAGCTGTTTCTCGCCGTCCTCCAGGAGGTACTCCCGGACGCGTCCGTCGCGGGCCACCAGCATCGACGTAACCGGGCCGTAGACGACAAAGCCGGACGCGACGAGGTTCCGACCGCTCGTGGGCGGCCGCTCCGAGTACACCGAGAAGATGGTCCCCATCCCGCTGTTCGGTTCGAGGTTCGACGAGCCATCGAGCGGGTCGACGGCGAGGTGGAGCCGGCCGGTCGAGTCGACGACGCCCTCGCGCTCCTCGCTGGCGTAGCTGGCCACGCCGTCGATGGCGAGCAGCCGCTGCTGGAACAGTTCGTCCGCCCGCAGGTCAGCGGCGAGTTGCTCGTCGCCGGTCGGGTTTACCTTGTCGCTGTGGCCCCGCTCCGTGAAGATTGCCGTCCGGACGTCGGACGTGGTTTCCGCGATGGTGTCGATGACCTGTGCGACCGTGGCGTCGGCGTGCGTAGCCGAGGCGTCGAGTGATTCGCTCATTGGTTAGTATGGGCCCCGATTGGTGGGCAGGGGTGTGGGGGTTCGTCATCCAATCGTTCAAGCGCCCGGCATAAGTATCTTTACTCTGACAATTACTACAAAGCGAGTAAATTTCTTGAACCCGTCGCCGTCCGGTGATTGGCCAGTTTACACGACACAGCACTCCAAGAGTGTTAGCTTTCGTATGTTTCCCGCTCGGCCGGTCGTCAGGCCTCGTCGAGGCTCTCGCGCATCCACTCGAACTGGTCGCGCAGCCGGGCCTCGCCGGCCTCCGTCAGGGAGTATTTGTCGGCGATGCCGTCGGTCCGCTGGGTGAGAAAGCCCGCGTCTTCCATCGCCCCCAGGGCGCCGTAGAAGCTCTTGGGGTCGATGCGCGTGTCGTAGCGGGATTCGAGCCGCGTCTTGAGCCGCTGGCCGGTCAGTTCGCCGTCCTCGGCCGCCGCCAGCAGGACACAGATGTCGCGTCGTCGGCCGCTCTGGAGCCACTTCGCCATACGGGTTCCAGGTCCGGCCCCGTCTCGGTCTTTTCGACTCAGAGCGACCCACAGCGATACGTCCCCAGCCGCTCGCGCTCGACCGACTCCGGACCGTCGAGGTCGGTCCGCTCGCTCGCGTGCCACAGCTCGACCGTCCGCATCCCGGTGTCGTGGCTCCGGTTCCAGCGGGCACAGAGGTGCCGGGCCAGCGACGCCCGCAACCGCGGCTCCCGCTTGGCGTCTGCGTAGAACTTGCGCCAGTCGGCGGAGCCGTGGACGGACGCGACTTCAGATGGCCGCGAGGCGTCGAAGGGCTCGCCGGTGATGGCGTCGACGCGCTCGCTGGACGTGAGGTTCGCCGGCGCGAGGAGCCACCACGTCGACAGCGGCGGCGACGGCGCGAACATGTCCCAGGACCGCTCTGTCACCTGGTCGGGCGTGCCGGCCGGCGCGCCGACCAGCCCGAGCCCGACGGCGTTGACGACCAGCAGGGCCGCGAGACAGCAGGCGGCGAGGCCGCGGGCCGCTCTCGACAGCGGCGGGACGCGAGCGGCGAGCGGGGTCCGGGGGCGCCGTGGCAGCCGCCAGGGGACGGCCGCCCGCGCCTCGGCGCAGTCCCAGGTCCACCCCGGGAGCAACGGGACCAGCGCCGCCAGCGAGACCAGCGGGAAGACGCCCAGTTGCATCGTCGCCAGCATACCGGCGTGCATCGCGGCGAAGGCGCCCACGAGCGCCGCCCTCGCCCGCCCGGTGAGACAGACCAGCAGCGGCGACAGGACCAGCAGGGCGAGCCAGCCCCAGGCCGCGAGCCGGAGAGCTGGTGTCCAGCCGGCGACGACATTCCCGAGGCCGACGGTGAAGTGGTCGAGCTGGAGGGCGTAGCGGACCGCGTCGCCACGGAGCCAGGCGTCGGCGCGGAGTTTCACGACGGCGTTCGTCGCGTAGACGGCGACGACCTGTGCGAGCAGGCCGGCGGTGGCGAGGCCGACGACGCTGTCGGTCTCGCCGCCCCCGCTATCGACCGCCCAGCGGCTCCCCAGCGGGAGCAGGCAGCCCCAGAACAGCAGGCGGCGGAGGAGCACGTCGCCGCTGTTGAGCACCAGCGGATTGCGGAGCTGGAGCGAGACCAACAGCACCAGCGAGACGACCGCGGCCAGGCGTGTCCGGTAGCCGACCAGCAGCGCCAGCGCGGCGACCGCGGCCAGCGCGAACAGGCCGAGCTGTACGGTGAGCGAACCGGAGACGGCGTGTAGCGAGACGGTCGCGTAGCCCGGATAGAGGGCGGCGAGCAGCGACCGCGGGAGCACGCCGGCGTCTGTGTAGAAGGCCCGTGCGTCCGAGACGCGCCCCGCGAGGTCGACGAGCACGACGAGCGCCAGCGCGACCCGGAACGCCGCGAGCGCCCGGCGGTCGATAGCCAGCCGGCGGGCGAGGGCTGCACGCACTGCATTGACGCGCTCGGTCACGATGTCGGAGCCACAGCGGTCGCGGACATAAGTCTTCCACCGCCGACCGACAGTTTTCAACCGGTTCAGTCCCAACACCCGGCAATGACAGCGACCGAAGCGACGGCCGAGGGCATCACGGCCCGCTACACCGAGACCGAGGCGGAGCGACTACTCACCTTCGAGGGCGAGACGGGTACCGCCGCAATCGCCCAGAACGTCGAGGGATACGCGATGCTGAAGGTCCGGGACGCGGGCGGGGACGAACTCGAACGCTACTACGGCTTCGACATGGCGCTGGACCACGCCGCCGAACTGCTCGGTGTGTCGCCGAACTCGCTTCCGGTCCCCGAGGCCGCGAGCGACATGGGGATGTAGGCCGACCGGGCGCCGCGACGGCCGAGACAGGACAAGAATCAAATCGGATGCCGTGGTAGCGTGCCCCATGAGCGTCGAGCAGGAGCAGGACGGACGCACCATCCGCTGTCTGGTCGCCAAAGTGGGGCTGGACGGTCACGACCGGGGGGCTCACGTCATCGCCCGGGCACTTCGGGACGCGGGGTTCGAGGTAATCTACTCCGGGCTCCACCGGTCGCCCGACGAGGTGGTACAGGCCGCCGTCCAGGAGGACGTCGACGTGGTCGGCATCTCCATCCTCTCGGGGGCCCACAAGACGCTGGTACCGCGGATTCTCGACGGGCTCCGGGAGTACGACGCCTTCGACGACCGGCTGGTGCTGGTGGGCGGTATCGTCCCCGACGACGACCAGGGGGAGTTGCGCGAGCTGGGCGTCGACGAGATATTCGGCCCGGGCGCGTCGATGGAGGAGATGATACGGTACATCCGCGAGCAGGCCCCCGAGCGATGAGCGACCTGGTCGAGGACCTGCTCGCCGGCAGGCACAGTGCGCTGGCCCGCGTCATCACGAAGATAGAGAACCGCGCGCCGGGCTACCGCGAGGTCGTCTCCCGCCTCCACGACCACACCGGTGACGCCGAGGTCATCGGCGTCACCGGCAGCCCCGGCGCGGGGAAATCGACGCTCGTGGACAAGGTGGCCGCCCGCCTGCGCGAGCAGGGCCACACCGTCGGCGTCATCGCAATCGACCCCTCCTCGCCGTATTCCGGCGGCGCGGTGCTCGGTGACCGCATCCGGATGGCCTCGAACGCGGGCGACATGGACGTGTTCTTCCGCTCGATGTCCGCGCGGGGCTCGCTGGGCGGGCTGTCGACGGCCACCACGGACGCCGTCACCGCGCTCGACGCGTTCGGCAAGGACTACGTCATCGTCGAGACGGTCGGGGCGGGACAGAACGAGGTCGACATCGTCCGAACCGCGGACACGGTCGCCGTCCTGGTCCCGCCGGGCAGCGGCGACGACGTGCAGATGCTGAAAGCGGGCATCCTCGAAATCGGCGACGTGTTCGTCGTCAACAAGGCCGACCTGGACGGGGCCGACCGCACCGTCCAGCAGCTCCGCGAGATGCTACAGGGCCGGTCCAGCGCGGGCCACCACGGGGCCTCGGGTACCGAGATGGTCGAAGCCGCCGGGACCGGGGACGGCGGGGAGACGGCGGACGACTGGGAGCCGCCCATCGTCGAGACGGTCGCGAACAGGAGCGAGGGCGTCGACGAGTTCCTCGCGGTGCTCGACGACCACGGCGACTACCTGGACCGGACCGGCGGGCGCGAGCGGCAGGCCCGGGACCGCTTTGCGGCCGAGATACGGACGCTGCTTCGCGAGGACGCCAACGGCCTGATAGCCGACGAACTCGACCGGCGAGGCGGTCTCGACGCGCACGTCGACGCCGTCATGGCCCGCGAGACGGACCCCTACACCGTCGTCGACGAGGTGCTGGAGCCGTTGCGGGAGTGTCTCGACCGCTAAGGTTTTTGATGCAGTGTCACGAAACGGCCGGGTATGAACCGTCGGTCCCTCCTCGCCGTCGCCCTCGCCTCCGTCGGACTCGGTGCTATCGTCGCCGGCAGCTACCAAGAACTGCTCCACGTCGCCCCCGCGTACGAGGGGACTATCGAGACCGGGTGGGGCGGACCCCGCAACCACCAGGAGCGGCTGCTGACACGGGTCGGTGTGCTCGGCCTCCTCGGTGCCGTGGTTGCGTCCCGGTGGCGGTACGCCGCGCTCGCGTCGGTCGCGACCGGGGCGGTCGTGCTCTTCTATCCGGTCCGTGCCGTCCTCCGCTACGCTCTCGACCCGGGGCTGTACACCGAAGTCACGACCTACAGCGGCGACACCGTCGAGTACGTCCTCGGTGCGGAGCCGTTCCTGTTGGCCGCCGGGGGCCTCCTGCTCGTGGCCGCCGGCGTCATCGGGTGGCGGACACACGCCGCCGGGACCGACGCCGCCGCGAGCACGCGGGACCCGTCGTTCCGAGCCTGAGCCGGGAGCGGGACGGCCACGGTCCCGACGGTGCCCCCATGTATAAACAGGCGCCGACCCCTAGAGTCGGGTATGAGACTGCGTAAGGCCCTCGGTATCGCCGTCGGCGCGGCCGGTGCGACGGCGCTGACGAACCGCCTCCTCCAGTCGCGCGCCGATGACTTCGCCCCGTTCCTCCGCGGCGACCAGCGGACCTACCGCTGGCGCGGGTTCGACGTGGCCTACACCGAGGCCGGCGACCCCGACGACCCGGACCTCGTGTTGCTCCACGGCATCAACGCCGCCGCCTCCAGCCACGAGTTCCACACCGTCTTCGAGACGCTGGCCGAGGAGTACCACGTCATCGCGCCGGACCTCCCCGGCTTCGGCCACAGCGACCGGCCGCCGCTGCTGTACTCGGCGTCGCTCATGACGACGTTCGTCCGCGACTTCCTCGACGACGAGAGCGAGAACGCGACGGTCGTCGCGTCGTCGCTGACCGGCTCCTACGCGGCGATGGCGGCCCGCGAGGTCGACGTCGAGGAACTGGTTCTCGTCTGTCCGACGGACTCCTCGATGGGCGACCGGTCGGTCCAGCGGCGGTCGCTCGTCCGGGCGCCCGTCGTCGGGCAGGCCATCTACAACCTCATCGGTTCGAAGGCCTCGATTCGGCACTTCCACGCCGACCACGGCTACTACGACATGGACAACCTCACCGACGAGGTCGTCGACTACGAGTGGCAGAGCGCCCACCAGTCCGGCGCCCGGTTCGCGCCGGCGTCGTTCATCTCGGGCTTTCTCGACCCCGATGAGGACCTGGGGGACGTGCTGGCCGGGCTCGACGTACCGATTACGCTGGTCTGGGGCGAGGACGCCGACATCACGCCGCTCGCCGACGGCCGCGTGCTGGCCGACGAGGCCGACGCGACGCTCGTGGTCTTCGGCGACTCCCTGCTGTTGCCCCACGTCGAACACCCAGAGGAGTTCGTCGAAGTTGTCAGAGGGGAAGCGGCCACGGTCGACGTCACGGACTGAAGAACCGGCTACCGTGTCGGAACCGAGTTCCGGCCTATCGGAGCGGTGACCGGCCGTCGGCGCGGCGACAACCGGCTAGCGCGGTCGGAAGACGACGGCGCGCTCGCCGGTCGTCTCGCGCTCGCCGACACCGATGCCGACCACGTCGCCGATTGCCACGTCCTCCGGGTCGGCGCCGCGGACCAGCCCGGTTATCGAGACGGGCCCGAAGTCAGCGATGGCGGTGACGTAGGGCGCGTCGTTCTCGAACTGCGGCGTCGGGACGGTGATGGTGGTGTGGGTCGCGATTTCGCCGGTGTCGGGCAGCGACACGTCGGCGAGCTCGCGGGAGCCACAGTCGGGACAGACCCGGCGAGGCGGGAGCCAGCCGTGGCCCTCGTCGCACTCGACGTAGTACCCGTCGCCGTCGGACAGGCTGTCGAGCCAGTCGTCGAACTCGCCGTTTCGCGTTGGGTCGGTCATTCCTGCACCTCCAGGACGTGGACCGTCGTAGAGGCCACCGTGCCGCCGGCGTTGTGGGCCACGCCCACGGTGCCGTCGGGGACGGCGTCGGCCCGCGGGTGGGTTCCGTCGAGCACCCACGCGATAGTGGCGAGCTGGGCGACGCCGGTCGCGCCGACGGGGTGGCCCTTCGCCTTGAGGCCGCCCGAGAGGTTGACCGGCATCTCGCCGTGGCGCGTCGTCTCGCCGTCTGCCGCCGCGTGGATGCCTTCGCCGGGCTCGTACAGCCCGAGCGACTCGATGGCGAGCACTTCCGCGATGGTAAAGCAGTCGTGGACCTCCGCGACGTCCACGTCGTCGGGCCCGATGCCGGCGTCGCTGTAGGCCTCGTCGGTGGCCTTGTCCGCCGCCGGGGTCCGCGCGAGGTGGGGCCGGTCCTGCAGGGCGAGGTTGTCGCTGCCCTGGCCGGTTCCCGAAATCGCGACCGGGGCGTCGAGGTCGTGTTCGTCGGCGTACTCCTCGGTCGTCAACACCGCCGCCGCGGCGCCGTCGGTGATGGGACAGGAGTCGTACAGCCCGAGCGGCGAGGCGATAGTCGGGGCCTCCAGGGCGTCTTCGAGGGTTATCTCCTTTTGAATCTGGGCGTGGTCGTTGACCACGGCGTGCTCGTGGTTCTTCACCGCGACGTGGGCCAGGTCCTCGTGGGAGCCGCCGAACTCCTCGAAGTAGACCCGCGCCATCAACGCGTACGCCCCGGGGAAGGTCATCCCGGCGCGTATCTCGTAGAGGTCGTCGGCGGCGATGGCCAGGGCGTCGGTCGCCGCGGCGGTACCGATGTTGGTCATCCGTTCGGCGCCGCCGACGACGACGACCTCCGCTTCGCCGTTCCGCAGCGTCTTGACCGCTTCACGCACTGCGGCCCCAGCGGAGGCACAGGCGGCCTCCAGCCGGGTGGCGGGCGCGTCGACCCCGATGGCCTCGGCCATCAGCGGCCCCTGGTGGCCCTGATGTTCGGCGAGTTCGCCCATGAAGTTCCCGTAGTACAGCGCGTCGACGTCGTCGGGGTCGACGCCCGACTGGTCGAGCGCTTCGAGTCCGGCCTCGGCGAACAGGTCACGACCGGTACGCTCGGGATGTTTCCCGAACTTCGTGACACCGGCCCCCGCGATGCGTGGGTCTGTCATTACCTCGGCGTGCGTCCCGAGTAGTTAAATGCCTGCCGCCGCGGTGGGTTTTTGCCACGAGCCCTCGTGGGAAAAATCGCACGACGGGGAGCGACTAGTTCGCTGTTCTACAGTTTCTCAGGACGGGTTTGCTTCCGCTGTGGACAGTCGAATTATTCGACGATTTCCGCGATTCGGCGCGGTTCGCCCGACAGCGACGGGTCTGGTTCGACTATCTGGAGCACCTCGTGGTCGGTCACGTCGGGATAGGACTTCTGTACGGCGTCCTCGATGAGGGCCTTCTCCAGTCTGAACTCCGTACCGTCGTAGACGACATCGACGCCCTGATCGTCGAACGAGAGAACGGTCATAGCCGTACTAGATGGTGTCCGGGTAAAAACGTACTCGCTTGTGGGGGGACTTGCTACGTGGCCACACATACTGGCCCCGTTTGATGCTGACTCACATGCGCGCGTCAGACGCTCGTCAGACGCCCGTCGTGCGCGCCCTCAGGCTTTAAGACCGTCGAAACGCCTATAGGACGTGTGCAATTCGGCACCGACCCGCTCTCCGAACTCTCGATTCCCGACGGCACTACTGTCGAGGAACACGACCTCGTGACGGACGGAGACGTGGTGGTCGGCGGCCAGAGCACGGTCGAGTTCGGCGTCCGCGGCCGGTCGGTCATCGCGGACGAGCGGGTCCGCTTTGGCGGCCACATCGAGGCCGACGGCGACTGCCGACTCGACATGTGGTGTGACGTCGCGGAGAACGTCCTCGTCGCCGAGGACGCCTACATCGGCGAGCGGGTCCACATCGGCGGCGAGTTGCGCGTCGCGGGCGACCTCGACATCGGCGACGACGTGGACATAGAGGAGGGGTTCGAGGCGAACGGCTGGATCGTCATCCGCAACCCGATGCCGACCATCGTCTTCCTCTTTGTCTACCTCTCGCAGTTGCTCCGCATCGGCGAGGACGAGGCCGCAGAAGAGGTACTCTCGGAGATGCTCGGCGACGACGAGCACGACCCGCTGTTGATTCCCCGGGGTGCCAGCGTCTCCGACGACGCCTGGCGGGTGTCGACGCCGGCCGTCATCGGCGACGACTGCCGCCTGCACGGCAACATCCGCGCACAGTCCCTGGAGGTCGGCCGCGACAACGTCGTCTTCGGCAGCCTGCGGGCCCGCGAGGACATCGTGCTGGGCAAGGGCAGCGAGATAAAGGGCGACGTGACGACCCGCGACGGCGACGTCCGCATCGGCCCCGGCGTGAAGGTATGGGGCGACATCTCTGCTGCCACCGTTTCCCTCCACGAGAACGCGACCATCGACGGGAAGATTCGCGCGAGCGAGGAGATGCGGATGCACACCGACGAGGTGCTCACCCGCCCCGACGAGGACGCCGAGGCGATGGCCGAGATGGCCGAAGCGCTCGGGGACGACGGGGACGGGACCGCGACGGAACAAGCTGACACTGACACTACGGAGGCGGACCACGCAGACGACGCGGCTGGAGACCGCGACGACGGTGGGGCCGGCGACGACGCGGCGGTCACGGACGGTACCGACGACGAGGAAGAGGCCCCGGCGGAGTAGACCGAAACCCCCTTTTCCCGGAGTGCGGTAGCAGGTAGCATGCTCTCTATCGCGCTCGCCGGCAAGCCAAACGCCGGGAAGTCTACCTTCTACAAGGCCGCGACCATGGCCGACGTCGACGTCGGTAACTACCCCTTCACGACCATCGACGCCAACCGCGGCGTGAGCCACGTCCGGACCGACTGCCCCTGCCTCTCGCTGGACGAGCGCTGTGGCGACGACAACTGCCACGGCGGGAAGCGGTACGTCCCCGTCGAACTCATCGACGTGGCGGGGCTGGTGCCGGGCGCCCACGAGGGCCGCGGGCTGGGCAATCAGTTCCTCGACGAACTCACGAACGCCGACGTGATTCTGAACGTCGTTGACGCCTCCGGAGGGACCGACGCCGAGGGCGAACCCGTCGAGGTCGGCGAACACGACCCCGTCGAGGACGTGGACTTCATCGAGGAGGAGATGGACCTCTGGCTCGCCAGCATCGTCGACCGCAACTGGGAGTCCATCGAGCGCCAGTCCCGGTCGCCCGACTTCGCGCTGGACGAGTCCCTCGTCGACCTGCTTGCCGGCGTCGGCGCGAGCGAACTCGACGTGGCCCGCACGCTCCGTGAACTGGACTACCCCGAGGACCCAATCGCCTGGACCGACGAGGACCGCGAGGCGCTGGCCCGCGAGATACGCGAGCGGACCAAACCCATCGTCGTCGTTGCCAACAAGGCCGACATCGCCCCGGAGGGGAACGTCGAACGGCTTCGCGAGGCCGCCGACGTGGTGGTTCCCGCGACGGCCGACGGCGAGCTCGCGCTCCGCAACGCGGCGGCGGCCGGCGTCGTCGACTACGACCCCGGCGACACCGACTTCGACATCGTCGGCGACGTGAGCGACCAGCAACGCGAGGGCCTGGACCGGATTCGCGGGGTGATGGCTGACTACGGCGGGACGGGCGTCCAGGCCGCGATGGACACCGCCGTCTACGACCTGCTCGACCACATCACCGCCTACCCCGTCCAGAACGACACGAAGTGGACCGACGGCCAGGGGAACGTCCTCCCGGACGCCCACCTGCTCCCGCGCGGCTCGACGCCGAAAGACCTCGCGTACGCCGTCCACTCGGACATCGGCGACGGCTACACCCACGCCGTCGACGCCCGCGAGGAACGGCGCATCAGCGACGAGACCGAGCTCGAAGAGGGCGCCGTCGTCAAGATCATCTCCGACGGGTGAGCGAGCGGGCGTTGTGCGTTCGGCAGGTCGACCACGAACCGCTCGGCGACGCTCGTCAGCCGGTCTCGTACAGGTCCGTGGAGAGATATCGTTCGCCCGGGTCCGGCAACACGACGGCGACCAGCTCGTCCGGGTTGTCCGTCGCGTAGTCGGCCGCGGCAGCGAGCGCCGCGCCCGACGATATCCCGACTAAGACCCCTTCGGTGTGGCCGAGCTTGCGGGCCGCCGCTTTCGCGTCGGAGCCGTCGACCGCGCTGACCTCGTCGACCAGTTCCGTGCGGAGCACGTCCGGGAGGAATCCGGGCCCGATGCCCTGGATGTCGTGACTGGCCGAGCTCTGCTCCGAGAGCGTCGGCGACTGGGCGGGCTCGACGGCGATAGCGGTAAACGACGTCTCGCCGCGGTCCTCCTTCATGTGCTCGGCGACGCCGGTGATGGTCCCGCCGGTCCCGACGCCCGCGACGACGGCGTCGATTTCCCCGTTTGTCGCCCGCCACAGCTCCGGCCCCGTCGTCTGGCGGTGGGCCGCGGGGTTGGCCTCGTTGTCGAACTGACTGGCCAGGATCGCGTTGTCGTGCTCGTCGACGAGTTCCGCCGCGCGCTTGTTCGCCCCGCCCATCCCCTCCGCCGCGGGCGTGAGCTCCAGCTCCGCCCCGAGGGCGCGGAGAATCGACCGCCGTTCCTCGGACATCGAGGACGGCATCGTGAGCACGCAGTCGTAGTCTCGGGCGGCACAGACGGCCGCCAGACCGATACCGGTGTTACCGCTCGTGGACTCGACGACCATCCCGCCCGGTTCGAGCGCCCCGTCGTCCTCGGCGGTGTCGAGAATCTCGCGGGCGATACGGTCCTTGACCGAGTACGGGTTCTGCCCTTCGACCTTCCCGAGGAGGTTCTCGGCGAACGAAGAGAGACGGAGCAACGGGGTCTCCCCGATCAACTCGTCTATCGACGACGTGACGTCCATCTTCGTGTGTTGTGCCATCGTAGAGAGTCGAGAGACGAGTGGGAAAAAACAGCTACTTGATTCCCAGCGACTGAAATCCGGAGTGAACCGTCCTCACTGTTCGAATCGGGGTGAAACCGACGCCCCATCCGACCGCAGTACGACTCAGAGGCGTCGCACGTCGAGTCCCGCGTCGTGCCAGGACTCGTCAGTGAGCCCGCGGGCGTCGACCACCACGTCGTCGGCCATCCGCTCGGCCACCGCCTCGGGGTCCACGTCGTCGAACTCGTCGTGGTCGGTCATGAAGACGAGCGCGTCGGCCCCCTCCAGGGCGGCCGGGCCGCTCCAGAGGTCGACGTCGGCCGAATCGACGTGTGGGTCGTGGACGCGCACGTCGACCGACCCCTCGCCGCCGTCGGTGGCGACCATCTCCGGCGTCTCGACGAGCTGGTCGACGAACCGCTTGGCCGGGCTGTTGCGCGTGTCGGACACGTTGCCCTTGTACGCCAGCCCGAAGACGGCGATGCGCGTCCCGGCGAGCGAGCCGAGCCCGTCCTCTAAGAGCTCCCGGACGTAGTCGACCATCCCGTCGTTGACCGCGCGGGCCCGCTCGATGAGGTCGACGTGGTCGGAGTGCTGGCCGAGATACAGGGGGTCGACCGGGAGGCAGTGGCCGCCGACGCCCGGCCCCGGTCGGAGGATGTCGACCCGGGGGTGTTCGTTGGCGAGTTCGAACGCCGGCCGCGGGACCACCCCGTGGTCGCGGGCCACCGCCGCGAGTTCGTTGGCGATGGCGATGTTGGCGTCGCGGTGGGTGTTCTGGGCCAGCTTGGCGAACTCCGCCGTCGCGGCGTCGGGCGCAGTGTGAATCTCGCCGTCGACCGCGCCCGCAAAGAGGTCCCGGGCAGCGGCGGTGGCCTCGTCGTCGATGCCGCCGACGATGCGGTCGTTGTTGCGGAGTTCGTCGAGTATCGACCCCGGTAGCACCGTCTCGGGGCAGAACGCGAGGTTGAACGTCTCCCGGAGCAGGTCGCCGTTGCGTTCGAGCGTCTCGCCGACCACGTTCGCCGTGGTCCCCGGCGGCACCGTCGACTCGACGATGACCGTATCGCCCGGCCGAAGCTTCGGGGCGATGCCCTCGGCGGCGGCCCGCACGTACGAGAGGTCGGCGACGTTGCGGTCGTGGTCGAACGGCGTCGGGACGCATATCAGGTGGTAGTCGCTCTCGACGGGCCGCTCGCGGAGGCGAAGGGCCTCGGTATCGAGCACGCGGTCGACGTAGTCGTTGAGGTCGTCCTCCCGGAAGTCGGCGCCGTCGGTCCGGAGCCGGTCGAGCTTGTCGGGCTGGGTGTCGATACCGTAGACGGAGTGCCCGTTGTTGGCGAACAGTGCCGCCGTCGGCAGCCCGACGTAGCCCAGCCCGTGGACGGCGACGGTGGCCGTATCGGCACTGACATCGGAGCCGGTGGCCGCTCTGTCGTCGCCGCGGTCGGGACCGGCTGTCATACCGGGACCTCCCCCGACACGACCGGCGCATCCACCCCGAGCGTCGCGAGGATGCGCTCGGCCGCGTGCCCGTCTCCGAAGGGGGACTCCCAGTCGTCGGGGCCTTCCCGGACCTCGGCGGCGGCCGCCGCGATGCTTTCGGGCGTCGGCTCGGCGAGGACGTTCGACCCCGCGGCGACGGTCTCGGGCCGCTCCGTGCTCTCCCGGACCGTCACGCAGGGGGTCCCGAGGACGCAGGTCTCCTCCTGGACGCCACCCGAGTCGGTGAAGGCGACCGCCGCCTCGCTCTCCAGCCGGAGGAAATCGAGGAAGTTCAGCGGCTCGACGCAGTCGACGGCGTCGGGGACGTCGAGGTCGAACTCCTCCATCTTCTCGCGGGAGCGCGGGTGAACGGGGTAGACGACCGGGAGGTCCCGCTCGTCGGCGTAACGGGCGACGCCGTCGAGGAGCCCCTGGAACCGCTCTGGGTCGTCGACGTTGCCCGGCCGGTGGGCGGTCAGCAGCGCGAACGGCGCCCGGAGGTCCAGTTCGGCGAGTACGTCGCTCTTCTCGCGTGCCAGCGCGGCGTGTTGCTTGACGGCGTCGACGACGGTGTTCCCGGTCACCTCGATTCGCCGCTCGGGGATGGCCTCGGTCCGGAGCTGGTCGGCGGCCTCGTCGGTGGGAGCGAAGAGGTGGTCGGCGGCGTGGTCGACGAGCACCCGGTTGACCTCCTCTGGCATCTCCCGGTTGAAGCTCCGGAGGCCGGCCTCGACGTGGGCCAGGGCCACGTCGCGCTTGCTCGCGACGATTCCGCCCGCGAAGGCCGAGTTCGTGTCGCCCTGGACGACGACCACGTCGGGGGATTCCCGGTCGAACACCTCCCCGAGACGGGCCACCATCTCGCCCGTCTGGGCCGCGTGGTCGCCCGACCCGACGTCGAGGTTGTACTCCGGCGTCGCCAGTTCAAGGTCGTCGAAGAAGACCCCGTCGAGGCGCTCGGAGTAGTGCTGACCCGTGTGTACCACGCTGTAGTCGACGCCGGCGCGGTCACAGGCCCTGAGTACCGGCGCGAGTTTGACGATCTCTGGACGCGTTCCGAGCACGAAGACGATTCGGGGCGTCATGGGAGAACCACCCCCCGTTTTTCTATTTGTAATGGACTCTATAGCGGACCGCCCCGATACCTGAGCAGAAAGCCGCAGATAACGCGCCAGTGCGATACGGAGTACACGGTGACTTCTCGGTTTCAGTGATAGCTTAGAACAGTGTACGTACCAGTTCGATTCGGGTTCGGGCAGACGCGAACTGGGTCAATAACAGCTAGTGGCCGACCGGAGCGGTCACTCGCTGGCCGATGCCACACGGCCGATGGCCAGGGCGGCCCCGACCAGCCCGCTACCGGTCAGCAGGAGCAGCGTGACCAGCGCCGGGATGAACGCCGAGAGCAGCGTCAGGCCGGTGACCGAGACGCGAGCGAGTACCCCGCCGACCAGCAGACAGAGGGAGCCCGGCACGCCGAGGACCCGACCCGGCCGGTCCGAGAGGACGCGGCCGAAGATGTTCGAGACGAGGACGGTCCCGTGGACGACGGGGTTGTGCGTGTTGGCCTCGGCGACGTCGTAGGTCACGTCGACCGGCGCCTCGGCGAAGCTGTAGTCCTCGTCGGCGGCGTGAAACAGGATGTCGAGGCTCGCGTCCATCCCGTCGCTCAGGTCCGCCCGGCAGGCGAGCAACTCGATGGCGTCGGCGTTGTACGCCCGAAAGCCGCTCTGGGTGTCCGCGACCCGCTCCGAGGAGTAGCCCAGCCACAGCGCGGCGCCGGTCAGCGCGTTGATGACGCCCAGTCCGAACCGGCGGTACAGCGGCATGTCGGTCTCCGAGCCCTCGACAAAGCGGCTCCCGATGACGATGTCGCCGTCGGAGGAGCGCTGGGCGGCGACGAGGTCCAGTGCGTCGGTCGGGTCGTGCTGTCCGTCGGCGTCGACGACGACGAGGTGGTCCACACCGTGTTCGTGGGCGGCCGAAAACAGCGTGCCCAGCGCGGCCCCGTAGCCCCGGTTCTCCTCGTGGCGGAGCACCGTGGCACCGGCTTCGGTAGCCGCCGCCGCGGTCCGGTCGTCGCTCCCGTCGTCGACCACCAGCACGTCGACGGACGACGAACGGGCCGTGCGGACGACGCCACCGACGGTGTCGGCCTCGTTGTACGCGGGGATACCGATTACCACGTCACTCGTCAACTGGCAGTCGGTGGGGTGGGAGGATGTCGTGCTCATAGCAGTTGGCGTAGCGGTCGGCGCCACGGCCGTGGGAAATCTGACATCTCAGTAAGACATTGTTACGGGCCTCCTGCGGACTGAGCGGGCGTAGCTGACGAGCAGCCGGTGGTTCGGCGGCGTCGACTGGCCGAGTTAGCGGGCTCCAAACCGGGAGTTCCCCGCCTGTTTACAACCAGAGAGGCTTCGCAACCGCTCTGTGGCCGCTACCAGTACCGGGCCACGTGGGACACAAGCTGTTTCTACCGGACGGGTGACGGCGGGCAAGTGACGGGTTCCCGTGAACGGCTACCGGGTACCTGGCCGCCACGTAGCCACGCCTCGGCCGCCGTAGCGGGGTTCAGACCCCGCCGTCAGCGTTCCCATCGAGCGGCCCCTCCCCGCCGGCCGCGAGGAGATGGCCGACGTAGCCCCGCAACAGCCCGACCACGGCCACGAGCTGGCCGAGCGTTCTGAGGGCCGTCGCCGCGGCCGTCGGGCCGGTGTAGTGGCTCGGGACCAGCGCGAACCGCGCCATCCGGCGCGGGACGTTCTCCCCGCGAATCTCGTAGTAGGGGACGGCCTCGCGCCCGTGGCGGTACTGCTTCTCAAGGTAGCCGCTCAGCGAGTCGGCGAATGGGTGGTCGACGACCAAATCGGGGCTGTACCAGACGTCGTAGCTCTCACAGAGGCGGTCGATGAGCTCCGTCTCCTCGTGGCCGTAGGGGAGCCGCTCGTCGAACCCGCCGATGTCCTCGATGACCTCGCGACGGACGGCCATGTTACAGCCGACGACGGTGTCCGTGTGATGGCCCTCCTCGCCCTGGTCGTACGCGCTCGACGAGACCGGGCGGATGTACCACGCGCCCGTGTCCCGAATCCGCCCGGTCACCGCCTTGTGGTCGTCCAGCAGCGACGAGACCCGCTCGAAGTAGTCCCCCTGCGGGACCGAGTCGTCGTCGAGAAAGACCAGTTTGTCCGCGGTCGCCTCACGGATCCCGGCGTTCCTCGCCGCCGATGCGCTCCCGTCGTCCCGCACGATGAGTTCGGCCTCGACGGCCGAGTCCCGAAGCGTCGACTCCCAGCCGAAGGTCCTGTCGGCGTCGAGCGTCGGGACGATGATTGCGATGTCCGGCATGCGTGTCCCCCCGCACCCCCGGCGCTTGGTTAGCCGCGACCTGCGAGCGGTCGGCCGCGGCGACGGCCACAGCCCGGTAAGCTCACCAAACCGCCACACAGCCGTAGTAAGTCCATACTAATCCGCGTATTCCGCGTTCGCTCGACCGGAAGATGGGATACGACATCGGATTTATCGGCACGGGGGCGGACCCGGACGACCCGGACCAGGACGGGTTCGCGATGGCCTACCGGCACGCGGCCGGCTACGAGGCGCTCGACAACTGCCGGCTGACGGCGTGTGCGGACATCGTCCGCGAGAACGCCGAGCGCTTCGCCGTCGAGTACGGCATCGAACACGTCTACGAACAGTACGAGCGGATGCTCGCGGAGACCCAGCCCGACATCGTCAGCGTCTGCGTGCCGCCGGGGCTGCACGCGGACATCGTCATCGACTGCGCCGAGACGGGCGTTCCCGACGCGATTCACTGCGAGAAGCCCATGGCCAAGACCTGGGGCGACTGCCGCGAGATGGTCGAGGTCTGTGAGTCCGAAGGGGTACAGCTCACGTTCAACCACCAGAAGCGCTTCGGCGGGCCCGCCCGCGAGGCCAAGCGGCTGCTCGACGACGGCGCTATCGGCGAGCTGGAGCGGGTGGAGTTCGGCGAGGAGCACCTCTACGACACGGGCACGCACGTCTTCGACATCTGTTCGTACCTGACCGACGACGAACCGGTCGAGTGGGTCATGGGACAGGTCGACTACCGGGAGGAGAACGTCTGGTTCGGGGCCCACAACGAGAACCACGGCCTGGCGACCTGGAGCTACGGGGACGGGACCCGCGGGCTGGCGATGACCGGAGAGGGGAGCGGCTTCGTCGGCTGTTATCTCCGGCTGCGCGGGAGCGACGGCTGCATCGAACTCGGCGGGGCCGACGGCCCGCCGCTCCGGATGCGCAACGGGTCCGGCTGGAAGCGGGTCGACACGGACCGGGAGGGCATCCACAGCACGTCGCCGAGCCGACTCGGTCGGCTGCAAAACCGGCTCGTCGAGCGGCTCCCCTTCCTCGCCACCGACGACGGCCCCAGCGCCACGTACACCGAGCGGGCCATCGCCGAGGTCGTGGCGGCCCTGGACGACGGGCGCCCGCCCGAAATCGGCGGCCGGACCGCGCTGCGGTCGACCGAGCTCATCTTCGCGAGCTGGGAGTCGGCGCGGCGCCGCGGCCGCATCGACCTCCCGCTCGACATCGACGACAACCCCCTCGAGAGCATGGTCGAGTCGGGGGAGCTCTCACCCCGAGCGGCCGACTGAGAGCCGTTAATTCTGTCTTACTCCAGGTAGGGGCGTTCTGGGGCGGTATCTGGTAACTACCTACCCGGAGCTGCGCAGTAGCTGGAAGCGGGGGAACCTGTCAACACAGTCCGCCGATTTGGTAACTATCCGTGTGTAACGCGCGAGCACCTGGCGTTGACTCATGGATTTCTGGCAGTGAAAAGCCCGTACGGGGCCGGCAGCTGGTAATAATAGTTAATTAAGACTGTGCTAACCGTGGGTTTGCGAATGGACGATAACAGCGACCGAAAGAAGACGGGGCTTACCGGACTGCTTGAGCGAGGTAACCAACTCCTAACCCGGGATACGGAGGGGAGTTCGAGCGAGGATGGACTGCTGATGGACCGGCGGACGTATCTGGCGGCGGCCGGGCTGACGACTGCAGGGATAGCCGGCTGTACGGGGCTCGGCGGCGGCGGGACGGTTCAACCGGTGTCGGCCTTCGGCTACGGCGGCGGACCGACGCTGCAGCAGACGTCGTCGATGACCGTCTCGGAGTCGGAGCCCAACGACCGCCAGGGAAGCGCCGAGGCAATCAACCTCGGCGCGACGGTCGCCGGGACCCTGTCGGTCAACGACAGCGATTGGTTCATGATCGACCTGTCGGCCGGCAGCGACATCGCCATCGAGTTCTCGCGCGAGGCCGCGAGCGGCGTCACCGCCGTGATACTGTACGACACCGACGGGGAGTTCAGCAACCTCAGATACGTCGCGACCGACGACCCGGTCTCGATGGCACAGACCGTCGAGGCGAGCGGGACCCACTTCGTCCAGGTGGTCGACACGCAGGACAGCGACGGCGGCTACACGCTGACTGTCAGCGACGGGACGGCGGCGACGGAAACGGAAACCGCGACGCCCGTCGTGACCGACACCGCGACACCGACACAGACAGACACCGCGACGCCGACGGCGACCCCGACACGGACCGAGACGGCGACGCCGGTCGTGACCGAGACCGCGACGCCGACGGCGACCACCGAGGACGACTACGGCGAGCAGAGCTACGGCGAATACGGCTACGGCGGCATCGCGGCATAGGAGACATTCATGACCGACAGATACACGACTCCGAACGAAGGCACGCTGGATTGGCACGTCCCGCTGAACGAGAACTTCGAACAGCTGGACCGAGACGTCGAACACCGGGACGAGGAGGCGAACATCGACCAGTACGAGCCGGTCGCCGGCGGGAAGTTCTTCGCGACCGACTCGGGCGCGATATACAGCGGCGACGGCTCGGCCTGGACGCTCGTCGGCTACGCCACCCGGGCGGTCGGCGGCGACATCGGCCACTACGTCAACTACGTTGACGGGCTGACCGACGAACCGGTCAACGACTTCCTCTTCGGCGAGAACGAGGCGCTGGAAGTGACTCGCCTCGCTTTCCCGATAAAGGGGGTCCCCAACGACGAGGCAGTCGCCGACGCGGCGCTGCGCGTCTACGCCGGCGAGACGCTGCTCGTGGAGATAGAGGGGAACAGCTTCCGCACGGGCGCGGACGACGACTCGGCGCCGTGGGTCGCGGAGAGCGGGCCGGTCACCGTCACCGTCACGAACGACTCCGGAGCGCCCATCGCGGGGGTTCCGAAAGTGTGGGCCAACATCCGGAGCTAACAGATGGCGACACTCAACGTTCAGGACTACGGCGCGGCGGGCGACGGAAGCACCGACGACACGGCCGCGATAAATGACGCTATCGCCGACGCCGGGACGGGCGACACCGTCCTGATACCGGCGACGGCCGACCACTACCTCGTCAGCTCGGGGAACCGCGCGGCGGTCGATTTCACCGGCGTCGCGGACGACGTGACCATCACCGGCGAGGGACCGGGGTCGCGCCTCAAGATGGACGACGTGACCGACGGGAAGAACCAGTGGGTCCTCGGCGCGGAGGCCGACGGCGGCACCTTCTCGGGAATTACCATCCGGCAGCTCACCCTCGACGGGAACCGCGATGACAACGGGGACCAGTCCACCGCCGGGTTCAACCTCTATCCGGGCGGAAGCGGCCACGACATCCGCATCGAGGACGTCGTCGCCGAGAACTGCGCCGGCACCGGGATGAGCTTCAGCGGCGTCGGCTCGGTGACGCTTCGCCGCATCACCTCCCGTAACAACGGCCAGCACGGGTTCGACTTCGCGGGCGCCGACGAACAGCCGGACTTCGACGCGCGCTCGCTGAAGGCCGTCGACAACGACGGCACCGGTATCGACTTCCACAACGGGAACCACGTGGTCGAGGACCTCTACTGCGACAGCAACCGCAGCGGGACGAAAATGGGCCACACCGGCGGCGACGCCGACAGCGTCGTCCTCCGGAACGCCAACCTCCGGAACGCCCGCGAGAACAGCGGCTTCCGGGAGACGATGCGTGACAACGCGGGCACCGACGTCACGCTGGACAACGTCCAGGTCATCGGCGCGGCGCTGCACGGCTTCCGCCTCTCGAACTCGGGGAACTACACCATCACGGAGATACTCACCGACGGGACGGGGTACGGCCCCCAGAACCGGGCCCCCATCTACATCACGGACTCGGCGTCCGTCGACGCCGACGTGGTCCGGTCACAGAACGGGCGATACGGCCCCGGCGTTCGGGACGACTCGCCGGAGTCCAGTTCCATCTCTGAGTACTACCACTACAACAACCCCGGCGGCGCCGTCGACGGCGACGTCGACATCGGGAGCCGGTACAACGAGGAGTCGTCGGAGCTCGACGTGCCGGGCCCCAACGACGTGGGCGCGTTCACGTCGTCCTCTGGGACGGTCGAGGAAGAGGAGACCGAACTGACGACGAAACCGGCGACCTACCGGACGAACTTCTCGACCTACGAGACGGGGGCGGTCCCTGGCGACTGGACGCCGGAGTACGCCTCCACCGACGACGACTGGGCGGCCGTCGCCGAGCCGTCGCCGGCCGGGAGCGCGGTGTTGCGCTTCGACTCGGACACCAGCGCCCGCCACGCCATCTCGTACGACCAGGTCGGGACGGCGGCGGACGTGGAACTGCTCGGCCTGTTCCGCGTGAGCGACCTCTCACAGAGCCCGACGGCCGGCGGTCGGCTCGTCCTCCGCGGCTCGGGGAGTTCGGGCGACGAAAGCGGCTACTTCGTCAACGTCCGTGACAGCCGTTTCGGCGTCTGGAAGTACGACGGCGGGAGCTCCGACCGGCTCGTCGAGTGGGGCGACCCGTCGGACGACCAGTGGTACTTCGTCCGGTTCCGCGCCACGGACGACCGGCTACGGGCCCGCGTCTGGCCCGCGGACGCGGACGAACCGAGCGACTGGGACGCCGACACCACCGACGCCTCGCTCACCTCGGGGTGGGTCGGCGTCGGCTCCTACAGCGAGTTCGCCGACGACTGGGGCTTCCTCTCGGTCGGCGTCGGCGGGGAGAGTGCCCCGATGCCCGATATGTCGACGACCGAGCCCAGCCGCAGCGCCGTCATCCAGACCATCGACGGCACTATCCAGACCGGGTAGTCAGAATCAGTTGAGCGGTCCGGTGAACGCGCCGACCGACGCCGCCCCGGGCGTCCCGAAGATGTTGCGACCGGGGTCGACGTTCTCTATCTTGTCGAAGTTGAGCTCGCCCGACTCGGCGATGAACGGCCCCTCCTCGTTGCGGAAGTGGTCGAACGTGCCGACGTTCATCACGGCGTCGCTGCCGACGTAGACCCCGCCACCGTTATCGGTCCCGACGACGACGATGCGCCCCCTGGTCTCCGTGCCGGTGTGGGCCGCGCGGGAGAACACGATGCCGGCGCGGGAGTCTTGCACCTCCGTCTGCCTGACCTCGATGTTCTCGAAGTCACAGGCGATCTCCGTGTTGTCCCCGGAGACGCGGATACCGCTTATCTTGGGCTGCTCGACGAGGACGTTCCGCAGGACGATATGCTGGGTGTCGGGGACGTCGTCGGTGCCCGTGTGGTTCGAGCGCCACCCGCGGTTGCGGTCCCCGACCGAGTGGTGGTTGCGGACTTCGAGGCGCCTGACGTGGTGTTTCCACTTGTTCCCCGAGCGGTTGTTCTCGGTGTAGACGTTCTCCAGGCGGGCTGTCCCGCGGCGGTGGTCGATGCCGGTCCCGTCGTTGTGGACCGAGCGGATGGACTCGCCGACGAAGCCCGGGTCGACCGCGGTGTCGCCGGCGACGGGGTTGAACCCGTGGCGGCCGGCCCGACGGGCCGTTACGTTGCGACAGGTGACCCCGCTCTCCTCGAACCGCAGCGCCGAGGCCGAACAGTTCCGGACGAGGCAGTTCTCGAAGGCGATGTCGTGGCCCCCGCCGGCGTCGCCGCGCCGCAGGAGCACGCCGGTGAGCGACTCCTCGCCGTCGAGGGAGGCGGCGCCGTCGCCCGGCGGCCGCGCCCCGTCGATGGTGAGGTTGCGAAACCGGAGCCCCCGGACGACCCGCGTGGCCTCCAGTTTCAGCGCCCAGTTCGACGTGTCGGCGTCGTAGGACCCCGGTTCGACCTGGAGCGTCTGTGCCCCGGCCTCGGCCCGCTCCCCGAGGACGGTAATCCCGCTGAGGTCGCTCTCCCGCCCGAGGTGTATCGCCGCCTCCCCGCCGGTCCCGTCGAACGAGAGGAGATACGAGTCGTCCGTCGCCGGCAGGAAGACGGTCTGGCCCGACTCCGCGGCGCGGATGGCCTCGGTGATGGCGCCCGAATCGTCCGTCTCGCCGTCGCCGACGGCCCCGAACTCGCGGACGTCGACGACGTCCGCACGGTCGACGAACGCCTCGCCCTCCTCTGTGGCCGTCTCGGTCTGTGTCGGCGTGGCGGGCCGGCGGCGCTCGTCGGGCGTCGGTGTGTCGGTCGCCCCGTCGTCGCGGGAGAGAAGATACCCCAGCAGCCCGACGGACCCAACCCCTGTGGCCGCAGCGATGAGTTGCCGTCGTGTGACCATTACCTGTGTCCGCCACGGCACAGCGTATAATTATGCTCCGGCTACGGCCGACCCAACCGCTCGACGGGGTTAATTTTTCCCGGAGCACGCCTACGACCGCACCGATAGCCGCCGGACGTATCCGGTCCTGTTCCGCGTGACGCCGTCACCCGCCGGTTCGCCCGGAAGCGCGCGAATCGCGCGGCTCGGACCCGGTGACGTGTAGAAACTGCATAACAAGGGGACGGGTTCCGCATCGGATAACCGATGGAACACGCAACTGCAGGGGGGCGTCGGATACGGGTGGTCGCCGGATGAGCGGCCGACTCGACCGACTGCTCAAGTGGATCGTACCGTCCGGGTCAGTGCTGCAGCGAGCGGTCAAGAGCGGCGTGTGGGTCGGCATCACGAAGGTCGCGATGCGCTCGTCCCAGATGATAATGCTCGTCGTCCTCGCCCGGCTGCTGTCGCCGGCCCAGTTCGGACTGATGGGCATCAGCCTGCTGATGCTCTCGGGGACGCGGAAGTTCACCCGCTTCGGCCTCGACGCGGCGCTCATCCAGAAGGAGGATTCGAACGTCGACAGCTACCTCAACACCACCTGGTGTCTGGAAGTCGGCCGGGGGCTGTTGCTGTTCGGCATCCTCTTTACGGCGGCGCCGTTCGCCGCGACGCAGTTCGGCGAGCCGAGCGCGGCGCCGCTCATCCGCACGCTCGGGCTCGTCCCGCTGGTTCACGGGCTCCGCAACCCCGCCGTGGTCTACTTCGAGAAGGACCTCGCCTTCCACAAGAGCTTCCTGTACAAGGCAAGCGGCGGGCTCGCCCAGCTCGTCGTCGGCATCGGCTACGCGCTGTACTCGCCGACGGTGTGGGCGCTGGTGTTCGCGTCGCTGGCGAAGCCGGCGGCCAGGACGACCGTCTCGTATCTCCTCGACGACTTCCGACCGCGCCCGTTCCCCAAACTCGGGGCGGCCAAGGAGCTCATCCAGTTCGGAAAGTGGATGACCGGCGGCTCGATCCTGGGCTTTATCGCCAGCGAGGGGGACGACGCCTTCGTCGGCTGGTTCCTCTCGGCGACGGCGCTCGGTTTCTACCAGTACGCCTACCGGATGGCGGACATGCCCGCGACGCAGCTCTCGGGCGTGCTCTCGCAGGTGACGTTCCCGGCGTACTCGGCGATACAGCGGGACCTCGGCGAGGTCAGACAGGCGGTGCTACAGACGACACGGCTGACCGCGTTCTTCGCGTTCCCGATGGCTTTCGGCATCGCGCTGGTCGCGCCGAGTTTCGTCCCCGTCGTCCTGGGCGAGCAGTGGCTCCCGATGGTGACCGCGATGCAGATACTGGCCTTCTATGGCCTGTTCCACGCCGTCACGCGCAACTTCGGCGAGCTGTGGAAGTCCCAGGGCCGCCCGGACCTCCAGGTCAAACTCGGGCTGGTCCGTATCGCCACTCTCGCGCTCGCTATCTGGCCCGCGGCGTCGCTGTGGGGCATCGAAGGCGTCGCGCTGGTGGTCACCGGCGTCTACCTGGTCCCGATGGTCCCCCTCGACGTCCACGTCACGGCGAAGATGCTGGAGACGACCTCGATGGAGATATACCGCGAGTTCGTCTACCCGCTGGTCGCCGCCGCCACGATGTTCGGGAGTCTCCGGTACGTCCGGTCGGTGACGGAGTGGTCGCCGATGGTCGAACTCGCCGTCCTCGTTCCGGCCGGCGTGCTCGTCTACGCCGCCGTGTCGATGCTGTTCGAACAGCAGTTCGAGTGGGGTATCGGCCGGATTTTCGGGATGGTGATACAGGGCATCAAGTGACCGTCGGCGACCGCTGGCCCGGGGCGTCCGGGTGGTCGCCGATATCGACTCCGCCCGTCCGACGGCGGGCCCGCCGTCGCTTCTCTTGCCACCGCTCGTGGCGGGCGAACACGCGGACGGGAATCGAATCGAGGGACAGGAGCTTCGCGATAGCCAGCCGGTGCCGGCCGTTGAAGTTGAACAGGAGCTCCCCCTCGCGGCCGATGGTGACGTCGACCTCGTAGTGTTCCGGGACCGGCAGCGGCCGGCTGTACAGCGGGACGTCGCCCGCACAGTCCCGGAGTTCACGCTGGGTTCGGTACCCCTTCTCCTCGATGTGTTCGTACAGTCTGTCGACCGCCGCCAGCCGTTCCCGCATCCGCTCCTCGTCGGGGTACTGTCCGACGACGCCCGGGTTGTCCCGAACCCACTGGTACCAGTCAGTCTCCGCCCAGGGGACGCCTTCGCGGAAGTGAGCCGCCATGGCGCGATAGAGCGCGTGGTCCTCGAACCGACCCCGGACCGGCTCCGCGAACTCGCGGGTGTACCAGATATCGTCGTACAGCTCACGCCGGTCCCACTCGCCCCCGACGACGTGTGAGCCGTACGTCGAGAGGTCGAGCTGGGCCCGCAGCGACGGGAGCACGCAGTGTTCGACGGCCGCCGGGTCGACGTGGATGACATCGTAGGGCCCCGGCGCCAGCCGTCCGTACGCCGTCACGTACTGCAGATGACGGAACGCGGTGCTGGTAGCGTGCCTGGCCAACCGAAGTCCCTGCCGCGGCTTTTCCGTGAGAGACATACTCGTATGTAGCCGTGACTGTGAGAGCCCCGAATAGTATGGTCTAAATATTCTATGTATCTCTCCGTAAGACAGAAAGTACCGTCCAGTAAATCCAAGAGCGTGGCTGCACAGGGACAGACGGTGAAAAGTCGTGTCGCGGCGGGCTCCTACGGCCCGAGTTCGGCGGGGCGCGGGGCCGTCAGGACTCCCCGGCGTGCGAGCGGTACTGGTCGCCCTCGACGAAGACGTGGGTGTCGTAGCGCAGGAAGTACACCCCCGCGTCGTACCCGTCGGGAGCGGCGACCGGCTCGCCGAGCGCGTCACGAATCAGGAGGTCGAGCTCGTTGACCCCCGCCTCGACCGTGAGACACGCCGTCGAGGAGAAGCGGGGGTTTATCTCGATGGTGTAGGGCGTCCCGTCGTCGGCGACTATCTGCTGGACGTTCATCGGCCCGGACGGCGAGAGCGTCGCGGCGATGTCGCGGCAGGCCTCGCGGACGGCCGCCTGGTCCCGGGTGACGCCTTTCACCGTCGACCCCCGCTTCTCGATTGCCTCCTTCGGGACGACGCTCAGCAGCCGGTCGTCGGCCGTCGAGACGACGCTGGTGGTGAACTCCGTCCCCTCGACGAACTCCTGGAGCAACACCTGACCTGCCGGCCGTTCGGTCTCGCGTAGCGACCGCTCCAGGTCGGCGGGCGTCCCGACCTGCTCGATACCGCGGCTCCCGCGCCCCCGCCGGGGCTTGCGGATGAGCGGATAGGCGTCCTCGGGGACCGCGGCCGCCTCGCTGGCGAGCCAGGTCCGGGGCAGGTCGTGGCCGGCGGCGTCGAGCGCCCGGTAGGTCGCGTACTTGTCGAGCGCGGTCTCGATAACGCCCGGTCGCGGCGCGACCGCGGGCACGTCGTCGGGGAGCGCGTCGAGTTCGGGCAGCTCCTCGTCGACGGTCGGGACGACGACGTCGACGCCGTAGTCGTCGACGACAGCCCGGAGCGCGGGGCCCCAGTCGTCGGCGTCAGCGGGCGGTATCGCTCGCCCGGCGTCAGCGAGATACAGGCCCGCCGCGTCGGCGTCCATATCTACCCCGACGATATCGTGTGCCGTGGTCTCGCGGAGCGCCCGGACAGCGCCGATACCACTCGCGCCGCCGACACCGGTGACGAGAACCGTCGCCATAGTCGCTCGTCCGGCAGGCGGTCGCTTAGCTATGCATCCACTTCGACCGCTCGGCCGGACGCGCGAGCGGCTAGTAGGCGCTTACTTTTCAGTCGCGTTCGCGTTCGTCACCGCATGGGTGGCAGTACGGTCCGCGCCGTCGCGTTCGACCTCGACGGCACGCTGTTCGACGACCGCCAGTACGCCAGAGCGGGCCTGATAAACGCCGGCGGGGAGCTACGACGCCGCACCGGCGTCGCCCTCACCGAGGAGCTGCTCTCGGCGTACTTCAGGGACGGCCACCGCGAGGCGACGTTCGACGTCGTGCTCTCGGCCGCCGGACTCGCCGACGACCACGTCCCCGCGCTCGTCAGTGCCTACCACGACAACGACGCGCCGCTCGTCCCGTATCGGGACGCCGCAGGGACGCTCGAAACGCTGGCAGACGACTACCGTCTCGGCGTCATCACCGGCGGCACGAACGGTCGCGAGAAGCTCTCTCGACTGGGTCTGGACGGCCCCGTCGAGGAGGTCATCGTCACTGCTGAGCGCGCTGACTCGAAGCGGGCGCCGGAACCGTTCGTCGAGATGGCCGAGCGCCTGGGCGTTCCCGAGCGGTCGATGGCGGTCGTCGGCGACCGACCGGGGCTCGATTTCCCCCAGCCGAACCGGCTGGGGATGCCGACAGTCCGGGTCATGCGCGGCCGGTACGCGGACGCCGTCGCACGGAATGGGGCCACGCCCGACGCCGCCGTCGAATCGCTGGATGCGGTCCCCGAGGTGCTCGCTCGGTTCGACGGCCAGTGAGGCTGTGGCCGCTGTCAGGGCATGTCCTTGAAGTTTGACTTGTACATGTTGTTGATGCGGATGACCTGGAACGCCTCGGCGTACGTCGAGTTCGCCTGGCGCCCCCGGAACCGCGCCAGCCCCTTCATCGCCTCCGCTTCGAGGTACTTCTTCTCCTGCTGGGACTTGTGTGAGCGGATGGCCTCTATCTTCCCCTCGATGACTGCCTCCGGGACCGAGTTGTAGTACTGGGGCGCGAAGGAGGACCGCGTCGAGGGCGCCTCGAAGGCGAGGACCTGATTGACGTCTCTGGACGCCGTGATGGAGGCCTTCGCCGCCCGCCGGTGGTCCTGGTGGGTGTCCTCCTCGGCGTGAATGTACACCCGGTCCGGGTCGATGTCCGCGAGCTTGGCCTCCAGTTCGTCGACCGTCGACTGGTTGTACGGGACCTTCGTGTCCTCGTAGTCCAGAAAGTGGACGTCGTCGACGTTCAGTATCTCCGCCGCTCGTTCGGCCTCGGCGCGGCGCTGGTCGCGCTCGGCGACCTTCCCGCCTTTCGTCAGGATGATGAACCGGACGGCGTCGCCGCGGTTCCGATGCACGGCGATCGAGGCGCCGGCCCCGATCTCGATGTCATCGGGATGTGCCCCGATAGCAGCTACTTTCATCGGCTGTGACTGTTGATTGAATCCGCTTTGTTAGCGTTCTTCTAGGGACGGTAACACGTCGTCTTCGGGCGCTCTAATCCGGTCACCGGTTGGGTATCACTCCGACGCCGCGATGTCCGTCGGTGAAGCGCCCCGTTCAGCTGCGTTCGAGCGCGACTCAGTCGCCGGCGGCGGCGTGGATGTACGACTCGTATCTGTCGGCGCCGGCGGTCATCGAGAAGTGACGGGCGCGCTCGCGGCACCGCTCGGGCGGCGTCGGGTCCGCGAGCGCGTCGCAAATCGAATCGGCCATCCGCTCGGCGTCGCCGACCGGCGTGAGCCGCCCGTACCGGCCGTCTTCGAGAATCTCCCGCGGCCCGTACTGGCAGTCCGTCGAGACGATGGAGCAGCCACACACGAGAGCCTCGATGAGCACCGTCGGGAGCCCTTCGACTTTCGATGGCATGGCGAACACGGCAGACCGCGCCATGTACGCGTAGGGGTTGTCGGTGTAGCCGGTGAACGCCACCGAGTCAGCGACGCCGAGTTCCTCGGCCAGGCCCTCCAGGCGGTCGCGTGCGGTCCCCTTGCCGACGATGACGAGCCGCGTGGCAGGGCGGCGCTCGTGGACCGTCGCGAACGCCCGCAGCAGCGTCCCGAAGTCCTTCGATTCCTTCAGCCGGCCGACGGCGACGATGGGCTCTAACTCCGGGTCGTGCAACCACTCGTGGTCGGCCGGTTCCTCGGCTCCCGACCGGATGGCCTCGATGTCGACGGGGTTGTTGAGCACCGTCGTCCCCGCCGGGTCCAGGCCGGTGTGTTCGACCACCGTCCCGGCGACGCCCTCGGAGACGCCGATGACGTCGTCGGCGTACGGGTAGACGCGGGCCGCAATCGCCGCCGTGAGCCGGTCTTTCCGCGTGGGTAGGTGGGTGAAGGGGCTGTGTTCCGTGACCGCCACGTGGACGTCCGCGTCGGTCAGCCGACCCGCGGCGACGGCTGCGAGGTTGGTGTGGGTCCGACTGGCAAACAGTACGTCGGGCCGGCACTCGTCGAGGTACGACACCAGCCGCGGGACCGCGGCGAGGATACCCGCGGCCGGCACCTCGGGGACGCGCAGCTCGACGGTGTCGACCGCGTCGCCGATGAGCGAGACGAACTCGCCCTCCAGGTCGCCCGCGACGAGGTCGACGTCGTGGCCGCGGGACGCGAGGCTGTTGGCGATGTTGACCGTCACCCGCTGTGCGCCCCCGAAATCCGGCGCGGGCGTGAAGAAGGCGACGTGTCGGTCGGGGGCCGGGTCAGCGGTGACCGGCCCCGCTGTTTCTGTCGTGCCGCTCATCGGCCGCCGACCCCCTGCAAGCGTTCGGCCGGGGACGGGCTCCGCCGGCGCCGGTGTCCCGGGACGTTCGTGTGCATACCGGGGACTCGGCGTCCGTGCGGTGAAAGTTACCCAGCTACTAACCCCGCGGCCGGCCGCTCGGAGACCACGCAGGCGGAGACGGCCGAACGGTATATACGTGCGTAACAAAGGTCGGCGGCGGCGGACCGACTGGCATGTCGCATCCATTCGCCGACGAACGGGGGTCGACGACGCTCGCTGGACGGGCCGGACCGGGTCACAAGCCCGGCGTGAGACGATGACCGGGGAGGTACTCGCCATCGGGCCGCGGTCGCCGCCCATCACCGGGCCGGGGCTGAAAAACAGGTACATCCAGGCCGGCCTGGAGGGCCACGGGCTCGATGTCACGTGGGTGAACACGCTCGAAACCCGTCCGCGGACGGTGGCCGAGTTGCTGGCGAACACGCTGTCGTACGACGCGTACATCCTGAGCGCGTCGACGAAGGTCCGCCTGGGCGTGGCGCCGCTGCTGGCGGCGAAACTCCGGTCCCCGGGCGTCCACGGGGCGCTGTTCCCGGCGGGCGGGGAGTTCGCCGACGAGCTGCGCGCGCTACCGAGGCCCGTCCGGCGGTTCTACCTGCGGACCCTTTCGGCGTTCGACGGCGTCTACCCGCAGACCGACGCGCTGAGCCGGGACCTCCGGGGACTGCTCGACGACTCGGTGCAGGTCCGGACGGTGCCGAACCTCCGGCCGCTACCGGAGTCGCCGGGGGCAAAGCGGTCCGCCGGCCCGCTCAGACTGGCCTACGTGGGCCGCCTCAAGGAGTCGAAAGGAATCGACGACCTGCTTTCGGCGTACGAGCGGGCCAGCGACGCCGGGGCCGACGTGGTGCTCGACATCTACGGCCACTTCCTCCCCGGTGACCCCTACGAGGAGCGCTTCCTCGACCGGTGTAGCCGGCTCCCCGGCGCTCGGTTCCACGGCAAGCTCCCCAACGAGGACGTCATCCCGACCCTGCAGGACGCCGACGCGTTCGTGTTCCCGACGGTGTACGACGGAGAGGGGTTCCCGGGCGCGCTGGTCGAGGCCTTCGCCGCCGGCTGTCCCGTGCTGGCGACGGACTGGAACTTCAACGCCGACATCGTGACCGACGGCGTCGACGGGCGACTGTTTGCCCCCCACGACGTGGCGGCGCTTTCGGGCCACATCAGGGAGCTCGCCGCCGACCCGGCGCTCTTGTCCGAGCTGCAGAACGGGGCCCGTGAAACCGGTCGTCAGTACAGCGTCGAGCGGGTCACCGCCGGCATCGTCGAGCATCTCGACGAGAGCGGCTGGGACCTGCCGGCGCCGACCGTCGAGCGGTCCCGGGCCGCACAGCCGATGCAGTGAGCGGGCGGGGCGGTCAGCTTCCGAGAGCCCGGACCCGCCGCCCGAGTTCGTGGGTCCGCTCGCCCCCGAGGGCCGCCAGGAGATACGTCGCGAACTGCGGCTCGTACGGATAGTCCCGGACGGCGCCGGACAGCAGTTCCCGCGCGCGGTCGTACCGGCCGGCGTGGACGGCGCTCTTGCCGGCCCGGAACGCCGCCCAGGCCCGGAACTTCCGGCGGAAGCGGTCGCCGTAGCGGGCGGCCAGGGGCTCGAACTCCGCGACGAACAGCTCGTACCCCCGCTCGGTCTTTTCGAAGTCCTCGGTCAGCCGGCCCGGCGAGTCGCAGTTGTAGGCGACCAGCGGTTCCGGGACTCGGGTGAAATCCGTCTCCCGCGAGAGGTTCACGAACCACTCCAGGTCGGCCCAACAGGGGAAGCGCTCGTCCAGCGGGACCCGCTCGGCGACGGCGGTCTCGACCAGCGCGACGGACATCGAACCGACCACGTTCGCACAGAGCAGGGCCTTCGTCATGTCGTCGTCGACGGCGTCGGGGATTTCGATGCGCTCCGCGTCGGGCAGGACCCGTCTGATACCGCAGTAGGCGACGCCGCAGTCCCCGGCCTCGATGGCGTGGACCTGCCGGGCGAGCTTCTTGGGGAGCCAGTAGTCGTCGTCGTCGAGGAAGGCGACGTACTCGCCCCGGGCCGCGTCGATGCCGGTGTTCCGGGCGGCGTTGGCCCCGCGGTTCCGCTCGTGGCGGACCACGCGGTGGGCGGCAAGCGAACCCAGGTCAACGTCGGCCAGGACGTCTCTGGCCGGCGTGGGCGAGTGGTCGTCCACGACGACCAGTTCGACCGGGTCGTAGGTCTGTTCGCGGACGCTCTCGACGGCCTCCCGGAGGTTGTCGGGCCGGTCGTATGTCGTGACGACGGCCGTGACGAGCGGCTCGGTCACGGACCGGACCCCCGCTTTCGGCGTCGGCGCTCGGTCCGCTCACTCACCGTCCGTGACCCCGGTGACCGGGGTCGAGACGTGGTCCCCATCGGCTGTATACGGCCATCCGGACCCCGTAAGTATGCGACGGCTACGCCAGCGCGGGCACGCTGGTCCTGATACGGAGGTAGAGAATGTACGACAGCACCCCGAAACAGAGCCACGTGACCACGTTGAGCGCGCGCCACCACCGCGCAGGGCCGTCCCGCGGGGCGAACACCACCCGGTTACACAGCAGGCCGATGAACGACACCAGGAAGTACAGGTGTTCGGACAGCAAGGACAGGGCGAACAGCAGCCAGAGCGTGACGCCCATCCAGAGGGCCTGCCCGCAGAGCAACCGCGTCGGGCCGCCCCCGTCGCGGTCGCCGCCCGAGCTGTGCGTGGCGAACCGGCCGTCGGACGCGGACTGGCCGTCGCCGCTGGCCGTGCCGCCGGTCGCCGACCGGGCGGCCGCGATACAGCGTGCCAGGAGCCCCGTCACGTAGCTGACTGCGCTCACCGGTGACCCACTCCCGTCGAATCCGCTATCTCTCCCATGGCCTGGCACCTCGCGTGGCCGGTACTCAGTTAGTTGCGGACTACGCACAGCGCCGGGGCCGGCCCCTGTCGCCCGCAAACCGGCGGGCGGGGGCGTGCCGACCGGTTCAGGAGCGGCGTAACAAACTACCGGTCCGTGTATCCCACCGAGCATGGGTGAACTGTATGTCGCCGCTCCGTCGCCCGCTCGGCCGCGAGCGCCAGTCAACGGCGGGCAGACGGAGCGACCGGGTGGAATCACGCGCGTAGCGGCGGACCGAACCGGCCGGAGCGGGGGCCCCGCGCGATGAGCGAGGGACAGTCCCGGCTCGCACAGCTCACGGACACGGAGACCGCGCCGCTGCTGTACGAGACCGTCCGGAACATGGAGACAGAACAGCTCCTGGGCGTCGCCGACCGGACGCTCCGGCAGCTCATCGTCCCGTCGCTGCCGGTCGACGCCGACCAGTGGTACGATCGGCAGGTCCCCAGCGGGCTGGCGATACGGCCCGAGGGTATCCGGGGCAACACGACGACGCTCCGCCGGTGTCTCGGCGCGGCGGCCCGCGAGGCCCACCGCGAGCGGGCCGACGAGGCCGCGACCGGAACGGTGACGCTGTTGGAGCGGTCGGTCCGGGTCGCCGGCGACGACGGCGTCGGCTGGCTCGACGAGGCGGTCCTGGAGCCGCCGGCGATGTGGGCGCTGCAGTTCCACGGCTTCGAGTTCCTGTCGTGGGCGACGCTGGGCTACGACGGGCCGGCGGCGTGTCCGGCCGTCGCCGAGACGCTCGCCGACTGGCTCGCCGACTGGGACGACGCCGATGCGACGGCTATCGGCGCGCCGGGCTATCTCCGCCGCGCCTGGACGCCCCACGCTGTCTCGCTTCGCGTCCTCAACCTCGCCCGCTTTTGCGCGTGGGTCCGCGACGACACGGCCGTCCAGGCGCTCGCCGCCAGACTGGTCTACCGGAACGCCGCCTTCCTCGCAAACCACGTCGAACACGACGTGGGCGGCAACCACCTGATAGAGAACGGCGCCGCGCTGGTGATGGCGGGCACCCTGTTCGACGGCGAGGGGGAGGCGTGGCGCCGGCAGGGCGTCGACGTGCTCCGGGCGGCCAGCGACCAGTTCCTCGACGACGGCGGCCACTTCGAGCGCAGCCCGATGTACCACAGCATCGCGCTCGTGCGGTATCTGACCGCCGTGGACCTGCTGCGCCGGGCCGGCCGGTCGGTCCCGGACGAACTCCGCGAGGTGGCGGTCGCGGCCACGGAGTTCCTCCGGCGGCTGGCCCCGCCCGACGGCCGGATTCCGCTGCTGAACGACGCGGTGTTCGGCGAGGCGCCGCCGCTGCCCGCCGTGCTCCGCTACGCCGACGCCGTCGGCGTGGACGCGACGGCGGCGGCCGGCACGTCGCTGCCCGCGTCGGGCTACTACTGGCTCGGCGACGGCGACGACCGGCTGCTAATCGACGGGGGCCGGCCCGGGCCGGCCCATCTACCGGGCCACACGCACAACGACGCGCTCTCGGTGGCGTTCTGGGCCGACGGACAGCGCCTGTTGACCGACACCGGGACGCCCAGCTACGCGCCGACGAACGATCGCGAGTACGCCCGCAGCGTCGCCGCCCACAACACCGTCCAGTACGGCGACACCGAGCCGATGCCGGTGGGCGGGAGCTACCTGCTGGGCCGGCGGGTCGAGCCGTCGGCCACGGCGACCGAGCGCGACGGGGTCGACCTGTTCGACGGCCGCTACGGCCGCGACGCGACGCCCCGGTACACCCACCGGCGCCGCGTCTACCACGCCGACGACTGGTGGCTGGTCTGGGACACGGTCGACGCCGACGAGGCGGCGACGGTGACGAGCCGGCTCCACGTCGCCCCGGAGGTCGACCTCGACCACGTCGACGACGGCGGACAGCCCCGATTTCGCCTCAGCGGGGACGGCGGGCCGGCGGCGTCGGTGGTCCCGCTTGGCGCCGAGCGGGCGACCGTCTCGACGAGCCGGTACTTCCCGGCCTTCGGCCGGGCCGAGAGCCGACCGAAGCTGTCCCTGCAGTCCGAGGGGAGCGCGGTGCAGTTCGGCTTCCTCCTTTCGACCGGGACCCCCCGGTCGGTCGCTGTCGACCACGACGGGACCAGCGTGGCCGGGCTCTCAGTCGACGACGGGTACCGCTCGCTCCCGCCATCGAAGTAGCGGAGCCGGGCCGGTGGGGAGTTGGTAACAAGCTCGGAATCAAGCGGTAGGCGGCGTTTTCTTATGCCCCTCTCCGGGGTGGGAACACCCAATGGCTCGTGGCCGAAGTTGGGGGACCAGAGTGGTATCGACACTCCTCGACCTCGCCGTCGTCTGTGGCATCGCGCTGATAACGTACGCGGTCTGGCGGCGCCAGGGGAACCCGCTGGGTCCGGCCCGCGTCTTGGTGGGCGGCGCGTTCGTCCTCCTGGGGCCGGGCTACGCGCTGACTGCGGCGCTGTTCCCCCGCCGGGCGTCGACCGAGGCGGGCGGCCGAGTGACGCTCTCGGGGCTCGAACGGGTCGTCTTCACCGTCGGGCTGAGCATCGTCACGGTGCCGTTGCTCGCCCTGTTCCTGAACTACACGCGCTGGGGCATCACCGCCTGGTCGGTCGTCCTGACGCTGGTGTGGTTCGTGCTGGTCGCGGCGGCCGTGGCCGCCGTCCGGCGGCTGCAGGTCCCGCCGGCGGAGCGTTACCGGCTCCCGGTGGGGGACTCCCTCGCCGGACTCACGAACACGGGGCCGGCGACGGCCGTCATCGGGGTGTTGTTCGTCCTGTCGGTGGCCGCCGCCGGGACGGCCCTCGCGACGACCGACGGGGGCCAGCGCTACACCGAGTTCTATCTCATGACTGCGGACGACGAGACGGGCGAGCTCGTCGCCGACGACTACCCCGAGTCGCTCGCCCCCATCGAGACCGCGCCGCTGTACGTCGGTATCGAGAACCGGGAGGGCCAATCGGCGGAGTACACCGTCTTGGTCGAGTTCCACCGCGTCGACACCGTCGACGGCGAGCGGACCGTGACCGCGCGTTGGCGGGAGGACCGCTACGAGACCCAGCTCCGGGCCGGCGCCGTCAACGGGACCGGGCTCCGCGTCTCGCCGCCCACCTCGGCCGCCGGCGAACGGCTCCGGCTGACGCTGCTCCTGTATAAAGGCTCGACCGGGGACAACCCCAGAATCGACGGCGCCTACCGGTCGGTCCACATCTGGATTACCGTCGAGTCCAGCGGGGGTGGCGCGTAGATGGGGCTCACGAGCGACGGGGCCGGCGACCGGTGGCTCGCCGCGGGTGGGTTCGCGCTCCTCTTCGCACTCACGGCCGTCCTCGCGACGACGCCCGAAGCCGCCGGCTACGAGCCTTCCATCTACGGCGCCTACCCGTGGTACTTCTGGGCGCTCGCCGTCGCCGCCCTGCTCGTCGGAAACGTTGTCGTCGTCCGGAGCGCCCGGTCGGGGACGGACGACTGGCGGTTCGGCCTCCTGCTCGTCGTGGCCGTCGTCGGCGTGCTCGTCTTCCTGCCGTACTTCCGCGGGTACGCCATGTTCGGCCGGGCGGACGTGCTCTCACACGTCGGGTTCCTCAGGGACATCCAGCGGACGGGCCGGGTCAGTCCCGGGAACATCTACCCGAACAGCCACCTGCTGGTACTGAGCCTGGCGTACGCCACCGGGCTCGAACCGGGAACGATGCTGATGTCGCTGGCGGGCATCGGGTCGCTGTTCAGCGTGCTCTCGTTCGTGGCGCTCGTCAACGCCGTCTTCGACCGCCGTCGGGCGCTGCTTTCGGTCCCCTTCGCCGCGGCGCTGGTCGCCGCCCAGTCGGTCCCGTACGTGTTCAGCGTCCTGCTGGTCCCGTTCGTCCTCTACCTGTTCGTCATGGAACGGCGGACACAGGCCGTCGGGGTCCGCGCCGCGCTGGGCCTCGCGCTGTTCGGGCTGGTCATCTACCACCCGATCACCGTCCTGTTTCTGGTGCTGTTCCTCGTGGTCTACGGGACCGCTCGGTTCCTGCACGCCCGCGGCGTCCTGGCGAGCGCCGAGCCGGTGACCGGGCCGGTGGGCGCGACGCCGGTCTCACAGCTCGTCGTCGCCGTCTTCGCGGTGTGGTATCTGGACTTCCCCAAGATCGTCAAGCGGTTCGGTATCGTCTTCGAGACGCTCGCGGCCCCCGGGGGCTCGGGGTCCTCGGCCGCCTCGTACAGCGAGACGGTGGCCCAGTACAGCCCGTCGATGGTCGACATCGGCCGCATCGCCGCGCTCAGATACGGCGAGTCGGCGATACTGCTCACGCTCGGGGGGTGCTATGCGCTCGCCGTCCTCGTCGCGACGCTTCGCTCGCGGACGAGCGGTACCGTCTTCCGGTCGACGTTCGTCGGCTCGCTCGGCCTCTTTACCGCGCTCTCGGCGCTGTTTTTCCTCGTCGACCTGCTCGTCGGTTTCGGCCGCCCGCTGGTGTACGCGGAGCTGTTCGGCGCGGTGCTCGCCGGTTCGTTCGTCTACTTCCTGGCCGAGCGGACGGGGACCCGGACGGCCGTCTACGGGCTGTTGTACGTCACCGTCGCGGTGCTGGTAGCGACCAGCACGATGGGGCTGTACATCTCGCCGCTGACGGTCGGCCAGAACCAGCAGGTCACCGAGGCGGAGCTGTCTGGGTCAGGGTGGTACATCGAGAACCGCGACGCCGGGGACGGCCTCGCCGAGTTCGGCACCGAGACCCACCGGTTCCGGGACGCCATCTACGGCCGGGAGACGTACGCGGACGGTCAGGTGGTGACCAGCGGTACCGACCGGATACCCCGCCACTTCGGCTACACCGGCAACGACACGCTCGGGGCCAGCTACGGGAGCGACAAGTACCTCGTGTTGACGGCGGCCGGGCGCACCTTCTACGGGAGCGTCTACCCCGATTACCGGGAGTTCTGGAAGTACGAGCAGTCCGACTTCGACCGCCTGGAACGGGACCCCACGGTGTCGTCGGTGTACGACAACGGCGAGTACGACGTCTACCGCGTGAACGCGACCGGCTGAGGGGCTCTCGGTGAGCGCCGACGGCGCGCTGGACGGCGTCCCCCCTGTCGTTCGGATAGGGCGATGACGACAGGCACTACTTCTTGTTTCTCGACGCGAGTCCCGAACTGCGGAAGGGGTCATTTGCTGAGCTGGCACGCGTCGCGAGTCGGTGGTCGACAACGCGTCCCACTCGAACCTCCTCTCGGAGTGCGAGCTACGGGAGAACCCTAACGTGTGAACGCTCGATATCCGGGAGCGGTCCGGCCGGAGCGTCGGCAGGCGGGCTCCGGGCGTCGGAGTTTACGCGAACCCGTCGGCGGTCGCGAGCGCGGTCCGCAGGTCACTTACTAGCGCCTCGCTGCGCATCGCCACGTTGTCAGCGACGTGCCGTGACAGCGCCGCGCCCTCGTCCAGCGCGTCCTCGGTCGTCGACGTAAGCGCCTCGGCGGTCGCCTCGTCCCACGGCATCGCGTACTCGGCGATGTCGAGCGTGCGGAACGTGCCGGGCGTCTTCGGCCCCCACTCGCGCCGGTAGACGCCGATAGTGGGCGTCCCGACCGAGAGGGCGAAGATGGCCGCGTGCAGACGCATCGTCACGAGCAGGTCCATCCCGGCGTAGTGGTCCCGGAGCGCATCGGGGTCGTAGCTCTCGACGTAGCCGACGCCGATGTCGTCGAGCCGGTCGCGGTGCCGGGCGGCCCACGCCTCGTCTATCTCGGTCTGTATCGTCAGCGTGACCTCGTGGCCCGATTCGACCAGCCGCTCCAGATACGTCAGGAAGGTTTCCTCCATCCGCTCGCCGGCCTCGTCCAGCTCCCCGGTATCGCCCAGCGTCGAGAACCGGGGCACTGCGGCGATGCGGGCCGGGCCGCCGTCCGAGGGGGCGCTCGGTTCGGGGGTCCCGTTGAGGAAGGCGGTGTCGACACCGTTGATGAGTTGCGTCGGGAGGCCAAACTCCGAGAGGTAGTCGAACGTGATGGCGTCCCGCGTCATGACGAACTCGGCGTCCGCCAGGAGCGACCGGACCAGCCGCTTCGGGAGGCCCGCCAGCCCGAACGTCGTCTGTGGCAACAGGCCGTAGGGAACGTCGTTGCGGCGAGCGACCTGAAGCGGGTACAGCATCGCGAGCAGGTACGGGAGGTTCCCGTGGCTCGGCGAGTAGTGGATGGCGTTGCCGCCGTTGAACAACAACGCGTCCCCGTCGGTTATCCGCTCGTACAGCGCCGAGTGGGCCGACCGGCCCTCGGCGACGCCGGCCAGGTCGACGCCGTACTGGAGGCCGTTGCGCGCCAGCGCGGCGAGTTGCGCCGGCCGGGACTGTCGCTCCGGGTCGTAGGTTATCGGGCCGCCGACCAGTGCCCCCTCCGCAAGCGTATCGAGTCGGTCGGCCATCCGTTGATACTCCGGCGACGCCGACGCGAACCGTGAGACGGCGGTCACGTCGGCCTCGGGACAGGCCCGTGACAGCAGCGCGAGCGACCCCTCGTTTATCGCGAAGTCCCCGGCGTTGCGACAGCCGTAGGCGTAGGCCAGCGTCAGTGAATCCAGGTCCATCGTAGTGGAGTTCCGATTCCAGCCAGTTTAGTAGCCAATCGGTAACGGAGTGTGGACGGGTCGACGGCCAGTCTATCGACCGGTCGCCCGCCCGACAGCGACCGGGCCGACACGGCGTATAGAACGCATACTAACGTGGCTATCGGCGGTCCGTTTCGGCGTCACATGGGACGTATATCCGCGACCGAGCGCCCGAGGACGGCGTCGTGCGCAACGGGTGACGGCGAGGGGGGACCGGGGGACGATGGCTGACCGGAACAGCTACGTCTTCGTCTCCCAGCGCTACCCCCCGGAGAAAGGCGGGAACGCCTCGCGAATCCGGGACCTCGCGGTCAACGTCGCCGACGGCGCGCGCGTGACCGTGCTGGCGCCGCCGACGACGTACCCGCCGGGGAACTTCGAGCGGAGCTGGGCGCGCAGCGAGACCGAACACGTAGACGGCGTCGAAGTCCGCCGCCTGTGGTCCTGGCAGCCACAGGTCGAGAACCCCGGGCTCGCCCGCCGGCTCCCGTACTACCTGCTGTTTGCGCTCCATGCCGCCCTCTGGCTCGTCTGGCACCACCGCTCGACCGACGCGGTGCTCACGTCGACCCCGCCCATCACGACCGGGCTCCCGGGGCTCGTGGCCGCCGCGCTGGGGACGCCCTGGGTCGTCGACGTGCGGGACCTCTGGATAGACAACTCCGTGGCCCTCGGGTACGTCGAGGCCGACAGCCCGCTGGTCCGGGCGAGCCGCCGGTTCCAGGGGCTCGCCTTGCGGACGGCCGACCGCATCACGGTCACGACCGAATCGCTCGGGAGCGCCGTCGCCGACACGTACGGCCAGAGCCTGGGCGACCGGGTTCGGCACATCCCCAACGGCGTCGACACCGACTGGTTCGCGCCGCGGGCGGACAGCGGCGACGCAGTGCGGGACGGCGGCGAACGGTCGGTCGTCGTCTACACCGGCAACCTCGGCAGCGCACAGCCCCTCGAACCGTGCATCCGCGCGATGGACGAACTCGACCACGACGCCGTCCTGCGGTTCGTCGGCGACGGCGACGAGCGCTCCCGCCTGGAGGAGCTGACCGAGCGGCTCGACCTGGGTGACCGGGTGGAGTTCGTCGGGCTGGTCGACCGCGAGGCCGTGCCGACCCACATCAACGACGCCGCCGTCGGGCTGGCACCGATTAAGGACACCGCCGAGTTGGCCTACGCGATGCCGACGAAAGCCTACGAATATCTCGCCTGCGGGGTCCCGGTCGTGGTCACCGGGCGCGGCGAAGTGCGGCGGTTCGTCGACGCCTCCGGCGGCGGCCGCCACGCCGAGGTCGACCCGGACGCCATCGCCGAAGCGCTCGATACGATGCTCGCCGCACCCGACCACCGGCGACAGCTGGGTGCGGCCGGGCGCGAACACGTGGTCGAGCAGTACGACCGCGCGGGCATCGCCGACCGCCTCGACAGCCTGCTGTCCGGACTCGTCGGCGCGGACGGGGCGGAGACGCCGCCCCAGCGCTCGGCGGTGCAGTCCTGACTGTTGGTGTGTGGCTCAGTCGGGGCCGACTTTTGCGTCGCCCGCCAGATAGCGGCCGACCCCCGCCACGCCCGGGAACCCGTCGGCCCACCAGACGGCGACGACGAGCGCGACCAGCGCCAGCCGGCCGGGGCTCGAAAGCAGGGACGCCGTCGGCGCGGCGAGCACCTCCGAGACGTTCGCCACCACCGGCTCGGCCCCCTCGTACTCCGGGAGCGGGAGGAGCGGCCACAGGAGGAAGGTCAGCGAGTCGAAGTCGTCTATCGGGAGCTTCGGGATGACGTCGCCGGCGAGGTGGCTTCCGTAGCCCACGACGAACGCCAGCGCCAGGTCGTGGCGGTCACCCCGGGCACCCACGGCGAGCACGACGGCCGACACCGTCACGGCGGTCACCAGCGAGTGGGCCAGGCTCCGCCCGGCGGGCAGGACCCCGAGGCCCCACGCCAGTGGTTTGTCGACGAGGTCGGGGAACTGCGTCCCGAGGGCCGTAGCGACGGCGACCGCGCCGTCGACCCGGTGGGAACGCAGCCGCCACAGGAGCGAGACGAGCAGATAACCGAACGCGAGATGCGTCCACGGCCACATCAGCGTCCCTCCTTTCGACACCCGGTGGTCGGTGCGGCGGTTCGGGGGGCGGTCCGGGGCGGCTGGCAGGGCATGAACGTGGGGTGCGGACGCGGACGGTTTGTTACGCTGTCCGGAACCGGCCGCCGAGAGGGGAGACAGCGGCGGGTCGAGCGGGCGGGGTCGGGGTTCCGACCTCGGCGGGTCGGGCGAGCGAGTTAGCGGGTGGTTACTCATACCCCACCTGGACGAACCCCTGAACAGGAGACATGAGCGGGTTCAGCCACGAGCAAATCGACGAACGGCCACCGTGTACGAAACTCGGATTCTGCCTCACGACGGACCTGACGGGCAACGGCCGGGAGGACGTCATCGTCGGCGGCGCCGGCGAGGGGGTCCCCGGCAAGGGGCTCGTCTGGGGAGCCGAGCGGCGGGGCGTGCCTACCGGCGCGATTCGGTCGGCGGTCGGCATCGAGGACGCGAACCTCTTCTGGTACGAGAACCCGGGCTTCGAGCGCCACGAGATATCGTTCACGCCGGCCCTGGACGTGGGCGGCGCCGTCGGCGACATCACCGGGACCGGGCGGCCGAACGTCGTGGCCGGTCAGGGCATCAACAACACGGAGCTGTACTGGTTCGAGCCCGGCGCGGACCCGCGTGACCCGTGGGCGCGCCACCTCATCACCGACCGCTTCGAGAAGTACCACGACGTCGCCGTGGGCGACATCGACGACGACGGGGAGCCGGAGGTCGTCGGGCTCTCGCAGGAGTCCGAGGTCGTCTTCTACTTCGACGTTCCCGACGCGCCGCGGCAGTCGCCCTGGGACGAGAGCCACCTCCACGTCGTCGACGAGGACCGCGAGGTCGAGGGCGTCGCGGTCGTCGACGTCGACGGCGACGGGCGGACGGAGCTGATAGCGGGCCCGAACGTCTACCACCGCGACCCCGACGCCGCGACCGGCTGGCGCCGCGAGGCTATCGTCGACGGGTGGGACAACACGCGGGTCGCCGTCGCCGACGTGGACGACGACGGCGACCTGGAAGTCGTCCTCTCTGAGGGGGACTCACCACACTTAGGCTCTCACCCGGGACGGGTCGCCTGGTTCGACCCGCCCGACTGGGACCAGCACGTCATCGCCGACGGGCTGTTCTGTCCGCACTCGCTTGAGGTCGAGGACTTCACCGGCGACGGCCGGCCGGACATCTACGTCGCGGAGATGGGACTCGGCAAACACAGCGACCCGCGCCACTTCGTCTTCTACAACCGCGGCGGCGAGTTCGAGCGCGAGACGGTCGCCACCGGCATCGAGACCCACGAGGCGAAGGTGGTCGACCTGACCGGGAGCGGACAGCCCGACGTGGTCGGGAAGTCCTACGGCCCCGACCACCACGTCGACGTCTGGTTCAACAGGCCGTAGGCCGACTCACGCCAGCGGCCGGAACCAGACCGCGGCCACGAGCACGGCCAGAAAGAGGTACGAGCCCCGAATCAACAGCATGGTCGCGAGCTTCGCCTCGGCGCGGTAGGCCACGGCCAGGACGGCCCCGAAGACGACGGCCCCGCCGGCCGCAGTCGGGGGAACCCCCGGCAGCGCCACCGCCAGCGCGACGACGCCGACCAGCGCGAGGACGAACAGCCCGAGCGCCAGCCGTCTGGCCCGCCGGGGCCCCAGCACGACGGCGACGGTCCGCTTGTCGATGGAGCTGTCGTAGTCGAAGTCCGTCTCGTCGTCGATTATCTTGATGCCGGTCAGCAGGCACAGGAAGACGGCGGCCAACCCCACCACCCGCGGGCTGAAACTGGTCGCCTGGGCGTAGTATCCCCCCAGCAGCGCCAGCGCGATGCCGCCGGGATACCCCATCGTCGCGCCGACGGGGTTGAGGTCTAACTGAGGCGCGTGCGTGTACCCGATGACCCACGCCGGCGCCGTCACCAGCGCCGCGAGCGGGGAGACCAGGAGCCACAGGCCGACGGTACAGCCGAGAAAGCCCGCGGCGCTCGCGGCCAGGGCCCCGCGACACCCCACGGCGGTCAGCGGGTGGTCGTCGTCCTCCCCGCGGACGTGGAAGTCGACGTAGCCGTCCTTCACGTGGGCCGTGTAGACGGCGAAGAACATCGCCAGCACGTGCAGCCCCGCCACAGCGAGGTCGACGCCCCCGGCGAGGACGGCCCCGAACAGCGAGGTCGCGAGCGGGGGCAACATGAACACCGGGTGGACCTGGGAGGCGAGCGCCTTGCCGGCACCGACGACGCCGGGTTCGTGTCGGGCCACTGCCATAGCGACACGAGGGACGGGAGCGCTAAAAAGACTCGTCCGCTAGCGGGCCGTCACTGCCAGTTGTCCCGGTCGAGAACGAAGGGGGAGATGTGCGATGCCAGCTCCCGTGCGGCCCGCTCGGTGGGCGTGTGGAGTTCGCCGGACACCGCACCGGCCTCGCCCCCGACCCCCTCGGTCTCGGAGACGGGGTCGGTGTCGTCGGGGCTGGTCTCGTACCCCCGCCGCGAGCGCACCCGGTCGCGGAGCCGCTGGAGCGTCCGCTGTGAGAGCTGTGCGTCGAGGTGCTGGAGGTCGTACCTGACGATGTAGCCGCGGGTGGCCGCCCGGATGGCGATGACCGGTTGCCCGCGGGCCTCACAACGCTCCCAGATACGCTGTTGCTCGGCCGTCGTCGCGTACACCGGCACGTTCGGCGGTGCGAGGTGGTCCATTGCACCCAGGTAGCGGGTGCAGCGTTATCGGTCCTTTGCCCGCAAACGTGGACCCCGCCGGACCGGCGGCGAGGGCTAGCGGAGCGTCGTATAGCTCAGGGCGGCGATAGCGACGAACTGCAGCCCGCGCAACACGAGGACGGCCTGCTGGACGCCGGGGTCGCCGCTGTAGAAGCTGGCCATCGAGAAGAAGAAGTAGATGGCGACGGCGTTCTCCGCGAGCATGGCGACGGCAAAGAGGAGGAGGCCGCCGACCAGCCCGGTCCCGAAGGTGGTGTAGTTGCGAATCCAGACGCCGACAAGCGGGAGCAGGAGGAGCGTGTTCAGCCCCGCCAGGACCGCGGCGACGGTGATGAGCGTCCCCATCGCCATCAGCCGGTCACCCCGTTGGCGACTGCAAGCCGCTGAAACCCGTCGGGGTTCCGGTGTGTCGACCCACGCGCCGGTACGGCCGACAGTTTCGCCCGGCTCATGTGTCTATCTGCTCCGTGATGTCCTCGAACGTGTCCCGGTACGCGTCGAACCGGTCGGTCAGGAAGTAGAGCTTCGCGTACGATTCCTCGCCCGACTCCACGACATCGTGGTCCTCGAGTTGCTCCATGTGGTGACGGATGGTCTTGTACCCGACGTCCAGCTCGTCGGCCAGTTCGTTGGCGTTCTTCGGGCGCTCGGTGAGGGCGTTGATGATACGCGCCCTGTTGGCACCGCCGCGCGTCGCCGTCAGCAGATACCAGAGCGCCTTCTCCATCTCTCTCCCTTCGGTGGTCGCTGTGTCCCTACTAAACAGTTGGCCCTCGGCGTATCTCTCCCGTTTGTCGGAGTCATGAACGGTGACCACGGCTCACTCGTGCGGTGGGACACGGGCTACCGACAAAACCCTTCTTCGAACTCTCTTCCAAATTCGGCCCTACTCCAGGGCCGCCGTCGCCTCGGCCATGACGTCGATGGCCTCCCGGAGCGTCTCGGTGTCCGTCGCGTAGGAGATGCGGGCATACCCCGCGCCGTTCTCGCCGAAGGCGTCGCCGGGAACGACGACGACACCGCGCTCTATGACCTCGTCGACCCACCCCTCGGGCACCTTGGGCATGGCGTAGAAGGCGCCCTTGGGGGTGGGACACTCCAGTCCCATCTCCTCGAACCCGTCGAGGAGGATGTCACGGCGCTCCCGGAACGTGTCGCGCATCTCCGCGACGGCGTCCTGGGGGCCGGTCAGGGCGGCCTCGGCGGCGTACTGGGCGGGCGCGGAGGCACAGGCCTGGGCGTACTGGTGGACCCGGAGCATCCGCTCGATGCGGTCAGTCGCGGCCGTGACCCAGCCCAGGCGCCAGCCCGTCATCGAGTAGGCCTTCGAGCAGGCGTTGACGACGGCGACGTTGCCCGCGTCGTCGAACTCCGCGGGCGAGCGGTGTTCGCCCTCGAAGACCTGGTGTTCGTACACCTCGTCGGAGAGACAGAGCACGTCGTGCTCCTCGGCGATGCGGGCGAACTCGCGCATGTCGTCGGCCGACTGGACCGCGCCGGTGGGGTTGGCCGGGGAGTTTACGATAAAGGCCGCGGTGTCATCGGTGATCGCGTCCTCGACGGTTTCGGGCGCCAGCGTCAGGTCGTCGCGGAGCCCCACCGGCTTCGGCGTGCCGCCGGCCAGATGGGTCAGCGCGTCGTAGGAGACGAACCCCGGGTCCGGGAAGATGACCTCCTGGTCCCCGTCCACGTGGGCCTCCAGCGCGATGTGGAGCGCCTCGCTCCCGCCCGACGTGGCGATGATGTCACCGGGGTCGACGTCGAGGTCGTTGTCCCGCGCGTGCTTTTCGGCGATGGCCTCCCGGAGTGTCTCGGTTCCCTTGTTCGACGTGTAGGCGTCGACGTCCCCGGCCCGAATCGCCTCGACGGCGGCATCGCGGACGTGGGCCGGCGTGGGGAAGTCCGGCTGGCCGAGGCCGAGGTTGATGGCGTCCTCGCCCGCGGCCTCGAACACTTCGCGGATGCCCGAAATCGACACCGCTTCGACGCGACTGGAGAATCCTGTCATACCTCCCCTGGGGGCGGCCGGGCCGATAATTCTTCCCGATTTCGCCCCGCGCGGGCCGACTATCGGGCCGCGACCGGGACCAGCGTCACGACGCCGTTCCGGTCGACGGTGACGCGGTAGCCCGAGTAGGAGAAGGATATCGACATCTGTGCCGCCGTCGACGGCGGGGTCTTGAACAGCGTCTCGATGACGTGTTCGACCTCGTTGTACAGCGATGGCAGTTCCTCTATCTCACAGCCCTCTATCTCGGCGACGATTTCGAGGAAGTCGTACTCCGAGGTCTCCGAGCTGGGCTGTATCTGCCGACGCACGATACCCGGGCCATCGCCGGGGCCCTCGCCGGGTTTGTCCGACCCTGTGTCTGACATCACCGGACCTACCCAATCCGACGTGACAAACGTAGTGTCAGATTACGTTCCAGTTGGTGGGCGGCTGACGGACGAGGTGTCCCCGCCGATTGGCTCACTCCTCGCGGCTCGCGGTCCGGAGCTGTTCGACGGCACCCTCCAGCCGCCGCAGCGTCGCGTCGGCGTCCGTATAACCGCGGTCGTACTCCTCGTACGCCGAGTCGGCCTCGGAGAGGAACGCGTCGACGGCCGCTTCGAGGTCGTCGGAACTGTCGCTCATACGGCACCGAACGGCGCCGGGGTAGAAAACTCCCCGCACTTCGCCGCGTCGCCGCTCACAGCCGGGCCGCTGTGGCGACGCCACCGGCGTCGGGCAGTGCGTCATCGGTTTGTACGCCGAGCCCGCACACTCTCCCGATGGATCTGACTTACGACGGGCACGCGCTAGTCCTCGGGGACACGGTGGTCGTCGCGGACTGCCACGTGGGCCGGGGGACCGGCGGGGAACTTGAGTTCCCCGTCGGCTCGGGAAGCGACATGGTCGAGCGGTTCCGCGACCTCCTCGAGCGCCACGACCCCGAGGAGGTCGTCGTAGCCGGCGACCTCCTGCACTCCTTCCGGACGGTCCCGCGGACCGTCGGAGACACCGTCGCGGGGCTGCAGGCCGCCGCTCGCGACGCGGGCGCTCGCCTCGTCGTCACGCCGGGGAACCACGACACGATGCTGGATTCGGTGTGGGACGGCCCGACGGCGCGGGAGTATCGCGTCGGCGACACGCTGGTCCTGCACGGGCACGAGGCCCCCGAAGGCGACGCCGACCGCTACGTCGTCGGCCACGACCACCCGACGATAGAGATAGAGGGCCAGCGACGGCCCTGCTATCTGGTCGGCGAGGGGCAGTACCGCGGCAGCGACGTGGTGATGCTCCCGTCGTTCAACAGGCTCAACGCCGGGGTCCGGGTCAATGATATGTCGGCGACTGAGTTCCAATCGCCGCTGGTGACCGACGCCGACCGGTTGGCGCCGGTGGTCTGGGACGAGGGCGCCCGGGAACAGCGGGAGTTCCCGCCGCTGGGTGAGTTCCGGCGGATGCTGTGACTCCCCGCGTCGGGTCCGAATGGAACGTCGCCGGTACCGCTCGGGCCGGCACCTGTGGCAGGTTCGGTAAGTATTTGGGCTATCGGGGGAGAACAGCGAACATGATTCAGACCGGACCGGCACTCGCGCTCATCGCGACGACACTCGTCTGTATGGTGTTGCTGTACTTCGCGACCATCAAGTACGTCTCGGCCGTGCTGCTGGGTGACGACCACGACGACCACGGCGACCACGCCGCCTGAACCGCGCCGCTTGACGCCCGACGGCACCGGCGGACGGGTCTCCCCGGAGACCGCCGCCGGAGTGCAGTAGTATCTGGCTGGGAGACACCGGACAGCGGCCGCTCTCACAGGACATTCAAGGATTAAACACGTGTATAAGGAGAGGCTTGATTACCCCGTGTTCACTCCGTCCACAGGAGATGATAGCTATGAACCAGTCCATAGCTGGCGCAGAACAGTACGGACGGTCAGTTTTACCGGAGCCGAGTCGACAGAGCGGGCAAGCGGTGAGCGCCGGCGGCCACAGCGGGGGTGTCGGCGATGACTGAATCGGAGATACAGATGGTGGTCGCGATAATCCGACCCGAGAAGCTCGGTGCCGCAAAGCAGGCGCTGGCCGAGGTCAACGCGGCCTCGCTCACGGTGACCAACGTCTCGGGGCGTGGTTCCGAGTCGGTCAAGACCGAGCAGTGGCGCGGCGAGGAGTACACCGTCGACCTCATCGACAAGGTGAAAATAGAGTGCGTCGTCGCGGATATCCCGGCCGAGGACGTGACCGAGGCCATCGCCGAGGCGGCCGAGACCGGCAATCCGGGCGACGGGCGCGTCTTCGTCCTGCCCGTCGAGGAGGCGGTGCGGATACGGACCGGCAAGCGGGGGCCGGAGGCCGTCTGACCGCCCCAGCGGTAGAGAAACGGGCAGCTACCGGCACAGCGTCGCGGCCACGCGCCCGCTCTCCAGCGCGCCCTGTATCGAGGACCAGCGGGTGTAGTCGCCGGCCAGGACCACCGGCCCCTCGGGCGCGTCGGGGTCCGGGACCGAGTCGCGAAAGCCCGGCGGCTGGGCGAACTGTGCCAGCGGAACGCGGTCGGTTCGAAGGAGCTCCAGAGCGTCGAACCCGGCCGACGGGTACCACGAGGCGAGGGCGTCGTACACGTCGGCCGCCAGGTCCGCCTCGTCGGCGTCCTGGGCCCCGAGGAAGGTGGCGCTGTACAGCTCCATCCCCTCGGGGGCGTACTCCGGAGCGACCGCCGACAGCGGTGCCACGGTGTTTGGCCGGTCGTCGACCGCGTTGAGCACGATTCGTTTGCCCATGCTCGGGGCCTTGCTCGTCGGCAGCGAGAAGTACTGGGTGACACAGCCGAGCGTCTCCGTCGGGATGGTGTCGACGCCCGTCAGGTCGGCGGCCGTCGCGGGGTCCGTCGCGACGACACACGCGTCCGCCGTGACCGTCTCGCCGGCCGTCTCGACGGTCACCGCGTCGTCCCCGGCCGCCGCGTCGACGGTCTCCACGGACTGCCCTGTCTCGATGGTCGCACCCGCCGTCGTGGCCCGCTCGGCGAGCTGTTCGGGCATGGCCTGCATCCCGCGGGCGGGGACGAATATCTCGCCCTCCGAGAGCATCTTGTAGGTGTACTCGAAGACGGCGCTGTCGGTCGAGAGCGACCGGTCGAGCGTGATACCGCCGTAGAAAGGCGCGGCGAAGCGCTCGACGAACCGCTTCGAGAACCCCCGGTCGGCCAGGTAGTCGGCGATGGACTCGCCGCCGCCGTCGAGCAGCGTCTCGGGGTCCCTCCCGGCGAGGTCGCGCTGGAGTTTGAACACGCGGAGCTTGTCGGCCGTGCGAACGTCTCGGTTGAACAGCGTCTGTGGGGCCGCGGTCGGGTTGCGAAGCGGGTCCGACAACACCGAGCGGTGGTTCGGGCGGGCGATGGTCGCCCCCGGCGTGAACGGTCGGGGCGAGAGCGCCTCGACATCGAGTTCGCGCTCGACTGCCGGATACGCCGAGAAGAGCACCTGAAAGCCCCGGTCGAAGGTGTAGCCGTCCGCGTGGGCCGTCCGGACGCGGCCGCCGACGCCGTCGCTCGCTTCCAGCAGCGTCACGTCCTGTCCCGACTCGGCGAGGTGGCTGGCCGCGACGAGTCCCGCGAGGCCGCCACCGACGACCACGGCGTCTGTCATGGCCGGGCGTTCGGACGCGTGGGCCAAGAGCGTGCTGGAATATACCGCACGACACTTGAGGGAGCCATCCCGAGGTAGTCCTATGCAGACGACAGCGGCGGTTCGTGGCCTCTCCTGTACGGCGTGTGGCGAATCGGTCGACCCCGGTATCGAGCGTTGCCCCGACTGCGGGGGCGTTCTGGTCGTCGACTTCGACGTCGACGCGGTCGACGGCCCCGCCGACTGCCGCCCGTTCCCGCCCGAGGCGACCGTCAGCATCGACGAGGGGGCGACGCCGGCCGTGGCCGTGCCGGTGCTGGCCGACGAACTCGGCGTCGGCGGCGTCACCGTCAAGGACGAGGGGCGCAACCCCACGGGGTCGCTCGCCGACCGAAAGCTCTCGCTGGCCGTCACGGCCGCCGTCGCGGACGGGGCCGACCGCGTCGGGACGCCCTCGCCGGGCAACGGCGCCCAGTCGGCGGCGGCCTACGCCGCACGCGCGGACATCGACTCGAAGGGGTTTGTCCCCTCGCGGTGTCCGTTCCTGAACAAGGCGATGGTGAACGTCCACGGCGGCGACATGTACGTCGTCGAGGGGCGCTACGCCGACGCCGTCGAGGCCTTCGCCGACAGCGACGAGCCGCTCACCTCGGTCGCGCCGGGCCACCCGTTCCGCGTCGCCGGCGGGACCGCCCTGGCCCTGGAACTCCTGGCCGACCGAGAGTGGGCGGCCCCTGACGCCGTGGTCCATCCGACCGGCCACGGCGAGACGGTCCTCGGGCTCGAACGCGGGTTCGCTCTCGCCGCCGACGCGGGACTCGCCGACGGCGTCCCGCGGCTCTACGCCGCCCAGCCGGCCGACTGCGCGCCCATCGCCGCGGCGGCCGCCGACGGCGCGACCGACCCGGCGCCGGTCGACCACCCCGACACCATCGTCGGCCCGCTGGAAGTGCCCGACCCCGCGGCCGGGCGCGCCGCTCTCGACGCTATCGCCGCGACCGGCGGCGACGGCGCGGCAGTCCCCGACAAGGAGATACTGCAGGCGGCTGTCGACGGCTGCGAGATGGGCCCCGAAGTCGGCGCGACCGGCGGTACCGCCATCGCCGGCGTGCGCGCCCTGGCCGACCGGGGCGCCTTCGACGCCGACGAGGAGGTCGTCCTCGTCAACCCCGTCGCCGGCAGCAAGGAGGCCGACCTCCTGCGGTCGCATCTGATGAGCCAGGGGATGTGAGCCGGCGGTAGCGCTTTGGCTCGGCCGTGTCTGAGTAACCGACATGCCCACGGCGATTCCCGACGACGACCCGCTCGACCGGTACTTCTGGGCCCGCCACGCCAACCCCCGGAGCGGATGGTCCCGCGTCCCGACGCTGCCCCTGATAGTCGCCTGTATCTACCGTCGGAACTGGCGCGGGCTGGCGCTCACTCTCGCGTTCGTCGCCGTCAACCCGTTCCTGTTCTCGCCGCCCGAAGACGACAGCGCGTGGATGACGAGAGGGGTGTACGGCGAACGCATCTGGGCCAAACAGGCGGGCAAGCACCGGCGCTATCCCGGGCTGTTGAACGTCCCGACCGCCCTCGCCTCGCTGTACGCGCTCTATGCCGCCATCCGGCAGCGGCCCGCAGAGACCGCCGCCGCGACGGCGCTCGCGATGACGCTGAAGCTCTGGTTCGTCTCAGAGATGGTCCACTTATACGAGGAGCGCGCCGGGGAAGCGAGCACGGGGCGCTGAGGTTCGACGCCATCTCACTGAGGGCATCGTCCCGCGGGGGCGACGCTGTTTCACCCCGCGTGCTGTTTCGCGAGCGTGTAGGCCTCCCGGACCCGTTTGAACTCCTCCTTGTCGCCGCCGTGGTCCGGGTGGACCTGCTTGACGCGGGCCCGGTAGGCGGATTTCACCTCGTCGACGGTCGCCGTCTCCCGCAGCCCCAGCTCGGCGAAGGCCTGTCGCGTGGGGTCGACGGGGGAGTGGGGCTCGGGTTCGGGCTCGGGGCCGACGGAGACGTCGGGCGTCTCGAAGGGGAGCCGCCGGCCCAGAGCGGCGCCCGGTAGCTCGTGTTCGACCAGCACCGGGGCCGTCGGCGAGCGCTCGATGCGGTAGAACGCCCGCGCGTCGAAGGTGATGGCGACGCCGCGGTCCGGGAGGTAGAAGGCGACGTCCTGGCCGGCGACCGGATGGTTCTCGGCGAAGGACTCGTCGATGGCGGTCAGGTACTCGCGAATCTCGGCCCGACGGCGCTCCTCGCCGCCCTCGCGAACCCCGCGGGCCCGTCGCTTCGCGGGGAACAGTTTGCCGGCGACGAGAAAGAGGACGACGACGACCAGACTACCGGCTACCCCCAGGAGCAGTCCGAACACCAGCCACGCCGGTACGCCGCCCGGATCTGCCTGCACGGGCCCCCGTTAGGCCCCGTCGCCTAAGAATCGTCCGCTTTCGGCGACCCCGCTCACCCGATGTAGCGGAGGTCCTCGTCGGCCGGCGACGGAGCGTTCTGCTCTTCCATCTGCTGTATCTTGCGGACGACCTCCTCCATCTCGTCGGCGCGCTCTTCGAGCGGGTCGAAGGGGACCTCGAACCCGACGACCTCCTGGAGCACCTCCAGGACCGCCTGTGCGCTCTTGGGGTCGACCAGGTAGCCTGAGGTCTCGCCCATCAGACAGGCGGCAGGTCGGTCGCGGCGCTCGCTCAGTCCCAACAGGAGGCCGGAGACGCCGACGATGCCGCCGGCGGGCTCGTCCTCGCGGAACTCGACGCCGGCCGCTTCGAGGCGGTCGCCGAAGTCGTCGGTCGTCGTCGCGCCCAGCACGTCGTACTCCTCGATGAGTTCGCCCGTCGGAACCCCGCCCAGCGCGTACACCTCCTCGACGCCGAACTCGTCGCCGACGTCGAGGAACGCGGTCGTGAGGCCGTAGTGGCCCGCGTTGTCCTGTGCCTGGTGGTCGCCGGTGAGCACGAGCATGTCGCGGCCGTCCTCGGGCGTGACGGCGTGGAACTCCGCGCACGCGAGCTGCGTTCGACCGTCCTCGACGCTGACCTGCGGGGGGAAATGCGTCGAGTACACCCGTCGAACGAGCTCGCTGTCGAGCTCTTCGAGCAGGTGCTCGGCGGCGAGCTTGCCGACGTGGCCCACGCCGGGCAACCCCTCGACCAGCACCGGCTCCTCGAGCTCCGGGTCGGCGAGAACGTCGATATCGAATTCGTCCATACCCCCTACTCCCGGTGTCGGCGCTTAAGAGAACGTCGATACTCGCCGTGGGGGTCCGCCGGGTCAAAGGGAGCGGGGGCGCTGTTTACCGCCTCGGCTCCGCAGTCGGGACACGTCCCAGAAAGGGTGTACACCGGGCGGTCGTGTTCGGCCCGCCAGGCCGAACACACCCGGATGTCGGCCTTCATTCGTCGTCTTCGTCGCGGTCGCGGTGGAACTCGGCGGTTCCGCCCTCGGCCTCGACGACCTTGCGGGCGCGGGCCGCGCTCTCCTCGAGGGCACCCTCTGCAGTCTTGTAGTCGGGAGCCTGTACCTGGATGCGGTACTCGGGCGAGCCGACGTAGGTGACTTCGAGCTGGATTTCGTCGGGCACTTCGCCGTTGCCCTCGGCGGCTTTCAGCGCGTCTTTGATGACGTCGACGCCCTCGCTGTCGGGACAGGTCAGGTCGACGTAGCCCGTGACGTTGACGTAGGGAACCGAGACGTTCGAACGTGCCGTCTCGACGATAGCGTCGACCTCGTCCTCGTCGAGGTCGGTGTCTTCGAGCGCCGACTCGCCGTGGATAGCGGCGGCCTCGAAGCCGTCGTACAGCGAGCCAAACTCCGACAGCAAGGCGTTGGCGATGGCGCTGTAGGCCTCGTCGGCGATGTCCTCGCCGAAGGCCAGCTCCATCCAGTTGTCGGCCTTCTGCTCGTTTTTCCACTCCTGGATTTTCTCCTTGCGCTGGTGGTCGTTGACGTCCTTGATGGAGAGGTCAATCTGCTGGGCGTCCTCGTCCACGTCGAGCACCTTGGCGACGACCGTCTGGCCGGTGTTGACGTGGTCGCGGACGTTCTTTATCCAGCCGCTCGCGACCTCGGAGATGTGACAGAGCCCGCGCTTGCCCTCGTACTCCTCGAGGTCGACGAAGACGCCGAAGTCTTCGATCTCGTCGACCTTGCCGACGACGAGCTCGCTCGGTTCTGGCCAGCCGCTGTATTTCATGTTACCGGGCCTCGGCGACGGCGGTCACTTCGCCTTCGATGTCGGCCTTCCCGCCGGTGGGGCGGGCGAGCGTGTGACCGCAGACGGCGCAGTCGACCTCGCTCGCGGCCTTCTCGAAGAGCGTCTGTTCGTTCTCGCAGTCCGGACAGGCGACGGTGACGAAGCTACCTGCCATAGTTACTCCTGGAACTCCAGTCGACCGGCGCGCCATCCCTCTCGGAGGTGGGCGCTCCCACAGTCCGAGCAGATGTACTTCAGGTCGGTCTTCTTCGTGGGCTTGTCCCCACCGGGGACCTTCGAGAACTTACCCTTGTTCCCGATACCGGTCCCACGCCGCTTTCGCTGGCGGTCGTTGACCTTTTTCATACCGGACGAGCGGCCCGATCGGACCTTCTCGACCTCGTGTTCGTTGTGCTCGTTACAGTGCGGACAGTACGTGTTGAAACGTCGCGGCATCTCCATAGATATCGACCTTACAGGTCGCTTTGGCATGACCGCTTAAAACCCCGACGGTTCGAGTTCCCCCGCGGGGGAGTCGGGTGCCATCCTACGGTTTCCGTCTCTCACACACCAGCGGCTCAGGGTTGTTAGAGAGACGGTGTAGGTCGGACAGCGGATACCCGCAGTTTGACCCGCGGGCTGAAAGGTGCCGTCGGACCGTGCCGTCTACGTGGTACTCTCGTCCCCCCGCGTATAACGGCTCCGGTCGACGGGCCGCGGCGGCGGACTGTCGGATGAACGCTTCGAAGTCACTAAGTGCGCCGTTTGCCAAGCGTGGGGTATGCAGAAGCTCATCATCCGCGGCGACCCCGGCCTCCGGAAGGGCGGCCGCATCGAGTACGACGGCGAGGAGTACGAGGTGTTCGCGGTCGCCCGCCAGGGTGACTGGCACGGCCCCGACCGCGTCCAGCTGTGGTGTACCATCGGGAGCGAGGACGAACAGGAGACCTTCTCGAAGCAGGACTACATCCCGAACCATCTGGCGACCGACAACGTCGACGCCGAGGCCGTCACCGTCCTGCGCGAGCGGGCGGAAGCCTGAAGCGAGTCCCGGGGCCGGTGCTCGTCGGTCCGTCAGTGTTCTCGACCTGGCTAGCTACGTGTCCGCCAGCGCGCGCTGGTCGACGCGGTAGATGACGACCTCGCCCGACCGGTGAATCTCCGTCACGCCTTCCAGCTGGCTGACCGTGATGGTCCCGTAGCGAGCGCGCTCCGCCGGCCCGTTGTAGACGTACTGTACGTCGTACTCCTGTAGCAGTGCGCGCTGTCGGTCGCCAGGGCCCCGGTAGATGGTCTCGACGTCGGCGACGCGCTTTTCGTAGACGCTGTCGTTTCGGTACTGGGCCTCGTGGACCCAGCCGGCCACCGTCGGAATCCCCGTCAGACTCGACGGGGCGCTGGCGCCTTTCCCCTCCTCGGGGACCCAGTAGTAGCCGGCCGGCGCCGCGGTGACGATGTTCGGACGGCCGTCTATCTCGCGGTCCATCCAGCGGATGGCCTCGGCCTCGCCCGAATGGGAGTCGTCGAGATACGCCGTCCCGTCGAGAGTGGGCTCCCCCGCGCGGCCGGCGTGGTTGGGGAGGGCGATGGCGGCGTACACCGACGTCGAACAGACCAGCAGGACGACCAGCACCGTCGTCCCGTTTTTGACCAGCTGTGCGGTCGCCTCGTCGTCGGGCCGCCAGCGGGTCAGCAGCCACGCCAGTATCGGGCCGACTGCGGCGGCCCACAGCACCCACACCTGCATGTACGTCTTGAACACCGTGTTCATCCGCCCGACGTTCTCCTTGATGAAGACGAACTCCACGAGGATGACCAGGCCGGCGCCCGCGACCAGCAACACCGTCTCGAAGCCGACCGAGCGCTCGCCGCCGTCGGCCAGCGCCGGGAGCGGCCCGGAACTCGGCCGGCCGGTCGGCGACCGGGCGAACAGCCACGCGCCGACCAGCAGCGGGAGGACGAGCCCGACAGCGGCCAGGTCGAGTATCGTCCCGAGCGCCACGCTGGCGAGAAAGCCAAGCCCGACGAGCCGCGCCCGCCCCGTGTCGAGGGTCCGGCCGACCTGTGCGTACAGGTACAGGGCAAAGGGGACGAGGAAGAGCCCGTGAATCCCGACCAGCTCCGCGATGCTGCTGCGGTCGGGCAGATACGTGACCTCGCGGCCGCTGCCGACGCCGAGCCAGAAGGGGAGCGACCACAGCAGCCCCAGGACGGCCACGCCCGCGGCGACGGCGACGGCGAGGCCGATGCGACTCCCCTCGGCGGCCGCTCCGTCCCTCGGGAGCGGGTCACGGAGCGAGGCCGGCAGCAGCGACCGCGGGCTCGCCGGCGCCATGGCGACGGTCACCATGGTGAGGCCGGCGATAGACGGGAACGACCACGTGTTCGTCACCGCCATCAACCCGCCGACGGCCGGAATCGCCCCGAAGAGGAGCGCCAGTCGCCGCCGGCGCTCCTCGGCCGGCGTCTGGTAATAGCTGAAACACAGCGCCGCCGTCAGGACGAGAAAGCCCGTGCTCATCATGTGGGCGTGGAGGTCGCCGTTGAGCCAGGCAAAGAGCGGGAACTCGTTGACGCTGTACCCCGTGCCAGGCGTGTACGTGGCGAAGTCGTCGGGGTCGTCAGTGATGACGCGGCTGGCGTCCCAGAAGTAGAACTCGCCGGGCCCGCGGGCGAGCCCCGTGAGTTCGTAGCCGGCCGCACCGGCCACCGACTTGGCCACCCCGTCCGGCAACAGCCAGAGCAGCGCGCGGGCCGGCGTCGTGAGGTTGCTCGCGATACCGACGAAAAACGCCGAGAGCCCGGCGGCGAGTCGGCGGGGAACGTCCCGCGCCGCCGCGACGGCGCCGGCCAGCCCGTAGACGCCCGTCACCAGCGTGGCGTAGAAGCCCGCCAGCGCGAGGTTGTACGCGTATTGTCCGGCCGTTCCGGTCAGCCGGGTGAGAATCGCCGTCAGCAGGTGGCCGCCGTAGTAGTAGGCGACCGGCTCGCCGGCGAACCACATGTCTTCCGGGGGGAGGGTATCGGCCCGCAACAGCGACTGGACAAGGCCGAAATCGAGGAACTTCTCGCCGGCCAGCGGTGAGATAGCCGGGTCCAGCGCGCGAATCCACACCACGAACAGGAAGGCGACGGCGAAGACGGCGGCGACCTCGCCGAACGAGCGGAGGTCGATTGGGCCGCGGCGATAAGCGACCGCGACGGCGCCGGCGACGAGCCCGACTATCCCGAGCCAGATACCGGCCGTCATCGAGAGGCGACCGAGGAAGTAGGTAGACAGCCACAGCACCACCAGGGCCACCGGGAGGCCGAAGGCGATACCACGCTCGGCAAAGCGGGGAAACAGCGCCGCTGCGACGGTCGCACCGACGTACGTCAAGAGGAGATAGAGGGCGAGCCAGAGGGCGACGAGACCGTACTCCATCAAGGGATAAGAGTTGGGTGAGCCACTATACGTTTTTTGATTCACCCATCCTGACGGGTTTCGAACCGTTTTTAGTCGCTGACAGTGCAGAGTGACACGATGTCGACGACCGTCGGTGTAGTTGTCCCGGCCTTCCGTCCGGACGTGGGGGAGTTGCGGCGGTACGTGACCGCCATCGAAGAGACGCTTGACCCGGAGACGGTCGTCATCGAACTCGACGCGCCCAAGGAGGGCGTCAAGGCACAGCTGGAAGACCTCCCGGCCATCATCGAAACCGTCCCGTACCGGCGCGGCAAGGGGGCCGCAATCACGGCCGGGTTCGAGTTCCTGGAGACGGACGTGCTGGTGTTTGCCGACGCCGACGGCTCGACCCCGGCGGACTCGCTCGACTCGGTCGCCGACCGCGTCAGCTCCGGTGGGGCCGACCTCGCCGTCGGGTCACGGCGCCACCCCGACTCGGAGGTCGCCAGCCACCAGACGTTCGCCCGCCGGTTCCTGGGCGACGGCTTCGCGTGGCTCGCCGGCACCCTGCTTACGGTCTCGCTGCACGACTACCAGTGCGGCGCGAAGGCCATCAGCGCCGACGGGTGGGAGCAGGTCCGCTCGCACCTGTACGAGCCCGGCTTCGCCTGGGACGTGGAACTCGCCGCCATCGCGGGCGCCCTCGACCTCCGCGTCGCGGAGGTACCCATCCAATGGGAGGACCGCCCCGGCTCGACCGTCTCGCCGGTCCGGGACTCGGTAGCGCTGTTCCGGGCGCTGCTGTCGGCGAGACACCGCGCGAAGCAACTGAGCGACGACAGGCTCCACACGGCCATCGCCGCGGCCCGCGAACAGCCGACCGCCCTCGTCGAACGAGACCGATGAGCGTCGGCGACCGGCTCCGCGGACTGGTGCCCGACCGCTTCGAATCGCTCGTCTCCGGCGTCCGGTTCGGCCAGTTTCTCTCGGTCGGCATCGTCGGAGCCATCAGCGACAACGCGGTGTTGGCGGTGCTGGGCCTGGCCTTCGGCGTCCCCGACCTCTGGGCGAAAGCCGCCGGCGTCGAGACCGCTATCGTGGTGATGTTTCTGGTCAACGAACACTGGACCTTCTCGGGGGACGGCGAGGCCGGCCTGCGGCCGTTCCTCAAGCGGCTGGGGAAATCACACCTCGTCAGGACCGGCGGCGTCACCGTCCAGCTGGTCGTCTACTGGGTGTTGACCCAACAGCTGACGGTCGAGCTGGTGGTCGCCGGTCGGGACCTGTGGTTCATCGCCGCCAGTCCGATCGCCATCGCCGCAGCGATGTCGGTGAACTACGTCTTCGAGAGCCTCTTCACCTGGCAGGTCCACCACGACGACAGCCCATAGCGCGTGACAAACTCACGGACGGCAGCCGAATCACAAGCCTTAATGAGGGGACTCGGGTATGAACAGGTAGCGGGATGGGATAGCCAGGAGATTCCGGCGGGCTCATAACCCGCAGATCGGTAGTTCAAATCTACCTCCCGCTACTTCTAACGAACTCACTTCACAGCGAGGCGTCTCATCGCCGAGCGATACGTGAGTCAGTCGTCGCGGTGTAGATTTGAACCCTGCAAGACGTAGCGCGAACGGAGTGAGCGACCGTCCTGTTCCGGTTCAAATCTATCGCCCGTTACTTTCTGACGGACTCCAGCCGATACCGCCGGCTGTAAGGGCGAGAGCGGTCGCCGTCCTCGGTGGCAAATATCTTCACGTGCCCACAACGAACAGTATCAGCGGGGAACGCCCCACTCTGGGATGCCACAAAACGCGAGACGAAAACAGTGTATCGACCCTGTCTTCTACTGACTCGGGGGCAGACAGGTACCAGCGTACCGAGTCACAGCCCGCGGGCTGTTACCCGTCGCCGTACTCGTCCGTGATGACCACTTCGCCGTCCTCGACGACGACGTTGATGAGCGTCTTGGCCTCGTAGCCGGCCTCGTCGAGCTTGTTCTGGCCGTCGTCTTTCTTGATGACACAGACCACGTCACAGATGTCGGCGCCGATGTCCTCCAGCGCGCCGGTCAGTGCCGCCAGCGTCCCGCCCGTCGAGAGCACGTCGTCGAGAACGAGCACGCGGTCGCCGTCGTAGACGTCGTTAACGTACATCTCGTTCTCGGAGTAGCCCGTGACCTGCGACAGCGCGACCTCCCCGTCGAGGCCGTACTGGCGCTTGCGGACGACCACGAGCGGGATGTCGGTCATCAGCGACACCGCCGTCGAGATGTGGATGCCCATCGCCGCCGGGGTGACAATCTTGTCGACGTCTTCGAGTTCGGCCTTCCGAATTATCTTGATGACGATCTCGCGCAGCAACTCGGGCCGTAACATCGGTACGCCGTCGCTGATAGGGTGGACGAAGTAGTGGTACCCATCCTTCTCGATGATTGGCGCGTCGAGCAACGACTCCTGCAGCTTTTCCATATCGAGGGTTCTGCGAGGCCCTACTAAAGTTCGTCGTCACCGGTCGCTGGTCGGTCAATAAACAGAGAAAGAATCTTCAAAAGGCGATTCAGTAGTTAACTGACGTTAGCACTCCGCAATGATGGATGTGCTGTCAGAGTTCGGGTTCTCCCATATCAGCTGAGTGCCCTCGTCAATACCGCCACCTTCCGCAATAGTGTCTCCAGAGCGGAAGGTACTCCCAGAGGGTGCACTATTTAGATTTGTACTCCCATTGTTATTCAGATTCAGATTACTCTCTTCAAGATTGTCGCCGCCGTCATGAATCATATTATTGTCTGAACTACTGGGAAAGTTACAATCAACGCTCACCTGTGGCGCGGCGTCTCCAGCTTGGTCTCCCAACCCAAGGACGAAACTTGCGATGACGGCTGCGAGGATGACCGTAATTGCAACCATCAGGATGACCCCAATAACCGGCGATACTGCATCGTCGTCGTTGAGGAGTTGTTTAATATCCATTATTTTCACACCTCATGTTCTGCAAGAGTATTGCTGGAATCACCGTTCGGATTGTTCCAAATAATTCGAACAGTGTCATCACTGCTTACCAGAACGGAAAAAGATGAACCAGCAGACAGTTCATCTCCAGACGTGTAACCTGCGTCGTCAACAAGGTTACCACCACTGTTAGTGGATCCTGTTACGTCAATATTATCTACAGTTACGCTATCTCCCCCATCATGCGAGATAACTAAAGTGCCATCATCGCTAGCACTGCTACTTGTACCGAACGAATCGGTAGAGGTATTGCCTTCATCGTAGGAGAAGCTCCAGCTGGCCTGCGGTGATGGGTCACCGGCCTGGTCGCCCAGCCCGAGAACGAAACTGGCGATGACGGCCGCGAGGATGACTGTGATTGCGACCATCAGGATAACCCCGATGACCGGCGATACCGCGTCGTCGTCTTCGAATAGTCGTTTGATATCCATGTGTTGAATCCCTGCCAACACACCGTGGTTTCGCATGGTCACCTCTAACCCCTGAGGTGGTCCCCGTGGGTGTGCTATTTACGACTCATGCGAGGTCAAAACTTATACCCACCCCACCTTTCATGCGTTCAGCACCGCCTTGAACGCCATCAAGAGCGCCCTGTACGGCCTGAATTCTATTCCGAGGGCCGAGCGGAGCTAGCCGCGAGCACAGCCGGTGAGTCTCATTATTGAGAAAGGCGGAGGAGCGTCCGACAGCCCCTGAACCGAGGCCAGGGAATCTCAGCGTCCCTCGTCCTCAACGAACTCCGTCAGCGTCATCTCCCGAGCCACGAGGGTATGATACAGCGCCGACAGCGTGAGCACGATGGCAAACAGCGTCCCCCACACGAGCGGCGGGATGAGCGTGAAGGGGTAGACGCCGACCCACAGCACCGTCACGATGGCGAGGCTGATGGCGCCGATAGAGAGGTAGTACTCGCGCCAGGGGAACTCCCCCTCCGGGACGATCTCCAGATAGACCGTCAGCTCCTCCGTGTGGTCGGTGGTCGCGATGACCCCCTCGTCGCTGTCGTAGTCGACGATACCCGCCTCGTGCATCTGTGGGAGGTGGGACTGCTGGAGCGTGGTGTAGACGCGCTTGCGCTGGGCGCTGGTGACCTCCTCGCACTCGCAGTCGTACTCGGCGGCGGCAACGTGGTCAGCGAGGTCACCGAGCGAGACCGGTCCGCCGTGTTCGCGGAGATACTGGAGAACGTAGCGCCGACGCTCGTTGTGGAGAACGTCGAATATCTCCTCGTTCGAGAGTGGCTCGTCCGCGTCCGCCCGACGAATCTGTTGACTCATTGCCGGATTCACCCTGACCCCGGGGGCAATGCCATCCTACGCCTCAGTGAGAGACTTGGGCTAATAATGTTGATGGTCAGTGCTGCCATCGGTTACGTCCCCTCCCAGACCCCGAGCGTCGCCGTGGCGCCGCCGGGACCGGCCCGCCAGATGATGCGGACCGTATCGTCCGACCCGGCGGCGTACTCGTAGGAATCGCCGGCGGTGATATCACTGTCGCCGACGGTCCCGCTGCCGTCCCAGTCGACGCCGGGCGAGTTGTCCGTGTTGCCGCCGCGCACCCCGACCTTGGCCTCGTCTATCGGGTCGCCGCCGCCGTGTGTGATGGTGAGTTCGCCGCTCGTTTCGTCGTACTGGTAGTCGAAACTCACCTGTGGCGCCTGGCTGTTCAGCGAGTCGCCCAGCCCGAGCACGAACGTCGCGATGACGGCCGCCAGGATGACCGTGATGGCGACCATCAAGATGACTCCGATCACCGGCGATACCGCCTCGTCGTCCATGTATCGTGTGCGTTGCATAGGGTGAGATGTCCGTCCGGTCTCAGGCCACCGCCGTCGAGGTCCCGCGTGTGAGCGTGTCAACAACCACGGGTCGACACATCAGGTCGTCGGGTCGATTCCTATCGCTGGGCCGTCCCAGGCGGGGGTCCTCGGCAGCTGTCTCATCTGTTCTACCGCCGCGAGCCAACTCGGCAATGTCGTCAGCGAGCCGCTACCGGTTTTGTTCACTGCGTAATTGGTTGTAACTTCGTCCTGCCGCTATATGATTCTTAGGAACTGATGGAAAAGTAAGGTGCTACCGCCTCAAACGGAGCGACCGTGTTCAGTTAGGCGGATTCGACACTGGATGAAACAGCCGATTCCTGCGGTCAGTCAGCAGGACTCGGAGCGAAGCGTGGCGGAACTCCCCTGGTCTTCCCAGGTTAGTGGAACGGTATCGGCAGCGTCGGTGAAGTTGCCGAAAATTGTGTCACCGGCAGAGTACGGACCGCCTCCAAGCGAACTGGATTCGTTAGCAAGGTAGAGCGTATCGCCCTGAAGTTCGTCTCCACCATCGTGAACTAGGTCGTCCCCTTCACAGGTGAAACTAGCCTGCGGCGCCTGATTGCTCAGCGAGTCGCCCAGCCCGAGCACGAACGTCGCGATGACGGCCGCCAGGATGACTGTAATAGCAACCATCAGGATTACTCCGATAACCGGCGATACCGCGTCATCGTCTCGTAGTAGTTCTTTGACGTTCATCGTTCGTAATCAGCAGCCCTCCGAGCGGAGCGTCGCCGAACTACCCTGGTCTTCCCAGGTAAGCGGGACAGTGCTATTTGCCTCAGTGAAATTCGGGACGATAACATCACCAGCTGATTTAGTGCCATCGTTAAGTGGACCCGTTCCTCCTGCATAGACTTTGCTCGTATCTATTTGGTCACCACCATCGTGGATTAGCGCGCTGCTTGAGTTGCAGGTAAAGCTCGCCTGTGGCGCCTGATTACCCAGCGAGTCGCCGAGCCCGAGCACGAACGTTGCAATCACTGCAGCGAGGATGACTGTAATAGCGACCATCAGGATGACCCCGATGACCGGTGATACCGCGTCGTCGTCTTGGAGTAGTTCTTTTATGTTCATAGTCGTGTCCGACACGGCCTGGAGTGGTATCGTGTAGATACCAAGAGTTCCCCAGTCGTGTCCTTGGGCGATGCTTCGGGACAGGAGCGTATAAAGGTACAGTACTAATTATCCGCTGTGAGAACACCCTTAGTGGTCAGGCTAGCAGAAGTAAAGCCACTGTCACGAAGACCGCGAGTACGAGGACACTGACGCCGATACCCGCCCGAAGCGGGTGTGAGCTGTCGGTCTCGACGAGTCCCTCGTAGATGCTATCAGGATTTGCAACCGAGCTGACCACACTGTGTGCACCGGCGACGGCCAGGCGGTCGGCGGCAGCGTACAGCTCGGTAACGCCGACGACCAGACCGCGGGTCCCGTAGAACACGGCCGGGTTCGTGAGGGTATCTATGTCGGGGACGCGACCGAGTTTCGAGAGGGGCTTTTTCGTGAGCGCGAAGCCGATGAGCCCGGCGACTGCGAGGACGAGCCCCTCGACGATGTGCTCGACCGTGTAGGTGTGATAGACGTGCGAGACGGGGGGCTTGCTGGTCACGTCGAAGGGGAGCAGCGCGAACAGCGCCCCGTCGAAGACGCCGTAGAACACACAGAGAGCGGCGATGCCGACCATCGCGACGGCCTGACCGCTGTTCGCGTCCGCGACGTCCCCGTCGTACTCCCCGTGGAAGAAGGCGTAGTAGCCGAACTTGATGAACGACATGAAGGTGCCGACGCCGCCGATGTAAAGCAGCCACTCCAGCGTCGTCAGCCCGCCGACGTGAATCGGGCCGTGAGGGAAGTCGTAGTGGCTCGCCGCGATGACGATGCCCTTCGAGACGAACCCGTTGAAGCCGGGGAAGCCGGCGATAGACAGCGCCGCGACGGTAAACGCACCGGCGGTAATCGGCATCTGTCGGGCCAGCCCGCCCAGTTTCTTCAGGTTCTCCTCGCCGGTACGGTAGACGACGACGCCGGCGGTCATGAACAGCAGCCCCTTGTAGAGGATGTGGTTGAACACGTGGGCGAACGCGCCGGCCTGTGACAGGGCCGACCCGATGCCGACGCCGGCTATCATGTAGCCGACCTGGGACTGGATGTGATAGGAGAGCAGCCGCCGCATGTCGTTCTGGAACAGCGCGAAGGTCGCGCCGAAGACGGCCATCCCGCCGCCCATGTAGGCGATGGCGACGTGGCCGTCCGGGAACGCCCGGTACATCCCGTAGACGCCGGTCTTCGTGGTGAACACGCATAGGAAGACGCTGGCGGCGATGTGTGGCCGGGGGTAGGTGTCGGGCAGCCAGGCGTGCAGGCCGATGAAGCCGACGTTGACGCCGATGCCGACGGCGGCCAGCGCCGCCGGGAGCCCCGGGGCGATACCCGCCGCCTCGGGTCCGCCGGGGACCGACCCGAACAGGAAGGTGCCCTTGATAGCGTAGTTCTGGAGGATGGCGGCCATCAGAAGCGTTCCGCCGATGCCGTGGAAGATAGCGTAGCGGAAGCCGGCCCGAATCGCCGCCCCGCGGTAGTGCCAGACAAGCAGCGTGCTCGTGACGGCCATCAGCTCCCAGAAGAAGAGCAGCGTCAGCCAGTCGCCGGCAAAGACCGCGCCGAAGCTTGTGGCGACGTAGGAGTAGGCGAAGGCGGTCTGGACGCTCTCGGCCTCGCTTGCGTACGAGTACAGCACTGCCGCCACGCCGATAATCCCGAAGATGATGCCCATCAGCCGGGAGAAGTCGTCGACGTTCAACAGGACGGCGTCGAAGCCCAGGAACGTCGTCCGGAGGAAGGCCCCGGAGGGGACGACCCACGCCCAAGCCAACGCGGCCCCCGAAGCGACGATGCCGAGCGCGTGGCCGACCTTTCGGGGTAGGACGCCGATGAGGACGGCGACGGCCAGCAGGACGACGACGGGCGGCACGGTCGTGAGGGGTCCCGCCATCAGCCCATCACCCCCGGCAGGCCGCCGACGACCGCCTCGACGATGCGGAGGAACACCGCCAGTCGCGGCGCGATACCGAGCGCCAGCGAGAGTGTCGCCGCCGTCAGGATGGGACCGAGCATGAACCAGGTGCTCTCCCCGCCCCGCCAGCCACGGTGGTCCCAGCCGCCCGCCGGCGGTCCGCCGTGGTGTTCGTGGTCCTCGTCGAACTTCCCGAGGTGGTCGACGTGTGCGGGGTCGGGCACCGACTCGTCAGCGTCGTCAGTTTCGACCGCGCCATCGGCGTCCGGAACCGGGTCCTCGCGGCCCTCACCGCCGTCGGGCCGCACCGCTTCGCTCCCGCCCAGCAGGCCGCTGATGAGCGGCTTCTCGTCGTGGTGGTCCGGTGTCTCGAAGTACGCCTGGTAGACGATGGGCCAGAAGTAGGCGATGTTGAGGATGCCGGAGACGAGCAGCGCGGCGGCGAAGACCGTCTGTCCGCCCTCCAGCGCCCCGATGACGAGATACCACTTGCTGACGAAGCCGGCGACGAGCGGGATGCCGGCCATCCCCGCCGCGGCGACGGCGAAGGCGGCCATCGTCAGCGGCATCCGTCGCCCGATACCGGCCATGTCGCTGATGTCGTCGGTGTGCGTCTCGACGTGGATGGCTCCAGCACAGAAGAACAGGGTGAGCTTCATGAACGCGTGAGCGGGGATGTGGAGGAGCCCGCCGATGAGGGCGTTCCCCTCGAGGAGTGCGAGCCCCAGCACGATGTAGGAGAGCTGGCTGATGGTGGAGTAGGCCAGCCGGCGCTTGAGGTTGTCCTGGCGCAGGGCGATGACGCTGGCGGCGAGCAGCGTGAAGGCGGCGACGGCGGCCAATGGGAGGGCGACGCCGAGTTCGCGCATCAGGTCGGTCCCGAAGACGTCTAGCACCAGACGGGCGATACCGAACACGCCGCTCTTGACGACCGCGACGGCGTGTAGCAGCCCCGACACCGGCGTCGGCGCGACCATCGCGTCGGGCAGCCAGGAGTGGGCCGGCATCAGCGCAGCCTTCACGCCGAAGCCGGCCGCCAGCAGTGCGAACGCGGCCTTCGCGAGCGTCGGGTCGGCCGTCGCCAGGCCCGCGATACCCCCCGGAGTGAAGGCCGTCGTCCCGGTCAGGAAGTAGACCAGCAGGGTCCCGCCGAGGACGGCGACGCCGCCGCCGAAGGTGTAGGTGAGGTACTTCCGGCCGGCGGCGCGGGCCTCGTCGGTCTCGTCGTGAGTAACGAGCGGGTACGTCGAGACCGTCAGCAGTTCGTAGAAGACGAAGAGCGTGAGGAGATTGGCGCCGAAGGCCACGCCGATGGCCGTGGAGACACTCGCCGCGAACGAGGCGAAATATCTGGTCTGGGCGTGTTCGCTCAGCCCGCGCATGTAGCCGATGGAGTAGAAGCTGGTGACGACCCACAGCAGGCTCGCGAGCAGGCCAAAGAGGACGCCGAGCGCGTCGGCTCGCAAACCGATCGAAAGCCCGGCGCCGAAGTCGGCAATCTCGGTGACGTAGACGGTCCCCGACAGCACGCCCGGCACCATGCTACCGACGATGGCGAGCTTGGACCCGGCCACGAGGAGCGTGACGCCCTCGCGGACGTTGGGGCGGGATTTCAGCGAGAGGATGACGGGGATAGCCAGCGCGCTCACGAGTACGGCGGCCAGTGGTCGGATGGATGGTTCTATCATTGTAGGAGTGGCGGCAGGGTTTCAGTTAGCAGCTGTTCGAGCGCCGGGACGGCGGCGGTCAGCGCGACCGCGAGGACTGCCGCGACGACAACCACGGCGAGCATCCCGGTCGAGACGCCCCTGTCGGGCTGTGAGTCCGGCGCGGATTCCGCACCACCGTCGGCCACGGCCCCCTCCTCGCGGATGGTCGGCTCGGCGAAGTAGAGCCGCTCGCCAAGGCGAGCGAAGTAGGCGAGTGTCAGCAGCGTACTGAGCAGGAGGACGGCGACGACCGGCCACAGCTCGGCCTCGACGGCGCCCACGAGGATGTACCACTTGCCGACGAACCCGATAGCCGGGGGGACGCCGACCATCCCCAGCGCGAGGACGGTGAAGGCGCCGGCGGCGAGCGGCGTCCGGGTGCCCATCCCGGCGTACCCGCCGATGGTCGTGGCGCCGGTCTCGCGTTCGATGATGCCGCTGGCGGCGAAGAGGCCGCCCTTCATCACCGCGTGTCCCACGAGGTGGACCGTCGCGCCGACGACGGCGATGGGCGTCCCGACGGCGAAGCCGGCGATGACGAGGCCGAACTGCGACACCGAGGAGTACGCCAGCATCCGCTGGACGCTGGACTGGGAGACCGCAAGCGCCGAGCCGGCGACGATGCTGACCGACGCGACGGCGAGGAGGGCCCACCGCGCGGCGGGGACCGCCGTCAGGAACTCGACGGTGAAGACCGAGAACAGCAGGCGAGCGAGCGCGTAGGCCGACACCGTCGAGACGAGTGCCGAGATGAACGCGCTGACGCTGTCGGGGGAGTTCGCGTACGCGTCGGGCTGCCACGTGTGGAGGGGGAACAGCGCGACCTTGACCGCGAGCCCCCCGACCATCAGCCCGAAGGCGGTCAGGACGAGCGTCGAGTCGTAGCCGTAGGCCGCCAGCTTCGCGCTCATGTCCGCCATGTTGAGCGTCCCGGTCGCCGCCAGCGCGTAGCCGACGCCCAGCAGGTACAGCGACGCGCCGACGGTCCCGAGGATGAGGTACTTCAGGGCCGCGACGGCCGCGCTGGCCTCGCGGCCGCTGGCGACGAGCCCGTACGCCGCGAGGCCCGTAATCTCCAGGAACACGTAGAGGTTGAACACGTCGCCGGTCACCGTCATCCCGGTGAGGCCGGTGACCAGCAGGAGAAACTGGCTGTAGAACGTGTTCTCGTGTGGCCCGGCGCGGCGGGCGTAGGCGAGGACGCCGAGCGAGACGGCACTGACGAGTGCGACGACGGCCACGGAGAGGCCGTCGACGGCGAGTTCGATGCCGTACGGCAGCGCGAACCCGCCGACGGCGTAGCTGACGACGCCGCCGGTCCACACCTCGCGAACGAGCAGGCCCGCGAGCGCGGCGTGGCCGAGCATCGTGACGGCGGCTATCGGCCAGCCGGCGCGGTCGGTGTAGAGGCTCGCGACGAGCGGGACGGCGGCGCCGACTATCGGTACGACCACCAGCAGGACGGGGAGATGGTCAATCATAGTATAGCTCCTCCAGCGTCTCTTCGTCGAGTGTTCCGTACTCCGAGTAGATGCGAACGATGAGCGCGAGCGCCACCGCGGTGAGGGCCACCCCGACGACGATGGCGGTCAGGATGAGCACGTGTGGCAGCGGGCTCACGTAGGGGCCGCCGCCGTCGGTCACGACCGGCGGGTTCCCCCCGGTGCGGTAGGCCAGCGTGACGAAAAACAGGAAGATGCCCGTCTGGAAGATGTTCATCCCGATGACCTTCTTCACGAGGTTGGGCGACTCGATGAGGGTGTACAGCCCGATACCCAGCAACAGCACGACGGCGTAGTAGTTGTATCGGCTCGTCAGCAGGTCCAGTTGCAGTGGGTCTGCCGTCATCGTTCCTCCTCCGTGTCCGTGACGTGGCCGAACCCGGCCGCCAGCAGGAAGAAGAGCCCGATGGCGACGCTTGCCACGATGCCGCCGATGCCGAGTTCGACCAGTTCGATGCCGTACTTGCTGGCGTGGTGGAGATAAGGCTCGTAGAGGTGGTACTCGAGGAAGTTCCCCCCCAGTGCCATCGCGCCCAGTCCGATACCGGCGAAGAGGAGGACGCCGCCCGAGGCGAGCGCCGCGACGATACGGATGTCGAGCCACTGGCGGGTGGAGTCGATGCCGAAGGCGAACGCGAGCATCATCACGACGGAGCCGGCGATGACGCCGCCCTGGAACCCGCCGCCGGGCGTGTCCGCGCCGTGGAACATGATGAACAGCGCGAAGGTGAGGACGAAGGGCGCGACGACCCGGACCGTCGTCATGATGATGGTCGACTCGACGTACAGCCCCGGCGGGTCGTCAGCGCTCATGCGAACACCTCCCGGCGCAGCACGGAGAGAGCGACGACGCCGGCCGAGAAGACGACGACGGCCTCGCCCAGCGTGTCGAAGCCCCGGTAGGCCGCGAGCACCGCCGTCACCGCGTTGTGGACCTGGGTCTCCTTGTAGGCGTTCGCCAGGTAGTACTGGGTTATCTCGCCGCCGACGACGGGCGCGGTCGGGTCGCCGATGGCCGGCAGCGACGGCACCGTCGCCCCCATCACGAGGACGAACGCGCCGACGAGGGCCACCGTCCGCCAGCGGACCGACTCCAGGAGGCTATCGGCGTCGGGCGTGACCGTGTTGGCGAGCGCCAGCAGGAACAGGATGGTCATGATACCGGCGCCGACGGCGGCCTCCGTCAGCCCCACGTCGGGGGCCTGGAGGACGAGCCAGATGATGGATATCCCCAGGCTGTAGGCGGCGAACGCGATGACCGACGCCAGCGTGTCCTTGAGCAGGGCCGCGCCGAGGGCACAGCCGACGACGAACACGAGCAAAGCGCCCTGAAGGGCGGTCAGACTCATCGCTCGCCCTCCTCGTCGGTCGTCCACGGTTCGATGCCCTGGTCCTCCGCGGCCCGGGCGATGGCGTGGGCCGCCGTCGGGTTCGTGAGGAACATGAACACGACCAGGAGGACGGCCTTGATGGTCGAGAGTCCGCTCTCCAGAGCCAGGGCGACGGCCGCGATGGTCAGCACCGCCCCGAGCGTGTCGCTTTTCGATGCCGCGTGGGCGCGCGTGTAGATATCCGGCATCCTGACGATGCCGATGGCGGCGACGGCGCCGAAGAAGGCCCCCAGCGCGGCGAGGGCGACGATGGCCCACTCGACGGGCGTCATAGCACACCCCCGTGTTCGACGTTGAACTTCGAGAATGCTATCGAGAGCAGGAAGTTCAACAGGGCATAGACGAGCGCCACGTCGAGGAAGGTAGACTCCTCGAAGGCGGCGGCCACGAGCGCGATGGCTATCACGGTGTTCGTCCCGGCGACGTTGACGGCGATGACCCGGTCGTGGATTGTCGGGCCGGCGAACACCCGGTAGAGGGCGACGACGCCGAAACTGACGAAGGCCGCGGCGACAGCGAGCAAGGCGGTGGCGAACTCAACCATCGCTGTGCCCCCCGTCGTCCCCGCGCTCGCGGGGCGTGGCGATGGCCGCGGCATCGCGGCCGTAGAAGACGAACCGCACGGCCCGCTCCAGGCCGCCGTCGAAGAGGTCTTCGCGTGCGCCTGCGGTCAGCGAGTGAATGGCGAAGGCGCGGTCGGAGACGCTGACGGTCAGCGTCCCCGGCGTGAGCGTGATGCTGTTTGCCAGCGTCGTGACGGCGGTGTCGCCCCAGACGGCCGGTCGAAGCTCGACCACTTCCGGGTCGATTGGGAGGGACGGGTGCAACACGACGTAGGCGATTTGGAGGTTTGCCACGGCGATTTCCTTCATGAGATACGGCGCGTAGATGAGCATTCTGACGGTCTGTTTGCCGATTCGTGTGAAGGACGGTTGGTCGCTGAAGGCAACCGGGGCCAGCAGGACGGCGACCAGGGTCGCCGTGAGAGCACCGGTGGCGAAGTCGAGCGGTTTCCACGAGGAAAGCAGCATATAGAACAGAAACGAGGCCCCGAACACGGTGAGGTACTTCGGGAGCGAGGCCGCACGGGCCACGACCGTCCGCTCGGTCGGCCGTTCGACGGGCGCCTCCTCTATCTCGATATCGCTGCGGGCGAGTTCGATAGTGAGCGGCCGGAGCATCGGCGCCGCGCCGGCCGGGCTGTACTCGGGGTCCAACACGATTCGGTCGATGCCTTGCTCGTCGGCGTACTCCAGCAACACGTCGGCGTAGTCGCCGGGACTGAACAGATACTGGTCGGCGCCGATGACATCGGTGACGAGCGTCAGGTTCGCGGGCCGTTCCCCGCCCGTGTCCTCGTCGACCCAGGCCTCGACGCGGTCGAGCAGTTCGCTTGCGGCGGCCAGTTCCTCCGGGGCGTCGGGGTCGACCGCCCGGGTGGAAGCGACATCGACGACGTGGAGTTCGACTGGCCGGTCGGCGGCCGCGTCGGTAGCCACGTCGACGGCGTACGCGACGGTGTTACGGACCGTCACGGAGTCGGCGACGGGCACCAGCAGACGAAGGGCGTCGGAAGTAGTCACGATAGTTTGTGAGAGTGTTGTCTCCGTGTGTCTAAGAGGCGCTACGGTCGTTACCGGAAGCGAGCGTCGGGATACGCAAAACTATTTCGCAATCACTCGGTGACCGATGGGTGTTCGCCCAGTTTCCCGGCCAGTTTCTTGGCGACGGCGAGTCCGAGGCCGCCCTTGTCGCCGGTGTACTCGTCGTGGGCATCGCCCTCGACGAGGAGCGCTCTCGTCTCCGCCTCGCCCATCACGCTGGCGTCGTTGGCGACGACGAAAGCGAGGTCGACGCGCTCGATGAGGTTGCGGGCCCGGGCCACCAGCCCCTCGTCACCGCCCGCCGACTCCACTTTGAAGCCGACGATTGGCAGGTCCGGATGGTCGGCCCGGACGGTATCGATGAGCTTCGGCGTCGGTTCGAGTTCGATGGTCAGCCGCTCCTGGCCGCTGCGTATCTTCTCGTCGGCGGCCTCGACGGTGTAATCGGAGATGGCGGCGGCGGAGACGAGCGCGTCCGCCTCGGCGGCGACCTCGGCGACGGCGGCGGTCATCTCCGCGGCCGACTCGACGCCCTCGACGGTCGCGTAGGGAACGTCCCCGCCGTCGTGGACGAGGGTCACCTCGGCCCCGAGGACGTGGCAGGCCCGCGCGACTGCCCGGCCGGTCCGGCCCGAGGCGCGGTTCGAGAGGGTCCGTACCGGGTCGACCGACTCCGTGGTCGCCCCGGCGGTGACGACGACGTGACGGCCCGCGAGTGGCTGGTCGCCCGCCGCCCGGGCGACCGCCGTCACGATAGCGTCCGCGGTCGCTATCTTGGCTTTCCCCTCCTCGATGCGAGGGTCCACGAAGTCGACGCCCCAGGACTCGACCCGTTCGATTGCGTCGATGACGCCGGGGTGGTCGTACATCGGTTCGTGCATCGCCGGCGCGACCACGACCGGGAGGCCCGCTCCGAGCGCCGTCGTCGCCGCCGTCGTCACCGGCGTGTCGTCGACGGCGGCGGCGACTTTCCCGACGGTGTTCGCGGTCGCCGGCGCGAGCAAGAGCACGTCGCCCCAGCCGTCGACCCCACACAGCTCGACGTGTTCGACCCGGCCCGTGAGCTCGGTCACCACGTCAGCGTCGGTAGCGAATTCGACCGCCCACGGGTGGACGATACCCGTCGCGCTGTCGGTCATGACCGCCCGGACCGCGGCCCCCTGGCGGCGTAGCTCGTGGGCCAGTTCCACCGTCTTGACCGCCGCGATGGAGCCCGAGACCCCGAGAACGACGTTGACTCCCTCCAGCATGCCCCTCACTTGACCGTCACGGCCTAAAAGTCCGACCGTCTCGGCGACGGTCCCGGTCGCCAGTCCGTGACGGGTCCCGGTTCGCTTCGAGGCGGCTCACTTCGTTCCGGTATCACGCTCTGCCCTCCGGCTCCCGTCGTGCCTCTACGGCTCACTACGCTCGCCGTTTCATCCGAGGCGCGTAGCACCTCGCGGTCGCCGGTTCGCTTCGAGGCGCGTAGCGCCTCGCTACTCCTCGTCGACGCTGGGATGCATCGTCGGTTCGGCCGGGTGTGGTTCGGCAAACGCCTCGCGCATCCGTTCGAGGGACTCGGACTCCCGCCGCTCGCGTTCGGCGTCGTCGATTTCCTCACAGCCCGGCGGCACCTCGCGGCCCCGCTCGGTAAAGTAGCCCTCGGGGACCGTCCAGTCGTGGTAGAACTTCGCGTCGCTGTCCTCGACGACGGCGAGACCGACCTGGGACCCGTGGCCGGCGGCGACGACGGTCTGGTGGTGCTTTTCGGCCAGGCGGCCCGCCGCGTACAGCCCGTCGACCGAGGTCGAGCCGAACTCGTCGACGCCGACGAAGGTCTTGGAGCCGCGGTCGAGAAAGTCCACGTCCAGCCCCTCGAGATACGTCGCGTCGGACCACGAGGCTGCGACGACGTAGTCCGCCTCGTAGCTGTCGCCGTCGGCGGCCAGCAGTTCGAAGCCGTCCCCGTCGCGGGTGACGCGCTGGATTCGCCCGTCGGCGACCTCGACGCCGGCCTCGCCGGCCTGTTCTTCGAGCAGGTCGAGGAGGAGCCGGGGGTTGACGCCGGCCGGGAAGCCGGGGTAGTTCTCCAGGTGCGCGTTGCGCCGGAGTATCGACTCGCCGGCAGAGACGACGGTCGTTTCGAGGCCGGCCCGGGCGGTGAACAGCGCCGCCGAGAGCCCCGCGACGCCGCCCCCGACGACAACCACCGAGGTCTGTGATGCCATGAGGGGCCGTAGCGCACGCCCCGACAGAAGGCTGCCGATTCATCACGGCTCAGCTTGAGTTGCCGTGTTCGACTGTTTCCGGCCCGCTACGTCCGATTTCGGTATGTGGCACGACCCGAAGCCTCTTAATGATTCACCCACTAATAGGGGCATAATGACCGACACCGTCGACGAGGTGGACCTGCCGTACGACGAGGGCGCCTCCATGCAACAGAAGATAGAGTCGTTACAGGAACGGCTGGAGGTGCTCGAATCGCAGAACGAGGAGATGCGTGACAAGCTGCTCGACGCCAACGCCGAGAACAACAAGTACCAACAGAAGCTCGAACGGCTGACCCACGAGAACAAGAAGCTCAAGCAGTCGCCGCTGTTCGTGGCCACGGTCCAGGAGCTCAACGACGACGGTGCCATCATCAAGCAACACGGCAACAACCAGGAGGCCCTGACGGAGGTCACCGACGAGATGCGCGAGGACCTCGCGCCCGACGACCGCGTCGCCGTCAACAACTCGCTGTCCATCGTCAAACAGCTCGACGACGAGACGGACGTTCGCGCACGCGTGATGCAGGTCGACAAGTCCCCCGACGTCACCTTCGCCGACATCGGCGGCATCCAAGAGCAGATGGAGGAGGTCCGCGAGACCGTCGAGATGCCCCTCACCAGCCCGGGGATGTTCGAGGACGTGGGCATCGAGCCGCCCAGCGGCGTCCTGCTGCACGGCCCGCCCGGCACCGGCAAGACGATGCTCGCGAAGGCCGTCGCCAACGAGACCGACGCCACCTTCATCAAGATGGCCGGCTCCGAGCTGGTCCACAAGTTCATCGGCGAGGGCGCCAAGCTCGTTCGCGACCTCTTCGAACTGGCCCGCCAGGAGGAGCCCGCAGTCGTCTTCATCGACGAGATAGACGCCATCGCCGCCAAGCGAACGGACTCCAAGACCTCCGGCGACGCGGAGGTCCAGCGGACGATGATGCAGCTGCTCTCGGAGATGGACGGCTTCGACGACCGCGGCGACATCCGAATCATCGCGGCCACGAACCGCTTCGACATGCTCGACCGCGCCATCCTGCGCCCGGGCCGGTTCGACCGCCTCATCGAGGTGCCCAACCCCAACGCCGAGGGCCGCGAGCAGATATTCCAGATTCACACCCGCAGCATGAACGTCGCCGACGACGTCGAGTTCGCCGACCTCGCCGCCGAAATCGAGGACGCCTCCGGCGCGGACATCAAGGCCATCTGTACCGAGGCCGGGATGTTCGCCATCCGCGACGACCGGACGGAGGTCCGGATGTCGGACTTCCACGACGCCTGGGAGAAGATTCAGCAGGACGAGACCGAAGACGAGGACGTCTCGAAGACGTTCGCCTAGGCCCGGTTTCGACTCCCGTTCCAGAACACGGAAACCCCTCGAATTCTCAGGTCAGGTATGGCCGTCGCAGACAGACTCCAGTCACACGCGAGAGCCTCCCCGCGCCGTGTCACCGCCGTGTTATCGCTCGTCGGTTACGTCCTCGTCTTCGGGACCTTCGGGGGCGCCTTCCCGTTCCCGTCGATAAGCAACGAGACCGTCATCCTGCTGTCCGACGCCATCGCCGTGGTCAACACGCTGGCGCTTGGCTGTATACTCGCCGGCGTCTACTTCATCAAGACCGACCAGGTCCGCAGACACCGCGCCGCGATGCTTTCGGCGTTTGCCCTCATCGTCCTCTTTCTCGTGTTGTACCTCCTGAAAGTGGGCGGGGGGTTCGAGAAGTCGATTCTGGTCGAGGGGGCCGTCTACTACGCCTACCTCGTGATGCTCGCGGTCCACATCCTGCTGTCGGCCGTCTCCGTCCCGGTCGTCGTCCACGCCGTCGTCCTGGGCCTGTCACACACGCCCAGCGAACTCAGGGAGACGGCCCACGCGAGAGTCGGCCGCATCGCCGTCGCCGCGTGGGGGCTCTCGCTCTTTCTCGGCATCGTCACCTACGTGATGCTGAACCACATCTACATGTGGGAGCCACGCGGCGAGGCGGCGCTGCTCCTGGCGCTCGTCGGGCCGAAGCTGAAGCGGTAGTCGACGGCTCAGTCCGTCCGGGGCAACAGCGCCGCGCCGACGACGAATCCGACGACGGCACAGACTGAAAGCACCGCCAGCGGCACGACGGCTTCGCCGCCCCCGGTGCTGATAGCCCGCACGCCCCGTGAGAAGTAGGTCAGCGGCGAGAGCCACGTGGGGAACCACGCCGGGAGCAGTTCCGGCGGGACGAACGTCTCCGAGAGGAAGAGAAGCGGGAGCGCGATACCGTTGCTCGCGGAGATGACGCCGTCCTGGGAGCTCGCGAGGCTACCCAGCATCGCGCCGACGCCACAGAACAGCGCGACCCCAAGCACGACGAAGGGGAGCAAGAGCGGCGAGACGGCGATGTCGGCCCCGGTCAGGACGACCATCAGGCCGAGCAGGAACAGTCCGGCCAGCCCGATGACGACGGTGTTGACGAGCGTCTGGGCCAGCAGCCACTCGGGCCGGGTCAGCGGCGTGGTCGCCAGCTTCTCGAAGCGGTTGCCGTCGCGGTGGCGGGCGACCTCGCTGCCCACTCGCGAGAGCGGCGTAAAGAGGACGACCACCGCCAGATAGCCCGGCACGTAGTAGGCCGGCTCGCGGGTGAACAGCCCGCCGCCGCCGGGCCTGGTCTGGACCAGCACGCCGAAGATGACGACGATGATGAGCGGGAAGAAGAACGTGAAGAAGACGGCGGTCCGGCGGCGCAGGAACGCGCGGCTCGCGGCCCGCGACTCCGAGCGGAGCCGGCCGAGGCGGCTCATCGGGCACCCCCCGCCGGGACGGTCCCCGTCGGCTCGCCGGAGCGGCCGACCCCGGTCCCCGTGAGTTCGAGGTAGACGTCTTCGAGGTCCGGCTGTTTCCAGGTCAGGCTGTCGTAGGGCAGCCCGGCCGCGTCGAGCGCGTCGACGACGCCCCCGATGGACTCGGGACGGACGCCGTAGACGACGAGGCGCCCGTTGCGGACGGTCATCCGGGCCGGATAGTCGACGGCGTCGACGGCGTTGGCCTCGAACTCCCCGTCGACGAGTAGCTGGCTGTCACCGCCGTGGTCGGCCACCAGCGCCTCGGGGGCGTCGAGCGCGACGAGCCGCCCGTCGGCCAACAGCCCGACGCGGTCGGCGAGCCGCTGGGCCTCCTCCATGTAGTGGGTCGTCACGACGATGGTGACGCCGCGGTCGGCCAGCCCTTCCAGCAGCTCCCACAGCGCCTGTCGGCCGGCGGGGTCGATACCGGTCGTCGGCTCGTCGAGGACGAGCAGGTCCGGGTCGTTGATGAGCGCCGTCGCCACGCAGGTCCGGCGCTGCTGGCCCCCCGAGAGGTTCTCGTAGTGGGTGTCGGCGGTGTCGGAGAGGCCCACGTCGGCGAGCACGTCCTCGACGGGGCGGGTTTCGTCGTAGAGCCCGGCGTAGTAGGCGACCAGTTCGCGGGCGGTCAGTCGCTCGTGTGGGGTAAACGACTGGGGGAGCAGGCCGATTCGGTCACGGTCGACCGTCGTCGGCGACCGGCCGAACAGCTCGACGCGCCCCTCCGCCTCGGTGGTGCCGGTCAGCGCCCGGACGAGCGTCGTCTTGCCGGCCCCGTTCGGGCCGACCAGCGCGAGCACCTCGCCCGCCGTCGCCGACAGCGACACGCCGTCCAGCGCGACGGTGTCGCCGTAGCTGCGGTGGACCTCCTCGGCGAGGAGTACTTCTGTCATACTGGTGGCTGGGAATCGGGCCCCGAAAGCCGTTCCGTTCTCCGGGCGGCTACAGCCGCTTGCGGACCGCCCGAACGATAGCGTCGACGTCGTACTCGTCCTCGCTCTTCTCGTAGACCGGGTCGCCGTCGACGGTCACGCGGAAGACGCCGTGGTCGCCCATCACGAGACTCACTCGGTCGAGGTCACTCTCCAGGGCCGTCAGGATAGCCCGTTCCACGTCCAGCGCCCGCTCGCGGAACCCGCACGGAACGCAGTACTCGATTTCGACGGTGGTCATGGCCACCGGTAGGCCGCCGGGGGTGACAAACCCATCGACGTACCCCAGTCCGACGGGCGGTGGTCGTCCGCTCCCGCAGGTGGTGGACTGCAGGCGACGCCGCCTGGACCGGCGGTAGTCACCGCGCCATCGTACGGCGTAGCCAGCCGACAGCGGTGATATCGAACCGGTGGACGGCGTACAGTAGCCCCACGGACGCCAGGAAGACGACCGTCGAGAGGCCGTAGGACTGGGCGATAGCGGCCTGGTACAGCGTCCCGCCGGCGCCGATGGCCCCGCCGACCACGGAGGCGACGATGGGCAGCACGCAACTGACACAGGAGAACAGCCCGACCACGCCGCCCGCGAGCCCGCCGCTGGCGTCGACGACGGTGACGTAGACCAGATACGAGAGCGCGAGGTAGCCCGCCACCTTCCAGGGGGTGACCACGACGCCGAGGACCGCCCCGCTGTAGACGACCGAGGGCGCAAAGCCCGGCGGGGCGGCGAGGACGACGCGGAGCCCCGTTCCCGCTCCGCCGAGTCCGAAGACGCCGCCGACGTAGCCAAGCAGGAGGGCGTAGCCCAGCGCGACGGCCCCGGCTACGGCCCGCCGGCGGGAGGACGCGGGCGTCGGTCGGACGTATAGGAACACCAAGCCGGCGACGTTGAGCCAGACGAACGGGAACGAAAGCAGGAACGGGTCCGTCGCGGCGCCGGGGAGCAAGAAGAGATACAGCAACACCAACAGGAGCTCCGTGTTCAGGATGACGGCCCACAGCGCGAGAGAGCGCCCCTCCGGGACCAGCCCGCGCCGGTCCGATTCGAGCGCGCTCATAGGGCGAGCGAGTCGACGACGACTGCCACCAGCAGGAGCCCCAGGTAGGCGTTCGAGGCGTGGAAGGCCCGGAACGCCGACGCCTCGGTCTGCTCGTGGTGCAGCCGGACGACCGTCCAGAGGAATACCCCGCCGACCACGGCGGAGGTGAGCGCGTACAGCCACCCCAGCGAGGTCAGCGCCGCGAGCACGCCCGAACTCACGAGCGTCGCACCGAGGTAGTAGACGATGTGCTTGCGGGTCTCGGTCTCGCCCCGAACCACGGGCATCATCGGGAACCCGCCTGCCTCGTAGTCGTCCTTGTACGCCAGGGCGAGGTTGTAGAAGTGCGCGGGCGTCCACAGGAAGATGACGCCGGCAAGCGCCAGCCCCGGAAGGCCGATGCTCCCCTCGACTGCGGCCCAGCCGATGAGCGCCGGCAGCGAGCCTGCGACCCCGCCGATGACGGTGTTCTGGACGGTGTTGGGTTTCAACACGAGCGTGTAGATGACGCTGTAGAAGAGGATGGCCGCCAGCCCCAGCGCGGCCGCGAGGGCGTTGACCTGCCAGAACAGCACCAGAGCGGCAGCCGCGAGGGCGACGCCGAAGGCCATCGCGTTGGCCACCGGAATCTGGTGGGTGGCGATGGGTCGGTCCGAGGTCCGGTCCATCCGCTTGTCGATGTCGCGCTCCAGGACATGGTTGAACGTGCCGGAGGCGCCGATGGAGAGGACACCGCCGCCCAGTGTCAGCAGGACGGTCCGGGTGGTGAGGTCGGGACCGGCCGCGGCCGCAAGCGCCATCCCGGCGGCGGCGACCAGACACAGCAGCCACATCAGCCGCGGTTTCATCAGCCGGAAGTACGCCCCGAGGGTGCCGAGGACGCGCTGTTTCGTCGAGAGCGATGCGTGGGGCGGCGGCGAGTCCGTCCCGTCCTCGTCGGGAATCGGCGCCGGCGAGGGGTCGTCGACCGGGTCTTCGTCGTCGCTCCCCGTCTCGAACTCCAGGTGCCACGCGAGCGCGACCACGAACGAGGCGAAGATAGCCATCCCGACGCCGAGATGCGCGCCGGGGAGGGCGGCCACGCTGGCGGTAGCGACGAACGCGCCCAGCGCTATCTGGACCGGGTACAGCGCGATACCGACGAGCAGGGCGGCCTTGACCCGCCGGCGCGTCGCCGTCCGCAGCCCCAGTACGACCGTCCCCAGCGCGAGCAGCCCGACGAGCGCCGCGGTCAGTCGGTGCCCGCGCGCTATCAGCAGGTCGGGGTCGGCGAGCGTCACTGGTCCCTGGCACAGGGGCCAGGTGCTACAGGCGGCGACGGCGTCGGTGATGGCCGCCGTCGCACCCGCGATGACCAGCAGATAGACGCCCACCGCCGTCGCGGCCAGCAGCCCGGTGAATGTCCGGCTCTCTGCCATTGTCCCATCCTTTGGGTACGGACACTTAGACTCCCCGCTTTTTCCCGTTCCCCGGGAACGGCGGTCCCGTATCGTCCGGTAGGTGCGACCGGACCGCTCGGACCCCAGAGCGAGACAGCAGTTATTTATCCCCGAAATCCTAAGCCGCGCACATGACTCGGAGACGCGCCGGTCTGGTCGCGCTGTTCGGCGCCGCGTTGCTCGCGTTCGTCGCCGAACCCGTCGCCGCACAGCCATCGGCCTCCACGACGGTCGAGCAGATATGGGACCTCAACATGAACCTGCTCGCCGTGGCCATCCCAATCACCCTGCTGGTCGAGGGAATCCTCGTCTACACCGTCTGGCGGTTCCGAAACAAGGAGGAGGCGCTGCCGACGATGGAGAACCGACGCCTCGAGATAACATGGACGATTGCGACGGCCGTCATCCTGCTTTTCGTCGGCATCGCGTCCTACCAGGTGATGGCCAGCCCGTTCGTGACGGCCGAATCGACCAACCAGGCACAGCTGCAGACTGAGGAAGTCGAACACATCCAGGTCGAGGCGTACCGCTACGGCTGGACGTTCTACTACAACGGGTCGAGCTTCGACCAGGGGGCCGACGTGTCCTCGACCGGAACGCTCCGATTGCCGGCCGAACAGGAAGTGAACTTGCGGGTCACCTCGAACGACTGGCTCCACGCGTTCCACGTGCCCAGCCTCGGCCTGAAAGCCGACGCCTTCCCGGGCCAGTACAACCGCCTCCGGACCGTGCCGACCGAGACGGGGACCTACCAGCTATACTGTGCTGAGTACTGCGGTTCGGGCCACTCCCAGATGCTTGGTACCGTCCAGGTGATGCCACAGGACGAGTACAACCAGTGGCTCCAGGACCAGCAGTCGAGTGACAGCAGCGGAAACGAAACGAGCAACGCCGCCGACAACAGCACGTCGGGCAACGCGACGGCGACGCCCGCCGGTACCCCGACGCCCAGCGCGACCGCGACCTCGGCCTGATTGTCGTCAGTATTTTTCGCTACGAGTCTGTGCGTCAGTGTGACCAGCAGTGCGACCGTTGTGGGGATGGGCACACTGTCGGTAACGGCTCTACCGCCGGTATGGACGCCCTAACTCACCGTCGGAGACGGCAGCACGTTCGGCGAGGACGGGGTCAGCCGCGAGAAGGTGACGGCGTTCGCTGGACATACGACCCACAGCCGACGACGGAGATTCGGCGGGGCGACCCCAACAGTCGGCACACGCGACGGTGACGTGTAGGACCAGGCCGACGGCCGCTGGCCGGTTCCCGAGCGCTCGGGGCGTCGACGCGCTCCGGTGTCCCGAGCCAGTCTCCCTGTGACAGGCACCCGATTAGTGGTGAGAAAGCGCCCTGCGATGGCGACCGCTCCGGGTGGCAATCGAACTGTCGACGACCAACTGACTGGGCGATGTCGTCTCACAGGTCCGTCGAAAACGGCGATAGCGCTACCTAACAGACGTTGACGGTCGCGTAGACGGTCCCGGTTCGGGTGATGCTGACTCCGGCACCGATTCGTTCGGCGTTCTCGTAGAACAGCCGCTGGCGTTGGGTCGAGAGCCACTCCTCGGTCAGTGCGTTGGCGACGGCCGTGTCGTTTTCGTTGAACTTCTGGGTCCCGTTATCGGGGTACTCCTGGCCGGCGTAGGTCTGCCCGACGACCTCCAGAGCGTTGTTATCGGCATCTTGGATATAGCTTGCTACCTGGAACTGACAGGTCTCGTAGAGGTTGTTTTGTCTGTACCGGTCGGCGCTGGTGGTCCCGTCGATAGTGTGTCTGGCTACGCCGGCCTCCGCCATGGCGGCGCTATGACCGCTCGCCATCGCCCGGACGTTCTCGGCCGTTGTGCCTGTCGTGGATAGCGGTTCTAACCCCTCGGCTTCGCGGGCGTCGTTGATGTTCTCGATGATAGCGACGCTGATGTTTCGCTCGTTGAACTCGCGTGCCGGAATCGGCTCTGGCCCGTCGTCCGACGGCTCCGTCGGCGTCGCCGTCGGAGTCGCGGTGGCCGGCGCGTCGCCCTCCGCCGGCGTGGCGGTGGCCTGTGGCCCCGACTCGGTGGCCGTTTCGGCGGGCCCGCCCCCGCCGAGGCCCCCAATCTGCGTACCGACCAAGACGCCGGTGCCGAACACGGCAAACAGCACGATTGCGGCGAGACTGAGGACGGCTTTGTTGACCATATAGCCGGCAGTAGTATGCACAATCATGTAAGTGTGTATCCTCGCGGGAACCGTCGGAAAAGCACATAAGTCAGGGGTGGCGACTGTCCGACATGGTTGAGAACGTCATCTGGCCGGTCGCGTTCGACGCGGACCGCTCGCGCAGCGAGGGGCGCCGCGTCCCGACAGACCTGGCGGTGACAGAGCCGACGGTCGACGAGATAGCGAAAGCGGTCCAGCAGGTGGGCTACGACGCCGTCATCGAGCGGGACAAGACGTATCCCCGCGAGCGCGAACAGCGCGGGCGCGTCGTCGTCAAGGACGCCGACGACGCCACGAAGACGGATTTGCTGGGCGCCGTCGCCGCCTACATGCAGGTGCTGCGCGAATGAGACGCGTCGGGTCCGTCGAACGCCTCGCACAGGGGTTGGCCGTGGTCCGGGCGGCCGACGGGACCTACGCGGACATCGGCGCGTCGCTGGTCGACGACGAGCTCACGTCGGTCGGTGAGGTCGTCGACGTGTTCGGACCCGTCGAGCGGCCGTACATGGCCGTCTCGCCGGCGAGCGGCGTCCACCTCCCGGCGCTGCTGGGGGCGCCGCTGTACGCCCGGTGAGCCGCCGCGTGACTCCGTAACGCTGAAACCCGGTCCTGTGTGACGGAAGACATGGACAGTCGCTGGCGTGCCGTCGCCGGGTGTACGCTCATCGGTCTCATCTTCCTGTTCGTCCAGGTCGGCGCGCTCGCGCTGGTCGAGCCGTTCAAAAGCGCCGGCTACCAGGCCGTCGAGGACCCGTCGGACCCGACGAACAGCGTCGTCTACGTCGGGGCCATCCTCCTGGCCACGGCCGGGATGTTGCTCGCCTTCAGATACGACGCCGAGCAGCTGATTCGGGGCGTCATCGTCTTTTCGAGCGCGTGGCTCTCGCTGTACATCTTCCGCCTGGTCGTGCCGCCGCTGCTCGTGGTCGGCGGGTTCAACGTCGTCGCGCTCGCTCTGGCGACACTGCTTGGCGTCGGGCTGCTCGTCTACCCCGAGTGGTACGTCATCGACACCGCCGGGGCGATGATGGGGGCTGCCGCGGCCGGCCTCTTCGGTATCAGCTTCGGGGTGCTCCCCGCGCTGCTGTTGCTTTCGGTGCTGGCCGTCTACGACGCCATCAGCGTCTACGGCACCGAACACATGCTGACCCTCGCCTCGGGAGTCATGGACCTCAGGGTCCCCGTGGTGCTCGTGATTCCGCTGTCGCTGTCGTACTCGTTTCTCGACGCGACGACGCCGGACCCGGCCGCCGAGGAGGCGGAGACGAACGACGACGCGGTGGCAGCAGAGGCTGTCGACGACAGCGAGACGGAGCGGGAGGGCGACGACGAGATTGACCAGGGGCCCCTGGAGCGGGACGCGCTGTTCATCGGCCTGGGCGACGCCATCATCCCGGCCATCCTGGTCGCCAGCGCCGCCTTCTTCGCGCCCGCGGGCGTCCGGACGGTACTGGGAATCCCGCTCCCGGCGGTGACGGCCATGGTCGGGACCTTCCTCGGCCTCGCGGTGTTGCTCTGGCTGGTCCTCAAGGGGCGGGCCCACGCGGGGCTGCCGCTGTTGAACGGCGGGTCCATCGCGGGCTACCTGCTGGGCGCGGTAGTGGCCGGTATCGGCCTCGTCGAGGCGCTCGGCCTGGCGCCGTACGTCTAGCGGTCCATCGCTTCGCTGGCGGGCGCGAAGTCTATCTCCTCGCCCACGTCCTCCTCGACGGCACGGTCGTACAGCATCTTCGCGGCAGCCACGGTCTCGATGGCGGTGCCCCCCGAGTCGAATACCGTGATGTCTTCCGGCGACTCCCGTCCCGGGGCGTCGCCGACGAGCACCTCGCCGAGCTCGCCGTGGATGTGGTCCTCGTCGACGACGCCCTCGTCCATGGCGTGGATGAACGACCCGGCGTCCTGTGTGACGCGGGCCCGGAGGTCGGGGACGTACTTCGCGCGCTCAATGGTCGCGGCGTCGAGTTCGCGCTTCTCCGGGTGGTACTGTCCCATCGCGGTGACGTGGGTCCCCGGGTCGAGCATCTCGCCGTCGAAGACGGGGTCGGCGGCGTTGGTCGCCGTGATGACCACGTCGGCGCCCTCGACCGCGGCGGCCGAGGAGGCGACCGCGGCGACCGTGGCGTCGAGGGTCTCGTTCATCTCGGCGGCGAACTCCTGGCGGTTGGACTGTGTGGGCGAGTACACCTCGACGCGGTCGAAGTCCCGCACCGTCGCGGTCGCCCGGAGCTGGCCGCGGGCCTGGGTGCCGCTGCCGATTATGGCGAGGTCCGAGGCGTCGACCGGCGCCAGTGCGTCCACGCCGACGGCGCCGGCCGCGCCCGTCTTGTGGGGGTTCATGCTCGCGCCGTCGAGCAGCGCCAGCGGGGCGCCCGAATCGGCGTCGAAGAGCGGCAGGGCGAAATGTGCGTCCCGCTCGCCGAAGCCGGCGGCGTAGGTGTACCCGCCCATAGCGCCCGTCTCCGGGAGGACGGCGAGGTAACCGGTCAGCATTCCGGCCGGCGCGTCGTTGAACAGCGTCGTCCGGGGTTCCGCGGGGGCGCCGTGGCCGCGTTCACGGTAGCCCGCACGGACCGGGTCGACGTACTCCGTTGGGTGAGCTAGCTCGGATATCTCGGCGCTCGAAAGAAACAGGGCGGTCGACATGCCCGACCGTAGGCGGGACTACTCCTTAATGGCGATGGGCGAACGGAGAACAGCGCGTCGGCGTTCGGGGGGACGGGTCAGTCTGCGGTCTGTGTCGGGTCCGACTTGACGGCCTCGGTCGGGACGGGGTCGACCGGGGCGTTGACGAACATCGCGTGGCCGATGAGACCGACGGCGACGACCGACGCCAGCGGAATCGCGGTCGTCAGTGCGAAGCCAGCGAAGACGAGAACACCAGTGATTCCGGCCATAGCGAGCGGGATAAGTCCAAGAACGATGTCGTAATAACCCGTCATAAGTGTGAATTATACTATGGCAGAGGGGTACATAAGCGTTTCGCGTAATTACTGCATAGGATTTTATATAGGCATTAGATACTACCTCTGTCTAATCGGTACAGCATTTTCATAAGTTATGAGAATACGTTGAGCGGCCTGAGAGCGGTCGTCCCCTGTCCGAACGTACGCTATTGGCCTCATGACGGGCGCTACGGGGGACGCAGTCGTCACACCGTACCGGGACGGGGACTGTCCCCCCGAACACACAGGTGACCGGGCCCAGTCTCCGCGTTATCACCCGTTTTCAGAAAGTGAAATTGCGCGCTGCTGTCCGTTTACTAGCGGCCACTGTCATTTTATGGAATGATAACTGGGTCCGAGTGCTTATAATCGGTAACAAGGTAGCAGACATCGGAGGGAGTGAGCCGGGTCTGTCCCGGCGCCACCAATGAGTACGAACGCCACGGACGATACGAACGACGCCCGAAGCGAGGAACCGGCACGCCGGTACGCCGAGTTGAACATCGGTGACGAGGAGTTCGTCATCTACGACCGGGAGAACCACCAGGCGTGGATCCAGTCGTCGATGTCCCTCGACGTAGCCGACCTCCGGTAGCCGTCGCGGGCCGGCCACCGGACTGAAAGCGACGGTTTCTGCGGCCGACTACCGCCCTATCGTCAGGGTCACGCCGACACGCCACAGCGTGAGGAGCAGGCCGCCGACGAGTACCGAGACTACGGCGAACGTCAGTGCGGCCCCGCCGTGGAAGACGCTCGTGGCCCGGAGCCCCTGCGCGACGGCGACGGCAGCGACCCAACAGAGCAGCGTCACGAGCGTCGCGTTCGCCAGCGTCCCCGGCGCGTCCGTGGCGTACAGCCCAGCGGCGCCGGCGACAAGCAGCCAGCCGATGAGAAACGGGGCGAACGTCCCGGCGACGCGCCCGAAGTCGACGATCGGGTTGTAGCCGTGGGTGTACTCCCCGATGGCGACGAAGAGGAAGATGGCAGCCAGGTCACCGGCCACGAGGAGGGCCGTCTTCGAGGAGAGGTCGATGCGGCTCCGGTCGGCCGTCGCAACGCTCATATCACCGGGTTAGCGCTCCTCGTACTTCGGTGCCCCGTTTTCCGCCGCGCTCGCGACCGGACGAGTCGCCCCGAGTGGGCGGGAACTACATGGCCGGTGGCGCTACGGGGGATATGGAGTTCGCGCTGCTGGGCTGGCCCGACGACGACCACCCTCTCCGGCTGGACTACCGGGAGTTCGCCTACGCCGGCAAGTTCGTCATGACCTCGACGGGGAAGGCCGTCGTCGGCGACGACGGCGTCGTGGCCGCCGCGGCCTTCGACGCCGACCGGACCGACCCGGACACGCTGTGTGTCCGCTACATCACCGTCCGGCGGGACCGGCAGGGGGAAGGGCTCGGCCCACGGCTCCTGGGGTTCGTCCGCGAGCGGGCCGCCCAGCGCGGCTACGAGCGGCTGACTATCGGGGTGAACAACCCCTTCTCGTACCAGGCGGCCTATCGTGCCGGCTTCGCCTTCACCGGGGAGGAGACCGGGCTGGCCGAACTCACCCTCGAATGGCCGGGCGACCGGAGCGTCGAGCGCTACCGAAACGGGCTCGCGGTGTTCCGCCAGCGGGACCTCTCCGGGGACGAGGAAGCGTTTCTGGCGGAGAAGCTGGACAGCGAGCCGCCGGACGTGATCGACGCGCCGGACTGAGGCCGTCCCGGGAGATTCAAGCGCCTGTCCCCATTACGGCCGACAATGGGAAACGCTGACCTCCGCTCGCTTGCGGCCATCGAGGACGTGGCCTTTGAGGAGTTAGACGGGCGCGTCGTCGCCGTCGACGCGCACAACTGGCTCTACCGGTATCTCACGACGACGGTCAAGTTCACGAGCGACCACAAGTACACCACCGCCGACGGCGAGGAGGTGGCGAACCTCATCGGCGTCGTCCAGGGGCTCCCGAAGTTCTTCGAACACGACCTCACCCCCGTCTTCGTCTTCGACGGCGCGGTGACCGAACTCAAGGACGACGAGGTCGCCAAGCGGCGCGAACAGCGCGAGAAGTACGAGGACGAACTGGAGAAAGCCCGCGAAGCGGGCGATTCGACCCGCGTCGCCAAGCTCGACTCCCGGACACAGCGGCTCACGGACACGATTGTCGAGACGACTCGCGGCCTGCTCGAGCGGCTGGACGTGCCCGTCGTGGACGCCCCAGCGGAGGGCGAGGGGCAGGCCTCCTACATGGCCCGACAGGGCGACGTGGACTACGTCGGGACCGAGGACTACGACGCCCTGCTCTTTGGCGCGCCCTACACTCTGCGCCAGCTCACGTCGAGCGGTGACCCCGAGCTCATGGACTTCGAGGCCACGCTCGAATCGACCGGACTCACCTGGGAGCAGCTGGTCGACGCCGCCATCCTGATGGGGACGGACTTCAACGAGGGTATCTCGGGTATCGGCCCCAAGACCGCCATCAAGCTGTTGCGCGAACACGGCGACCTCTTTGCGGTGCTGGAAGCGCGGGGGGAACACGTCGACCACGCCGACCGCATCCGGTCGCTGTTTCTCGACCCGGCCGTCACCGACAACTACGCGATTCCCGACGACATCGACCCGGACCTCGACGCCGCCCGCGAGTACGTCACCGACGAGTGGGAGGTCGACCCCGAGGAGGTCCGGCGGGGCTTCGAGCGCATCGACGAGTCCGTGGTCCAGACCGGCCTGGACCGCTGGGTCTAACTGTAGAGTTCATCAGTCGGCACGATGCCGGATACGACGGCCGTGCGACCGTCCTGTGCTGAGGAGACGCTGTCGTACGCCGCGAACAGATCACTGTCGGTGTACTGCGAGATAGCGTCCATATCGACATCGGCCACTGTTTCGAACAGGATAGCTATCTCGACGCTCGTCGTCTCTCCGCGCACCGTATCCCCCCAGCCGATCCCCACCTGTCCGGCGAACTGGCCGCCCTCCGGATCGTGCTCCGCTTCGGTGTAGGCATCGTTCGTGCTCCCGTAGACGAATGTCTCTGAGCCGAATCGCTCGACGAGCGATGTCATGTCAGCGCTCGTCGCCGTGTAGCGGGTCAGTTCGCCGTTTCTAGTCCGGATGAGTGTCCGGACGTAGTCCGCGGCGGCGTTCTCCGCATAGACCAGCGTCCCGTCCGTGACGCCGATCTCCGCGTCGCCGCCGTAAACGCTGTACTCGCCGACTGTTGGTCCCTCCGCGTATCCCAGCTCGGTAAGCCGGTCGGCGATATCGTCCGCGGAGAAGCTCCCGGTGACGATAGCGGGGGAGGTTTCGCTGGCGGGGCCGATCTCGATGCCGTGGTCGAGGTCGGCGAAAGCGAGTTCGAGCTCGCTGAACAGGGCCTTGTCGGCGTAGCTGTCGTACACTTCCGGATTAAACTCCGACTCGTGGTCCCGCACTACTCCGTAGTCGATAGATTCGAAAGAGTAGTGCCCAGTGTCGAACGCGTCCGGTTGGGGAAGCCACGTCCAGTATTGGGCGACCGTCCCACCAGTGTCGCTGTCAGTTCCGGACTCGGTTTCGGTCTCGTCAGCCGGCTCAGCGTCCGCGTCATCTTCGCCGCCAGTGAACTGTTCGGCCTGTTCACAGCCCGCGAGACCCCCAGCGACACCGGTCCCGACAGTCGCGGCTCCGGCTCGGAGCACGTCCCGCCGAGAAATGTACTGATTCATTACGGTCAGAGTCGACACTTGTGCCGATAAAACTGCTGGAGAGACCAACATTTTGTCCGGCCGGAGACCTCGCCGGGGAGGTCTGCGTTTTCCCGTCAACCCGTCCCGCCTGTAGTTGACGCCCTTCCGGTCGGCCCTCAGTACGTACCGGTGGCTTTTACGCCGAGGCGTTCGACCGCCCGCTCATGAGCGACGAGTTCAGAACCGAACAGGACAGTCTCGGGGAGATGCAGGTGCCGGCTGACGCCTACTGGGGGGCCCAGACACAGCGGGCCATCGAGAACTTCCCCATCAGCGACGTGACCTTCGGGCGGCGCTTCGTCCGCGCGCTCGGCATCGTCAAGAAGGCCGCCGCGCAGGCGAACCGGGACCTCGAACTGATTCCCGAGGACAAGGCCGACTGCATCGTCGAAGCCGCCGACGAGGTCATCGCCGGCGACCACGACGACCAGTTCCCGGTCGACGTGTTCCAGACCGGGTCGGGCACCTCCTCGAACATGAACGCGAACGAGGTCATCAGCAACCGCGCCACCGAGATCTACGGCGGGGAAATCGGGACCCGCGAGATTCACCCCAACGACCACGTCAACTTCGGCCAGTCCAGCAACGACGTCATCCCGACCGCGATGCACGTCGCCAGCCTGGAGGCCGTCGAGAAGGACGTCGTTCCCGCGCTGAAGACGCTGCGGGACGCGCTGGCCGAGAAGGAAGACGAGTTCGACACCGTCGTCAAGACCGGCCGCACCCACCTCCAGGACGCCACGCCCATCACGCTGGGCCAGGAGTTCTCCGGCTATCGGACGCAGGTCGAGAAGGGCATCTCCCGCGTCGAGGACACCCACAGCCGCCTGGCCGAACTCGCGCTGGGCGGGACCGCCGTCGGAACGGGGCTGAACACCCACCCCGACTTCCCCGCGAAAGCCGCCGAGTACATCAGTCAGGAGACGGACCTGAACTTCCGCGAGGCGGACAACCACTTCGAGGCCCAGGCAGCCCACGACGCGATGAACGAGGCCCACGGCGCGCTCCGCACCGTCGCGGGCTCGCTGAACAAGATAGCCAACGACCTCCGCCTGCTGGCCTCCGGCCCGCGCAACGGGCTGGGCGAAATCGACCAGCCCGAGAACCAGCCCGGCTCCTCCATCATGCCCGGGAAGATAAACCCCGTCGTCGCCGAGTCGGTCAACCAGCTCCACAAGCAGGTCGTCGGCAACGACGCCGCCGTCGCCGCCGGCGCCGCGGAGGGCCAGATCGACCTCAACCTCTACAAGCCCGTGCTGGCCTCGAACTTCCTCCAGTCGGCGCGGCTCATCGCCAACGGGTCGGAGGTGTTCGCCGAGAAGTTCGTTGCCAAGCTCGCAGCCGACGCCGACCACTGCGCCGAGCGTGTCGAACAGTCGATGGCCCTGGCGACGGCGCTGAACCCGGCCATCGGCTACGACAAGGCGAGCAAGGTGGCGAAGAAGGCCCTCGCCGAGGACAAGACCATCCGGGAGGTCGTCCTAGAAGAGGGGTACCTCGACGAGGACGAGGTCGACGAGGTGCTTGACCCGGCGAAGATGACCGAGCGAGGCATACTCGGCGACGAGTAGCCGAACCGAGTCCGCGAGAGCGCGGTCCGGCGGAGCGTCGGCAGAGACTACGTCGGAAACATCGTCTTACCTACCCGCTGTGGAGTGAGTGGTAACGAGTCGGTTCGGAGTCAGTAAGTGACACATAATAGATGTTTTTCTGTGTCCACCCAATCGTGAAATCACATGTCCCACAGCCATGGCGATGTCAGCGAGTCCGAAGCGGAGGTATACCACCGGAGCATTTTCGAGGACGATACGAAAGACCCAACGACGGAACTGGTGACCGCCGTCGCCGAGCTCAAGGGCGTCGAACAGGACACACTCAATCCGCTGTACAACTGGGCTGACCACCTCATCGAGCACCTCTACTCCACGCCCCCACCCGCCGAAGCCCAGGGCGTGGTCGAGTTCAGTTACGAGGGGTTCCGCATCACCCTCTACCAGGACGGACACGCCGTCATCATGGGCCGGAATACCTCCGAGTAGGTAGGGGCAAACGGCCGTATCGCCTGCGTTCGATATAGCACAACAGGGCCAGAACGCCGCCAGCCGGTGTGTGCGGGTCGGCTCGCTAGCCGGCCGCGCCCTCGGTCGGCGAGACACACGCCGCCGACGGGCCCTACCGGCCGCCGAAGGGTGCGTTTTTTGGCCCCCGGTCCCGCAGACGACGATAATGACTGACGCCGATTTCGACTACGAGGACCTTGGCCTCGTAGCCGGTCTGGAAATCCACCAACAGCTCGATACGGCCACCAAGCTGTTCTGTTCGTGTCCGACCGAGCTGCGGGAACCCGAGGCCGCCGACCACACCTTCACCAGATACCTCCATCCGACCAAGAGCGAGCTGGGCGAGATAGACGACGCCGCCCTGGAGGAGAGCATGGTCGACCGCGAGTTCGAGTACCTCGCCTACGACACCACCTGTCTCGTCGAGGAGGACGACGAGCCGCCGGGTCGGGTCGACCGCGAGGCCATGGAGACGGCCATGGAGATCGGCCAGCTGATGGATATGAACGTCGTCGACCAGGTGAACGTGATGCGGAAGATAGTCGTCGACGGCTCCAACACCACCGGGTTCCAGCGCTCGATGCTGGTCGCCAACGACGGCGAAATCAGCACGAGCGAGGGGCCGGTCGGCATCGAGGACATGCTGCTGGAGGAGGAGTCCTGCCAGCGCGTCGAGGAGACCGATTCGGGGGTCCGGTTCTCGCTCGACCGGCTGGGCATCCCGCTGGTCGAAATCGGCACCAAGCCGGACATCAGCTCGCCGGCACAGGCCCGCGAGGCCGCCCAGCGCATCGGGATGTTGCTGCGCTCGACCGGGAAGGTAAAGCGCGGCCTCGGGACGATTCGCCAGGACGTCAACGTCTCCATCGCCGAGGGCGCCCGTATCGAGCTGAAGGGCGTCCAGAGCCTCGATGACATCGACGACCTCGTCCGCAACGAGGTCCGCCGGCAGGTCGAACTGGTCGACATCGCCGAGGAGTTGGGCGACCGCGACGCCGCCGTCGGCGAGCCCCGGGACGTGACCGACGTGTTCGAGGGGACTGACTCGGGCGTCATCGGCGGCGCGCTCTCGGACGGCGGGGCGGTCCAGGCAGTGCTGCTCGAAGGGTTCGACGGCCTGGTCGGCCGGGAGATACAGCCCGACCGTCGCCTGGGCACCGAGTTCTCCGACCACGCCAAGCGCCACGGCGCCGGCGGCATCTTCCACACCGACGAGCTGCCGGCCTACGGCGTCACCGAGAGCGAGGTCGAGGCGCTGCGGGAAGCGGTCGGCGCCGACCCCGACGACGCCGTCGCCCTCGTCGCGGACGACCCCCACACCGCGGAGCTGGCCATCGAGGCGGTCGTCGAGCGGGCCGAGACGGCCATGGAGGGGGTGCCCGAGGAGACCCGCGACGCCCTGCAGGACGGTACGTCCCGGTATCTCCGGCCGCTCCCCGGTGCGGCGCGGATGTACCCGGAGACGGACGTTCCCCCGGTCGAGCCCGACGCCAGCGAGGTCGAGATGCCGGAGCTACTCACCGAGAAAGTCGACCGCTACGAGGCCGACTACGGCCTCGATTCGGGGCTGGCCGAGCAGGTCGCCTACGGCCAGCGGTGGCCGCTGTTCGAGTCAGTCGTCGAGGACGGAATCGACGCGACGCTCGCGGCCGGGACGCTGGAGTCGACGCTGACCGAGCTCCGCCGGGACGACGTGCCCGTCGACGCCCTCACCGACGCCCACCTGCGGGCGACGCTCGAACTCGTCGACGGCGGCGACGTGCCCCGCGAGGGCATCGAGGACCTGCTGTCGGCGCTGGCCGAGAACCCCGAACTCACCGCCGAGCAGGCGGTCGAACAGGAGGGGCTGGGCGGCGTCGACGAGTCCGAGGTCCGGGAGGCCGTCGCCGAGGTCGTCGAGCGCAACGCCGACCAGGTCGAAGCGGAGGGGATGGGCGCCTTCTCGGGCCTGATGGGCGAGTGTATGGGGGCGCTCCGCGGGAAGGCCGACGGCGACACGGTCAGTTCCGTCCTGCGCGAGGAGATACAGAAACGGGCCTGATTCTGCGGCCGTCACATCGCGGAAGCTGGCGCCGCTCCTGGCTAACATCCCCACGTACAGCCGACGGTATCACTCCTCGGTGCGCTCGGTTCTCTGTCTGGCCCGCCGGAACACGCCCCGGAGGGTCTTTGCCTCCCGACCCGTGGGATGGGCGCGACCGACCAGCCGACGGAAGAGCCGGCGGACGCGATGGCGTTTCTCCTCGGGGTGGTCGATGCTGTCGAGGAAGCTCCCGAACTCCTCGTACAGCCCCTCGACGGCCGCTTCGTCGGCGCGGGCGTGGAGCTCCTCGGGGTGCTGGTCGCGCGCGACGGTCAGTTCGCGGAGTTCGTAGAGAACGATGGTCGCGGCCTGCCCGAGGTTCAGGACGGGATAGTCGGCGCTGGCCGGAATCGAGCAGATCTCGTCCAGGCGTTCGAGCTCGTCGTTGGTCAGTCCGACCCGCTCGCGGCCGAAGACGATGACGGTGTCGGCCTCGACGCCGGCGAGGGAGTCGGCCAGTTCGGCCGGCGTCTTCGCCGGGTAGCGGACGTGGCTGGAGTCGTCCTCGTTCGTCGTCGCGGTGCAGGCGACGGTGTGGTAGTTCTCGACGAGATAGTCGAAGCTCACCTCGCGGGCCTCGGGCAGGATGTCTTCCCGAGCCTGTCCGGCGAAGCCGTAGGCCTCCCCGTCGGGGTCGAGGTCCGGCGGGTTCACGAGCAACAGCTCCGACAGGCCGAAGTTCTTCATCGACCGGGCGATGGTGCCGACGTTGCCCGGCGTCTCGGCGTCGACGACGGCGACGGATATCATACGTCGAGGTCGTCGAGGTTGATGTCCATCGCGTCGAGGTCGTCCTCGTCCATCCCCTCGATTTCCTCCTCGAAGCCGGGGATGGCCTCGTTCCGGCCGGGGGCGTCCGGGAGCGACGTGGGGTCCTCGTCGACGTGTTCGAGCCCCTCGTAGCCGTCGGGCGCGCGGTTCCCGTCGAGAATCCACTGGTGGAACGCCTCCTGGAGTTCGAGGTCGCCGGCGAACTCGTCGCCGCCCTCCTCGCGGAACCAGTAGAGGAAGTCCGGCTCGTGGGCCGAACACAGCACCACCTCGCCGCGTGGCTCGCCGTAGATGACCTCGGCGACGTTGCACTC